>DFDV01000048.1 GCA_002369025.1 Treponema sp. UBA3819 | reverse complement strand
TGGATAAAGTTTTTACCCTTGTTTCTCTTTATGTTTTTCTCCGCATCTACCGCTCGCTTTTGCCCAAACTGCCTGCCTTTATGAAGATTAGTCCGCTTCTTGCCCTTGTTCTGCTCCCTCTGCTTGCACCTCAAAAAACTTATGCACAGGTTCGGGATTATAACTCCTTTGCCCATACGATTTACAACAAGGAGAACGGCATTTCAGGCGGCAAGGCAAATGACATTGCCTCAACCAACGACGGTATTCTCTGGATTGGTACCTACGAAGGACTTTACCGCCACAACGGACATGAATTCCGCCTGATGAATGATTTTGCCTCCATCAAGGCTGTGCGCACTCTCTATGTGGACGATGAAGGCCGCCTCTTTGTAGGCACAAATGATAACGGACTTTCCATCATCATTAACGAAAGCGTCATGAATGTTATGGAAGAAAAAGACGGTCTGCCTGCTGACTCCGTGCGCAGTATCATCCGCGGTTCAGACGGCCTCTATTATGTCGGTACGGCAGAAGACCTTGCGGTTCTTACCATAGCGGATGGACTTGGTGTTGTTGCAACCTTGCCGGCGATTCAGGCGGCTATTTCACTGAGTTCTGATGATAACGGTCATATTGCGGCGGTAACGGCAAACGGTGACCTTTTCCTCATTCAGAATCATAAAATTGTCTGGAATGCTTCTCAGTCTGGAGAAAAATTCACATCAACTCTCTTTACTCCCGACGGAACTCTTTATGCTTCTACGGAATCAAACAGGGTACTTGCCTTTGCAGTGGAAAATGACACTGTCGATTTAAAGTATATGATTTCCTGCGGTTCAATCCGCCACATCAATTCCCTGCATTATTATGATGACATAGTATTTTTGTGTGCGGACAACGGGGCAGGTTACATTCAGAAGGGGCTTTTTTCCCTGATTGAAACTGCTTCCTTTAACAATTCAATTGACAACATGACAGAGGATTATCAGGGAAATCTCTGGTTTACATCTTCCCGCCTTGGTCTGCTCAAAATGTGTGAGACCTCTTTTTCAGAGATTTATGCTTCTGCAGGACTTCCTGTTTCCGTGGTAAATTCTACGGCGCGTTTTGACGGAAACCTTTATTTTGCAACTGATGACGGACTTTTTGCCATAAACGAGCGGCAGGGGCTTCCTGTAACTAACAGACTTACTTCCATGCTTTCAGGAACCCGCATCCGCTGTCTCTGCTCTGCCTCAGATTCTTCCTTCTGGATTGCCACAAAAGCCCGCGGTCTGGTTCATGCCCTTCCTGACGGAAAAATCAATACGCTGGGAAAGGATCATCAGTTCCGCGTTGTTGTGGAACTTTCAGACGGTACCATTGCGGCGGGTGCAAATGATGGAGTTGCTTTTGTCCGCGGAGAAAAAATTGTCCAGTGGCTGACAGAAAAAGATGGTTTTGAAAACCCCATAATTCTTAGCCTGGGAGAGAGAGGCAGGGGTACTGTTCTGGCGGGTACGGATGGCGGTGGACTTGCGGTAATCGAAAAAGATATTGAAAAGGAGTCTGCCTATAAAATCACCCGTATCGTAAAGCGTTCGGACGGACTTTCTTCAAATGTCATCATGCGCACGATAAATGATTTTAATGGAACTGAAGAAACTGACAGTGCCTTTGTTGTTACAAGTAACGGTCTCTGCTACATCTCTTTTGCGGACGGGGGAGAGGACATTACGGCCAGATCCCTGAGCAATTTCCCCTATGCAAACAATTATGATCTGATTGTCCGTCCCAATAAAAACATCTTTGTTACTTCGAGCGCAGGAATTTTTGTGGTGAACAGAGATGAACTGCTTTCCGGCGAAAAGATTGACTATGAGCTTCTTGATTTGAAAAAAGGTCTGCGCGGTTCTTTTACGGCAAACTCATGGAATCTGCTTGACCGCAACGGCGACCTTTTCCTTTCCTGTGATACCGGAGCTTCAAAAATCAATCTGAATACCTATGACAAGGCAGAACATTCCTACCGCATTCAGCTTAAATCCCTGCTTCTTGACGGTCGCCGTCACATAGTGCAGAAAGATATTCCCTTTGTCATTCCGGCAGAAGTGGATACGGTGGAAATCATACCGGAAATCATCAACTATTCCATAAATACGCCCTACATTAAGATTTATTTTGAAGGTGTGGATGAAAAACCTCAGGTATGTCTGCAGAATGAGCTTTCAAGCGTCATTTACACAAACCTGCGGGCTGGCGATTACCGTTTCCACATCGGCGTTCTTGATTCAAAGGGGCGTGATACTCTGGAAGAGTCTACTTATACGCTCACAAAGGCCTTCTTTATCTACGACAACTGGTGGTTCATGCTTTATACCGTGGGCGTAGCGGCTCTTGCCATTATCTGGCTCACCTGGTATGTAACTGCCACCGTACAGGGAAAACGGGCTGAAAAACAGCGGCGAGAGATTGAGTCGATTAAGCAGCAGGTCCGCATGGGTAATGAGACGATTTTTGCTATTGCAAATGCTGTTGAAGCCAGGGATAAATCTACCGGCCGCCATTCATTCCGCGTAGCAGAATATGCCGTGATGATTGCAGAAGAACTGGGCTTTTCACAGGCAGAGCTTGACCAGATTCGTCGTACCGGACTTCTGCATGACATCGGTAAAATCGGTGTTCCGGACAGCATTTTGAACAAGCCCACACAGCTTACTGATGCCGAATATGAGATAATGAAAACCCACACCATTATTGGTGGTGAAATTCTTAAGGACTTTACGCTTATTCCTCATGTAGATGAAGGCGCAAAATTCCACCACGAATGCTATGACGGTTCAGGCTATCCCAATGGACTTCGCGGAGAAGAGATTCCCCTGAATGCCCGCATTATCGGTATTGCTGATGCCTTTGACGCAATGACGGCAACCCGTGTCTACCGCAAGGCTCTTGATATGGATTTTGTAAAGTCAG
>DFDV01000028.1 GCA_002369025.1 Treponema sp. UBA3819 | reverse complement strand
AACATAATTTGCCGTCAAGTCAAACCGCGATTCCCGCTTTGTAATCTTGAATTTGCGGATTGTCTTGTGGTTGTCGAAAATCACTTGTTTCAGTTTTTCATGCTCCATCGCTGCGCCCTTACAATGTCGATTATATCAGACAGTTTTATGTAATTATAGCAGAATATAATCGACAATAATATTTATATAATGTCTGATATATCAGACAAATAACAATCTTTATGTCGATTATATCAGACAAAATATAATGCTGTCAAGGAAGATTTTCTTTAAAAAAATTCGCAATAATTCCAAATCTGTGCTATAATTTTTAGGACAGTTTCAAAAAAAAATATACTCAAATGCACACGGGCATACGCATTTAAACTCTGTGTACTCCGTGCGCTCTGTGAGGGATTTGAAAGGAGCATAACTTTTATGGAAAAATCAGAAATCCTTGAACGCGCGAAAAAATATATCGCGGACGAAAAAGATGTACGCTTCCGAAAGGAAGTTGAAGACCTTCTTGCAAAGGCAGACGACAAAGAAGCCTTGGCAGAGCTTGAGGACCGCTTCTATCAGACGCTTGAATTCGGAACAGGCGGATTGCGCGGCGTAATGGGCGGCGGAACTAACCGCATGAACACCCTTGAAATCAACCTTGCGACACAGGGACTTGCAAATTATGTCCTCAAGGCTTTCCCTCAGAAGGCAAAGAACGGCACTCTGAGCGCAGTTGTTGCCTATGACAGCCGTAAAAATTCTGACGTATTTGCAGAGGCTACAGCTCTTATTCTTGCCGCAAATGGCATCAAGGCATATCTCTTTACCGGACTTCGCCCCACACCGGAACTTTCCTATGCAATCCGTGAACTTAAGGCTCAGACTGGCGTTGTTGTTACGGCAAGTCATAACCCGCCCCAGTACAACGGTTACAAGGCATACTGGGATAACGGTGCGCAGGTTATTGAGCCCCATGACGTGGGCATCATCGACGAAGTGAACGCCGTAAAAGAAGTAAAGACAATCTCAAAAGAAGAGGCAATCAAATCTGGAAAACTCGTCCTCATCGACAAAGAAATTGACGAAAAATTCTGGGCAATGTGCAAGGCTCAGCTTTTCCGCCCTGAACTCATCAAGGAAAAGGCTTCTTCTGTAAAAATCGTCTATACACCTCTCCACGGAACAGGCGCAATGCATGTTGAAAAAGTTCTGGGAGACTTGGGACTTAAAGTCATCACCGTGCCTGAGCAGCGCGAGCCTGACGGAGCCTTCCCCACGGTAGAAAAACCGAATCCTGAGGAAGCGCCCGCGCTCAAACTGGCAGTTGCCCTTGGTGAAAAAGAAAAGGCTGACTGTGTCATGGCGACAGACCCGGACGCAGACCGCTTCGGAACGGCTTTCCCCGGAAAAGACGGCAAATTTGTTCTGGTTTCCGGCAACCAGATGGGCGCACTGCTCTGTGAATATGTTCTGCTTTCACGCAAAGAACTTGGCAAACTCCCGGCAAATTCTGCGGCAATCCGTTCTATCGTTACATCTCCCTTTACGGATTACATCTGTAAAAAATACGGCGTGAAGATGCACGAATGTCTTACAGGCTTTAAGTGGATTGCTGCTGTAGAAGATGAATTTGAAAAGAACAAGAGCGAAACTTATGTTTACGGTCTTGAAGAGAGCTACGGTTACAAGGTTGAAAAAGAAGTTATGGACAAAGACGGTGTTTCAGCCGCCGCAATGTGTGCTGAAATGACCCTCTACTGGGCTTCAAAAGGAAAGTCAATCCTTGAGCACCTGGATGACATGTACAGGGAATACGGATTCTTTGAAGACCGCTCTATCAGCCAGAACTTCCCTGGTTCTGCAGGAAAAGAAACTATGGCTGCCATCATGACAAAACTCCGTACCGAAGGTCTTAAGACTCTGGGCGGAAAGAAAGTCATCTGCATTAAGGACATTGGAAACAGTGTTGCTTACGACCCGGCAAAGCCTGCTGACAAAACCCCAATTGCACTGCCCAAGTCAAATGTACTTCAGTTTGTGCTTGAAGGCGGAACCATTGTGTCTGCCCGTCCTTCTGGAACAGAGCCTAAGATTAAGTTCTACATCAATGCCCGCACCGATGCTGCAAAGGGACTTGATGCGGCAAAGGCAGAAAGCGGCAAGGTTTGCGATGCAATTACGGCTGACATCAAGGCAATGCTTGCAAAAGCTTAAGCTGAGATGCCCGGAACAAAACTTTTAACGGATTACAAAAGACTGAACCGGCTCCTGCAAAGCGGTGCGGTCTTTTGTGCATTCGACACAGAAACTACAGGACTCTTCCCCAAGCAGGATAGAATCATCGAGCTTGGGGCAGTCAAATTTGATAAGACTGGCGTTCTGGATACATTCAACACGCTGGTTAATCCTGAAATTCCTCTTCCAACTGTATGCCGGCAGATTTCCCATATTACTGATGAAATGGTTTCTGCTGCGCCAAAAATTGCTTCAGTGCTTCCAGACTTTCTCCGTTTTTCTGAAGGCTGCATTCTGCTAGCTCACAATGCTCTTTTTGACATCAGGTTTACCGATGAAGAACTGAAGCGGTCTGGTCTCCTGCCCCTTAAGCATCAGGCAATCGACACACTCAATCTGAGCCGCTGGGCATATCCTGCAAATGGTCACTGGAAACTGCAGTATCTGGCGGAACAGTTTAAGATTGAAGTAAAAGCCGCCCACCGTGCCTGCGATGATGCCCGGGTCTGCATGGAAGTCTTTCTGCGCTGTATCCGTGATACAATGGACAGACAGAAAACGGTAAGTCTTGCCGAAGAAGCTCTCCTTTAGAGCCTCCTGTTGTAGAAATCCTACCATTTTGCTATACTATTTTCGTGAAGTATACAGAAATTGATCAGCCCAAAGCGGGCGATACAGTCCTTGTGGGCATGAGTGGTGGCGTGGACTCTACGCTGACTGCCGTGCTGCTGAAAGAAAGAGGCTGCAAAGTTATTGGGGTCACCATGTCCCTGTGGAAAGGTGATTTGCCTCCTCTGCCTGACGGAAAAATTCTCAAAAGTTCCTGCTATGGTCCCGACGAAGTAGAGGATATTGAAGAATGCCGTAAATTCTGTGCAGAGCATGACATAGAGTATCATGTAATCGATGTAAAAGATGAATATCAGAAGCAGGTACTGGATTATTTTAAGGCTGAATACCGTGCCGGAAGAACTCCAAATCCCTGTATCCGCTGCAACAGTTTTATCAAATTCGGGGCCCTTCTTCGCGGTGTAGAAAATATGGGTATTTCCTATGACTATTTCTGCACCGGTCATTATGCCCGTACAGTCCGCCCGTCAGAAGGTCTCTGGGGTAGTGATGAAAAACCAGTGATGATAGCCTGTGCTTCTGACAATACAAAAGATCAGGCATATTTTCTCTACCGAATACCAAGTAAAACGCTGGAAAAAGTCCGTTTTCCCCTGGGCTTAACGGCCAAAAAAGATGTTTTTGCCATGGCAAAGGAAAGGGGGCTTGTGGCGGCAGAAAGGGAAGAAAGCCAGGATTTTATTCCGCCCGAGTATTTTGAATATCTTTTTAGTGACAAACCCGGCATTCCCGGAGATATCATCGATCTGGACGGTCATGTGCTTGGTCACCACAAGGGAATTGAGCACTATACTATCGGCCAGAGACGGGGACTTGGGGTCAGTTCAACAAGACCTCTTTATGTGCATTCAATTGACGCAAAGAAAAATCTTGTTGTGCTTGCAGACAATGATGATTTGCTTTGCAGCGGCCTGATTTTTGATGACTGTGCATGGCCTGGTGGAAAGGCACCTGCAGAGGCTTTTGATGCCCTCATAAAAATTCGTCTGGCAAGCCGGCCGGTAGCCTGTCGTGTTGAGCCTTATCAGCCGGAAGACGAAAGTCTCTATACTGGGGCGGCCTTTAAAGTTACTTTTGAGCAGGCTCAGAGGGCGGTTGCACCCGGTCAGTCAGCGGTACTGTTTATGGACAACGTGATTATAGGAGGGGGCATCATTCATACCGCCCTTCAATGATTACATTATAAAAATAAAAATCTATTGACTTAAATAATGAAATTGTTATAATAAAACAGTATGTTGTGCGATGTTTCAGTTCGTTGCAACGCGAAAGTAAATATCGGTTTAAAGGTATTACCCAGGCGAGAGGACGGATTTCATAATATCGAGAGCATATTTCAGACGGTAGATTTTTTTGATGACTTATATGTGGAAAAAACGTCTGAATGTAATGCCTGCAAAGTGGAATGCGCAGAATTAAGACTTCCTGCGGAAAACACTTTGACTGCAACATACACGGCATTTTGTCGGCTGACAGGAAAGAATACGGGTGTTCGTGCAAAAATTACAAAGCGTATTCCTGCTGGAGGCGGGCTTGGCGGTGGTTCATCTAACGCTGCGTCGTTTTTAAGGGCTCTGGCCCTGCTGAATGATGTTGAATTAACTGATTCACTTGCAGATGCTGTCGCAGAACAGGTCGGAAGTGATGTTTTTTTCTTTTTGCATTGCGGAAAGGATGGGACAGGAGCTGCACTTGTTTCAGGGCGAGGAGAGATTGTTGCACCCATCTCGCCTAGAAAAGACTTATATTATATTCTGGTTTTACCGGATGTGCATAGCTCTACAAAAGAGGCTTATGCCCTGGTTGACGAGAGTATAGAGTCAGGAATAGACATTGTTTATCCTGATTTTAGAGAGTATAAAAGTATTTACCAGGGGTCGGTTAAAAACTGGACTTTTGGAAACAGTTTTACTTTAGCTCTAACAAAAAAATATCCTGTAATTGCTCAGGCTCTTGCGGATATTAAAAAAAGTGGTGCTGTATGGTCTGATATGACCGGATCTGGTGCTGTAGTGTTTGGAGTTTATGAAGCTGCCGAAGCTTCAAAAAAAGCGTTTGCTGAACTGCAATTAAAATGGAAAAATTGCATTTTGGTATAGCGTTTTTCTCTGATAGGTTTATATCTGTCAGACAGAAGCGGAGGTATTAGTAATGGAAGTAACAGAACTGCGCATACGTAAAGTTGCTGCAGAAGGCAAACTACGGGCTTATGTAACGGTAACGTTCGATAACTGCTTTGTTGTTCATAACGTAAAGATTATTGAAGGCAAAACAGGATTGTTTATCGCTATGCCAAGCCGTAAGACTGCGAATGGAGATTACAAGGATGTCGCGCATCCTATCAGTCCTGATTTTAGAAATGCACTACAGGACAAAATTCTTGCCGAATACAACGCCGGCCATGTAGAAGAAGCTGGTGAAGGCGACGAGGATTAAGCGCGGATAGATGTAGATTTTTCTGCATCTATGAAGGGCATATTTTGGGACGTCGGCAAGCGGTAAGCCCCCGGCTTTTGGTGCCGGTATTCCACAGGTTCGAATCCTGTCGTCCCAGTAGTAGAAAAATATAGATTTTTGTAACGAGGAGCTCCTGAGATGGATCAGTTAGTTATTGACGCAAACACACGCAAAGAAAACGGTAAAAAAGTTGCCAAGCAGCTGCGTGAAAGTGGTCGTATTCCTGCAGTAATGTACGATGAGGCAGGAAAAGCAACATCATTGGATGTTGATAAAGCACAGTTCAACAAAGTGTGGCGTTCTATCACCGCTACTACACTTGTTACACTGAACGCTGATGGAAAGTCATACGATGCCTTTATTCGCGACACAGAATACGATATCAAGACAGATACCGTTCTGCATGCAGATTTCCTTGTTGTAAGCAACAAGAAGCCTGTCGTTCGCACATTCAAACTGCACTACAGCGGTACTCCGGCTGGTGTTTTGAAGGGCGGCTTTATGGTAAAGCACATTCCTGAAATCAAGGTAAAGAGCCTGCCTAAAGACATGCCGGCTCGTGTTACTGTAGATGTTTCTCCGGTAAATATCGGCGAAGCTCTGCTGGTTAAAGACCTTGACCTTGGAAAGAATGTTTCTATTCTGACCAACGCTGAGGAAAAAATCATCAGCATTGCACCGGCTCGCTAAGCGAACTGATATTTTTGCAAAGGCTCCCGCAAGGGGGCTTTTTTTGTCTGGAGAAGTGCTTTGGAAAAAAGTGCCGGAATGACGGCATTTGAAGAAAAAATATCTTCTGGTCTCGTAAGTGCCGGCCTGCCGCCGGAGTCTGTCTGTCCGGAGCATCCTCTGGGCCTGGCCGTGAGTGGCGGGGCAGATTCCATCTCACTTTTGCTTGCCCTGCTTTCTCTTTTTGATGCTGCCCTGATTCGGGTTATTACGGTAAATCATAATATCCGGGAAGAAAATGAAACGGCAGGAGATGCCCGCTTTGTAATGGATTTGTGCAGCCGTCTTAATGTGTCCTGTACACTTGTGACGATTCCACGGGGAAAGGTTTTTCTTGAAGCAGAAAAGGACGGGCAGGGGATAGAGGCGGCTGCAAGAGCCTTGCGCTACCAGGCATTTTCTGATTTTATTTCTCAGGAAAATCTTTCTGCCCTCTGTCTGGCCCACAATCAGAATGACCTGCTTGAAACAATCCTGATGCGTTTTTTGCAGGGAAGTGGAAGTGAAGGTGGCGGCGGAATTCTGAGGAGACGAAATCACTTTGTCCGCCCAATGCTTGATGTGAGCAGGGAAGAAATTGAAGCCTATCTGCATGAATGCGGACAGGACTGGCGTACTGACTCAACAAATGCAGATACGGCATATCTTCGCAATAATATCCGCCACAACCTTATCCCTTTTCTTGACGGGCATTTTAAAGGATGGAAGAAGGCCGTTCTGTATGGGGCGGAAAAGGCAAGAGATGATAA
The DNA here is from genome assembly GCA_002369025.1 of Treponema sp. UBA3819. GTDB lineage: Bacteria > Spirochaetota > Spirochaetia > Treponematales > Treponemataceae > Treponema_D. The sequence goes on along the minus strand of DFDV01000028.1, from coordinate 4,961 downwards.
TGATGCCCTGCAGGCTCTTTCTGACAGAACAGTTTGGGGAAGGGATGAAAAGGGGCTCTTTATGGATGCGGCTTCTTTTTATGGGCAGGAAAAGGCCCTGCGCCGCCGTCTTTTGTATCAGGCCTGTAATCTGCTTCCCTGTCAGGGGCGTCTTCCCTACAGTCTGGTGCGCAGAGTCTGTGCATGGAAAGGTGATGAGCAGGAAAAAAAAGGATTGTCTCTTTCTGCAGGGGGAGTGGAAATATCCCTTAATTCAGAAAAAATTTATGTAAAAAAATGTCAAAACAAGGCGACTGAAAGTGGATTTCTTGATATAATAAAAGAAGATAGCAATTCTGTTCTTTTGCGACGGAGCCTGCAGAGCGGGGATGTAATCAGGGCAAAAGACGGAAGTATGAAACCGGTGCAGAAGATTTTCACGGACTGGAAAGTGTCGGCAGAAGATAAAAATCGTATTCCGCTGATTCAGGACTTATCCCGGGAAGGACAGCCGGTTATTGCTATACTTGGAAGCGAATTCGGGTATTCAGATTGGATTGTAAAATGAAAAGAAGTGTGGCTCTCATCTTTTTCCTCTTTTTTGCAGGTGCATTGCTTTTTGCCCAGTCAGATTCTGCCCGGAGTGCAAACCGGCGGACGGCAATCCGCTACCTGCAGCTGGCAAAGCAGTACGCTTCCCAGAAACAATGGAAAGAAGCAGATTCAAACGCCCGCCTGGGTCTTGCCTATGATGACGGCATTGCGGATTTGTGGTATATACGGGCAGTGTCTCAGTCTAATACCGGTGAAAAAAAATCAGTTATATTGCCTCTGGTGGTCAGATCCCTTACCAAAGGTGAATGGGTAGACTACAACCGTGATTCTGCCCGCATTCTCTATGCGGATGTGCTGAGTACGACTCTGTGTTTTAAGGAAGCGGTTGAGGTTCTGGATCAGGCTCCCTTCCTTTATTCGGCTGATGCGGAATACATTCGTTCCCGCTGTTATTACAATATGGGCGGCGAATATATAGAAAGGGCCAGGGAAAAAATTGATGCGGCCCGGAGAATTTACCCGACTGACCTGCGTTTTGCAGAACTTTTCTTTTCTCAGGAATACCGCCTGCATAAAACACTCTTGCAGGATGCTGCCAGCGGCCTTGATACTGAGGGGCTTCCCTATACAGTGCGAAAAATTGCAGATGCCTTTATTCTGGCCATGTCTTCCTATACCAGCCCCAGCGCAGAACTGGAACTCTATGCGGCTATTTTTGCAGAAGGGGAAAAACAGAACCGGCTTTTACAGTCATTCAAGGCCCGCAATCTGACAACGCCCCTTTATGCAGAATATGCCCTGCGTACAGGCCTTCTGGAAGAGGACGCTGCTCTTGATGTTTTCTTTTTCTATGCTGATGATACGATTTCTCTTACCGTCATGCAGGATTTTGTTCCCCTTATCAGGGAAGAAAAAGCAAAACAGGATTTGTATGAATATCTGAATGCTTACGGCGGACGGGTTATTGCGGATTCCGACAGTGACGGCCTTGCAAATGTCATTACGGATTACAACCGTGGCAGACCCCTGCATGTCTTTTACGGCAGGGAACAGGATGATGAATTTGACTGGATTGCTGACTGTGACTTTGGCGTGCCCGTAAAGGTGCATTTAACAGATTCTCACCTTGATGTACTCTACGGCAGCTGGCCCTGGATAAAAACAGCCCGCTACACGCTGCAGGACAATTCGGAACTGGATTTTAATCTTGTGGGCGAAATGCTCCGCTGGACTCCCTTTGTAATGCGCCCGGTTGAAGCGATAAAATCTGCCCTCAATCTGGAATTTTTCTTTCCTGATGTACAGGCAGAAGTGGTGCCGGTCTCTGCGGTGGAACTGCTTCATGCTTCGTCAAGCTACACACTGCCTTCGGATGAGCGCAAGGGTGCCATGATTACCGTAAGCCTTTTGGATGGGGTTGCGCAGATAGCACGCTATACGGTGGGCGATGAAATGTATGCCCAGGCTCAGTTTGAAAAGGGAATTCCTGTCATCCGCGTAGTAGACCGGGATGGTGACGGACTTTTTGAGACGACGGAATTTTACGGTTTTTCTCCAGACCGTAAGCAGACTGTAATCAGTCAGTCTGACGAAATGCAGATTATTACAAATCTCTTTGGTTCACCTTCTTCGGGTACAGGATTTTATGTTCGCATGATTCAGGTGGATACAAATGGAGATACCATTCCCGATTTTACGGAAGAATATCTGCCTGGAGAAGGAAAAATCTCTTCATGGGATACTACGAGCGACGGAAAATGGAATACCCGCTACATTAAGTATCCCAAGTCAGAAGACGGTGTCCTGAGGGAAGATTCTCTCTTTCACCAGCCCCTCACAAATGCAGAAGTATGCGTTTCATTTGAGAACGGAACGCCGGTTCAGGTGAGGGACGGAAACAGAATTCTCCCTGTGCTTGCTACAGGCATTCCTGATTTCTTCTGGATTGGACAGCGTGGTTCTGATAAAAATATGAGAAAAATTATAGACGGCCTTAACCAAAGGGTTCCTCAAGGTGTTTGTATTATAGTTGAAAATGAAAAAGAAAGGATGCTGGGCGTTCGCATCGGAAAGATGACATTCGGTGAAATGCTCCCGGAATCAACGGTAAAAGATGATGAAAAAAATTAGTATTGCAGCAGTGATTTGTGCAGGTTTGTTTTTTTCCTGCTCCTCCATTAAACAGCCGGAACATGTTTATTCTCATCCGGATTACACGGAAGAAGATGTCCGCAGGGAAGAAATTAAACGGATTGAAAAACTCCGTGAAAGTGACACGGTTCAGGCTCTGTGGCGGGCAAAACTTCTGGATGACAGCAAAACGATAGAAGAGTGTACCAGAGAAGTCGTTAAAGAATACAATGACTTTATAAAAAAAGAAAACTGGTTTGAAGCCCTGCATCTTTATGAGTCTCTGGAAAAAGCAGGTTATGCAGAACTTTCTTCTCTTCCAAAAAATAAGGAAGAACTGCGGAGTCTGAGTGATGCCAATGTACCGGGATTAAAAAACAAGCTGATTCCGGCAGAAAAACGTGCCACTTATATTTCAGGTACGGTAACGGTATGGATTGACCGGGGACTTAAAGTTGAACGCGGCATGGGCTTTGCAGACCGTGTAATCGGTTCCGGCTTTTTTATCTCAAAAAACGGCTATCTGATTACCAACCACCATGTTATTGAAGATCTGGTCAATCCCAAGTACGAGGGATATGCCCGCCTTTACATAAAAATGGCCGGTGATACAGAAACCCGTATTCCCGCAAAGGTTGTCGGCTGGGATCCCATTGTGGATCTGGCCCTGCTCAAGGCAGAAGTGGATGCTCCCTATGTCTTTGCACTTGGCTCTTCCGAAGATTTGAATGTGGGTGACCGGATTTTTGCCATTGGTTCTCCAATCGGACTTGAAAGCACATTGACCAGCGGTATCGTAAGCTCAATGGACAGAAAACTCTTTACGGTAGGCTCAGTTATTCAGATTGATGCCGCCATAAACTCAGGTAACTCAGGTGGTCCCTGTATTGACGAAAATGGAGCAGTGCAGGCAATCGCCTTTGCAGGTATGCTTCAGTATGAAGGCTTAAACTTTGCCATACCGGTTGAATACTTAAAGGCAGAACTTCCCGCCCTCTATCACGGCGGAAAATTTGAGCATCCCTGGATGGGCGGCTTTGGACACACAAAAAAAGACCTGGGAAAAGAACAGGGACTGGAAGTTCAGTATGTCATGCCGGGCGGCAGTCTGAGCCGGGCTGGCATTGTGGAATCCGATGTGATTACCGCTTTGAACGGACAGCCGGTGCGCACAATAGAAGACATGCAGCGCATTCTTTTCTACTGCAGTGCAAAAACAATGGCAGTAATCAGCGCAAAAACTGCATCTGGAGAAGATAAATCGGCCCTGGTCTATCTTGCAACAAGACCGAAGAACCCCGGCTACCGCATTTACAACAGCGATGTACTGGCAAATTCCTTTACTCCAATTTTTGGCATGAAGCTGGTGCATGTTTCAACGATGAGCAGTCATAAATATTCCGTTCAGTCGATTATCAAGGGGTCTGTTGCCGATGAAAGCGGTTTTTCAGAAAACGATCCGGTTGATGTGCTTGGCGTTGAATTTAATGAAGATAAATCTGCTGTATATTTGATGGCTTATGTAAAGAACAGCAAAAAGGGCTATCTGGACAGAAGTCTGGGAATGGGTGCCCCCCTGGACAGCCCCTACTATTTTTAACCGGCAGATAATGGAGACTGTATGACAGAGATGAAGTATAAGCGCAATTTTTGTATTGTTGCTCACATAGACCACGGAAAATCCACGCTGGCTGACCGCCTTATTCAAAAGGCACAGATTATAGACGACCGCCAGATGAAAAATCAGATTCTTGACAACATGGACATTGAGCGGGAGCGTGGCATTACAATTAAGAGCCAGGCGGTTACCATTCCTTACCATGCAAAAGACGGACATGACTACGAGCTTAACTTTGTTGATACTCCCGGTCATGTGGACTTTTCCTATGAGGTGAGCCGTGCAATTGCTTCCTGTGAGGGTGCCCTGCTTTTGATAGACGCATCTCAGGGGGTAGAAAGCCAGACAGTCTCAAACCTCTACATGGCCATGGAACAGGATTTGGAAATCGTTCCTGTCATCAATAAAATTGACCTGCCTTCTGCTGATATTCCTTCAATTAAGCGTCAGATTGACCACGATCTGGGGCTGGACTCTAATGACGCAGTTCCCGTGAGTGCAAAGACTGGCCAGGGAATTGATGATTTGATGGAAGCCATTGTAACAAAATTCCCTGCTCCTGAAGGCGACCCGAACGGAAAAACCCAAGCATTGATTTTTGACTGTCATTACGATGAATACCGTGGAGTTATCATTCATATCCGTATCATGAATGGACGCATCAAAAAAGGTGATACAA
>DFDV01000216.1 GCA_002369025.1 Treponema sp. UBA3819 | reverse complement strand
ATCCTGACTTTGCGGAACTGATTCGTGGCCGGACGGGAAAAGTCTACGGCGACCTGATTGCCCTGCTTGTGATGATGAAGGGACTGCCCCTTTCTTATGACAGGGATATGCAGGAAGACAAGCAGAGTCTTTTTGAAGCATACGATACAGTGCTTGGCAATGTGATGGTTTTTGAAGCCATGATTGCTACTGCCCGCTGGAATAAAGAAAAAATGGCGGCCAGCTGTGACGGCGGATTTGCCAATGCGACAGACGTGGCTGACTACCTTGTGCGCAAGGGACTTCCTTTCCGTACGGCTCATGGTGTGGCGGCTCAGGCAGTACGCCTCTGTATTGACCGCGGTTTGACTGCAATTGAAGAACTGACCATCTCTGACCTGCAGAAACTTTCGCCGCTCTTTGCAGAAGATATTTTTACACTGATTAAGCCTGCAGCCTGCGTAGAGGCACGCAGCGTAACTGGTGGTCCTGCAAAGGCTCAGGTAGAAAAACAAATCGCAAAACTGCTGAAATTTGCTGAAAATTAAATGCGGATTTCAGGCTTTCTCTGCCTGGATCTGCATTAAATATAAAAGGGGTATTTATATGAAAAAGACAGTTGTTTTTGTCGCAGCTCTTCTTGCGGCAATGGTATTTGCAGGATGTACAAAGAAAAGCAGTGCTGATAATTCACTGGCAGACCTGCAGAAAAAAGGTGAATTTGTTCTTGGTCTGGATGATTCATTCCCGCCCATGGGCTTCAGGGATGAGAATAACGAAATCGTCGGCTTTGATATTGACCTGGCAAAAGAAGTTGCAGCCCGTCTGGGTGTAAATTTCCGCGCTCAGCCCATCAACTGGGATGCCAAGGAACAGGAACTTTCTACCGGAAACATCGACTGTATCTGGAACGGTCTTACCATTACGGAAGAACGCCTTTCGATGCTTTCATTTACAAAGCCTTACCTGGCAAACGAGCAGGTTCTTGTAGTCCGCAAGGACAGCGGCATTGCTTCTCTTGCTGACCTGGCTGGAAAAACAGTCGGTCTGCAGGCTGGTTCAAGCGCCGCCGATGCACTGGATGGCGCAACAGAATTCAAGGCAACTCTGAAAAATGTTGTTGAATTTAAGGAAAACATCACTGCCCTCAATGATCTGGAAATCGGCGGTGTAGACGGCGTTGTCATGGACAAAGTTGTTGCAGATTACAGCATCGTTACAACCGGCAAGCCTTTTGTTGTTCTGGACCAGGGCCTTGCTCCTGAAAACTACGGCATTGCATTCCGCAAGAATGACCTTGCCCTGACTGCCGCTGTTCAGAAGACACTGGAAGAAATGAAGGCTGACGGCACTGTAGAAAAGATTTCCACAAAGTGGTTCGGAAGCGATATTACGGTAATCGGAAAGTAGGGCACAAGTCCTGACAGGGCGGTAAATTCCTGCTGCCCTGATGTGGAGCACAATATGCAAAAAATGATTCTGATTATGCTGCAAGGTTCAGTAGTCTCTCTGGAGGTCTTTTTCCTGACCTTGCTTTTTGCGCTCCCTCTGGGGCTCCCCATTGCAGCGGCGAGAATGTCAAAATTCAAGCCCCTGTCATGGGTAGCAAATATTTTTCTGCTGATCATCCGGGGAACTCCCCTTATGCTTCAGCTGATTTTTGTCTACTTTGCTCCCTTCCATCTTTTTGGCCTGTCCTATGACCGTTTTGTAGCGGCAATTATTGCCATGAGCGTAAACTATGCGGCCTATTTTGCGGAAATCTATCGTGGCGGTATTCAGGCAGTTCCTAAGGGACAGTATGAGGCGGCAAAAGTTTTGGGCTATACCAAGGCTCAGACCTTTTTCCGAATCGTATTGCCGCAGGTAATCAAAAATATCACGCCCGCAATGGGAAATGAAGTGATTACTCTGGTAAAAGACACCTCTCTGGTGCAGGTAATTGGCGTGGCTGAACTGCTCAGGACAGCTCAGACCCAGTCAAGCCGCCTCTTTACCACTACGCCCATTTTTGTGGCGGGCGTATTCTATTTTGTGATGAACTGGGCGGTTTCTGCCTTCTTCAATGTTCTGGAAAAGAAACTGAATTATTATAAGTAGGCAGACTATGACAGACGATATCAAATCAGAAAGCGTTATTTCAGTTGAGCACGTAAAAAAGACATTCAGTAACGGTGTGCCTGTTCTGAGGGACATTTCTTTTTCCGTTCATCAGGGCGAAGTTCTGGGAATCATTGGCCCGAGCGGAAGCGGAAAGTCTACTTTGCTCCGCTGTATTACCCAGCTTGCGGAAGTTGATGAAGGTACCATTTCAATCTGCGGAAAAAATATTGTAACAAACGGCGTCTATGCTGACAGAAAGACGCTCCGCGAAATCGGTCTGAAGCTGGGTCTTGTCTTTCAGAATTTTAATCTCTTTCCCCATTTTTCTGTTCTGCAGAATGTGATGGACGCCCAGCTTCATGTGCTTAAAACGCCAAAAGATGAGGCTGAAGCAGTTGCCATGCAGCTTCTGGATCGGATGGGGCTTGCAGATAAGGCCCGTAATTATCCCTGTGAATTGAGCGGCGGTCAGCAGCAGCGGGTTTCCATTGCCCGGGCTCTTGCCCTTAAGCCTGAAGTCCTTCTTTTTGATGAGCCGACTTCTGCACTTGACCCGGAACTGACAGGAGAAATTCTTGCGGTTATCCGTTCTCTTGCCGCTGAAAAAATGACCATGGTTGTTGTTACCCATGAGATGGCTTTTGCCCGGGACACCAGTGACCACATCATCTTTATGGCAGACGGACTTATCGTAGAGCAGGGTAAGAGTGCAGATGTTATCGGAAATCCCCGGGAAGAAAGAACACGCGCATTTCTTTCCCGCTTTAACGACCGTTAAAATCTAACAAATTATTAGTCAAAAATTCCTCATCTTTTTTGTAACCGAAAGACCCTTTTTGATATTATCTTTATAGAAGAAACGTGGGAAAACCACTGAAGATAAAAACAGGGAGGATTTTCAAATATGATGAAAACCTGGACAAAAAGAATTTTAGCAATGGTTGCGGCAGGAGCATTTGCCTTCGCCGCTGTTTCAATGTCTTGTGCAAAGACAAAAGTGCAGGGAACGGCTGATACGGCATTTGCTGATACGACACCTGCAGTTTCTATTCCTGCTGACAGTCTGAAAGTGATTGAGGCACTGCAGAATTCATTCCGTTCAATCAGTACCGGTGTACTTCCGTCAGTTGTAGAAATTGACGTTACAGAAAAGAAAGAAGTAAAGGCGTCTCCCTTTGATGATCTGCCCTTCTTCTTCTTCGGATTTCCCAATCAGGATGAAAACGGCCGCGAAAAGGGTAAAACCCGCGAATACGAACAGAAGGGACTGGGGTCCGGAGTCATCGTGCGCAGAACCGGTGATACAGTCTATGTACTGACCAACAATCACGTTGCGGGTACTGCTACACAGATTTCAGTCAAACTGAATGACGGTCAGGAATTTGAAGGCAAACTGGTTGGTGCTGATGAAAGACAGGACATCGCTCTGGTTTCTTTTGAGGCAAAAAAGGATTCAAATATCGTAGTGGCAACTCTGGGCGATTCTGACAAGGTTCAGACTGGTGACATCTGTCTGGCTATGGGTGCTCCCCTCGGCTACAGCCAGTCTGTGACTCAGGGTATTATCAGTGCTACGGGACGCAGTGGCGCAGGAATCGGCAACATGAATGACTTTATCCAGACCGATGCCGCAATCAATCAGGGTAACTCTGGCGGCGCACTGGTAAACATCTACGGTGAAGTAATCGGTATCAACACATGGATTGCAAGTCAGTCTGGCGGAAGTCAGGGACTGGGATTTGCCCTGCCGATCAACAGTGTAAAGCGTGCAATTGAAGACTTTATCAATAAGGGTAAAATCACTTATGGCTGGCTGGGTGTTTCTCTGGTAGAAATCACTCCCGACTACAAGGATGCGCTTGGCTTGAAGAACAAGGACGGTGCATTTGCTTCACAGGTCTTCATTGATTCTCCCGCATACAAGGGTGGCATGCAGGCCGGTGACTTTGTTATCGAACTGAACGGAAAGAAGGTAAAGAGTCAGTATGAATTTGTCCGTGAAGTCGGATATCTCCCGGCAAATGAAACTGCAACCTTCAAGGTTATCCGCGGTGGCAAAGAAAAGACTGTTACCGTCAAGATTGAAGAACGCACAAAAGAAACTTCTACGGACAACAGCAAACTCTGGCCGGGATTCATTGCAAGCCCGCTTACAGACAAGGTTCGTGAAGAACTGAAGATTGACGACAAGAAAGTGAAGGGTGTTCTTGTTACCAATGTACTGGAAAAATCTCCTGCAGCAGCACTTCGTTTGCAGAACGGTGATGTCATTACTGCGGTAAACGACAAGAAAGTGACAAATGTATCCGAATTCTATGATGCCCTTGATTTGAGCAACAACAAGGAAATCTGGTTTGACGTATACAACGATGGTCACACGATTACTACTGGACACTACAAAGTAGGAAATTGAGAGAATTTACGCGCCCGTATCGGGCACTGATGATTTGTGCTCCGCTTCTCATGGTAGGGGAGGTCGCCTGTGACCTCCTCTTGCCCTATTTTATGTCCTTTATCGTAAACTTCGGGATACTGGGCATGGATATGAACGGGGCAAATGCTTCTGGTCTGCTGGCCCGTCTCATCATTTTTGCCGGCGGAGCAGAAATTTCCCGCCTGCAGCTGATTGTCATGCTGGGCCTGCTCATGCTGGCCATCACTCTGGTCGGCGGCTTTTTCGGCGTCTTCTGCTCCTATGTCACACAGAAAGCGGCACAGGGCTTTGGTCACGATTTACGATGTGCGGCCTACGAAAAAGTTATGTCTCTGTCCATAGAACAGACTGATGCCTTTACTACTGGTTCACTTGTAACGCGGCTTACCAATGACATTACGGTGGTGGTTGACTTTATGCAGCAGCTGCTCCGCAGTTTTGTCAGACCGCCCATGTTTATGTTCGGCGGCATGGTTATGCTCTTTTCCCTGCATGTGGAATTTGGCATGATTGTGCTTACGATTATTCCGACGGTAGCCCTTTTTATCTACATTGTGCTGAAAAAAGCCCTTCCACTCTTTAAGGAAGCACAGAAGCGACTGGACACCATAAATCTGATTGTTCAGGAAAATACAGGCGGGGCCAGAGTCATCAAGGCTTATGTGCGCGAAGACTACGAATACGACCGCTTTACTCAGGCAGACAGCCGCTACAAAAAAGTAAATCTTGATGTTTTTAATCTGATGGCAAGACTGCCTCCCGTCATGCAGTTTATGATGAATTTCGGCGTCCTGCTGGTTATTTTTATCGGCTGTCGTGCCATTGGTCTGGGGAAAGCCATGACAACGGGTGCCATTATGGCGGCGGTTACCTATACTACTCAGGCAGTCCGTTCCCTCATCATGGCAACAAATCTCCTGCAGTCTGTTACCCGCGCTCAGGTTTCTGCCGCCCGTATAAATGCCGTGCTTGAAACTCAGCCTGTAGTCAGGGATCCGGAAGAAAAAAACGGAAAAATCGAAACTAACGAAAAAAGCGGACAGACTGCTAGTCCTCTTTCTCCTGAGGCTGGCGACTATGCCCTTTCATTTGATCATGTAAGTTTTGCCTATCCACAGGCGACGGGAAAACTGGTCCTTAAAGATATTACATTTCGTGTCAGGCGGGGAGAAACTTTTGCCATAATCGGTTCAACTGGTGCAGGAAAAAGTTCACTTGTTTCCCTTATTCCCCGCTTTTATGATGCAAGTGAGGGAAATGTGTATGTGGATGGAAAAAATGTCCGGGACTACCGTCAAAAAGATTTGCGGTCAAAACTCGGTTTTGTAATGCAGAAGAGCGAACTTTTTTCCGCCTCGATAAAAGAAAATATTGTCTTTTCAAAGGAAGACGCTAGTGACGAAGAGATAGTGCAGGCGGCAAAGGCGGCCCAGGCAGATGAATTTATTTCTGCAAAAGAGGACGGCTACAATACCTTTATCGCAGAGCGGGGAAACTCCTTGTCCGGCGGGCAAAAACAAAGACTTTCCATAGCCCGTGCCCTGGTACGCAGACCCGAAATCCTGATTCTTGATGACGCCACCAGTGCCCTTGATCTGGCGACGGAAGAAAAATTTCATGCCGCCCTGAAAAAAGATTATGGCGGAACGACAGTCATCATGGTTGCCCAGCGCATTGCCAGCGTAAAGTCTGCGGACAGAATTGCCGTGATAGAAAATGACGGAACCTGCTCCTTTTGTGCCCCGCATGACGAACTGCTGCGTATTTCAGAGACTTACCGGGAAATTTATGATTCACAGATAAAGACTGGAGCCCTTATTGAACAGCCTCAGACGGGGGGAGTGTAATGGCTGGACCTCAGATTCAGATGAACGGAAGAACGCCAGGGGCAGGTCCCGGTGCCCATATGGCAAGCCGCATGAGGGGTGAAAAACCCAAAAACAGGAAGAAAGCACTGTTCCGCCTTTTTGGCTATATCGGAAAGAATAAGTCTCTTTTCTTTGCCCTGCTTTTCTGCATGCTGATTGCAACGGCAGGGGAAATTTCTTCGCCCTTCCTGCAGCAAAAGGCCCTGGACACCATTTCCTATACTGACGGCCATCTGTCTGTAGATTTTTCCTCCTGCTTCCGTTATCTTGGCATACTTGCTTCTATTTTTATGCTGATTGTGGCAGTTTCCTATCTGCAGGGGCGGCTTGCGGCAAAACTCTCCCAAGAGACAGTCTATCTTATCCGTCAGAATCTCTTTGCAAAGATTTCCCGTCTGCCAGTTTCCTACACGGATTCCCACAGGCACGGCGACCTGATGAGCCGCATGACAAACGACGCAGACAATATTTCTACGGCGGTATCCCAGTCTGTCGCCGCTCTTTTTTCTGCCCTGCTTACCCTTACAGGTTCCCTTGTCATGATGAGCATGTACAGCCTGCGCATTACCTTAATTTCCATGGTGACCGTTCCTGCCATTATGTGTATTACTACACGGCTTTCCAAATGGATGAGAAAATACTATCTGCGCCAGCAGCAGCTTCTGGGAGAATTGAACGGCGAAGTAGAAGAAAAAGTGACCGCATACCGGACTCTGCTTTCATATAATCGGGAAGAGGCCGCCATAAAGCGCTTTACCGAAGTGTCTGCAGAACTGAAGCACAACAGCATTGTTTCTAAAGTGCTTGGTTCAATCGTCGGCCCCATTACCAATTTTTTGGGAAATCTGCAGTATGTGCTGATTGCGGGAATCGGTGGATTTCTGATGATAAGCGGAAAATCTTCTATGACTGTGGGAACCATACAGGCCCTGCTTTTGTATTCAAAAAAACTGAACCACCCCGTAAACATGATTGCCGACCAGTATGCAGGCATTCTGTCTGCCCTGGCCGGAGCTGAACGCATTTTTGAGATTCTGGACACTCCTGACGAAATTGATGAGGGAAAAGAAAGCCTTGCCCTTCCTGCCGGCGGAGAAATCTTTTTTGAGCATCTGCAGTTCGGCTATTCTGCGGGGCATCCGGTTCTGAAAGATTTTAATCTCCATGTAAAGCCGGGACAAAAAATTGCCCTTGTCGGTGCAACGGGAAGCGGAAAGACGACCGTGGTCAATCTGCTCATGCGCTTTTACGAACTGAACGGCGGAAGGATTTTTCTGGACGGAAAAGATATTACAAGCCTCTCCAAGTCAGCTCTCCGCAATGCAGTTTCCATTGTGCTTCAGGATACCGTACTTTTCAAGGACAGCATCCGCAACAATATCGCTTTTGGTTCAGAAGGTGCTGGTGATGAAGAAATTCGTTCTGCTGCCCGTACCGCCATGTGCGATTATTTTATCAGCCAGCTTCCTCAGGGCTACGACACAGTGCTTTCTGAAAGCGGCTCAAATCTGAGTGAAGGGCAGAGACAGCTTCTTGCCATTGCCCGTGCAGTTCTTGCTCAGTCTCCGGTACTGATTCTTGACGAAGCTACCAGCAATGTTGACACCCGCACGGAAATGCGCATTCAGACCGCCCTTACCAATCTGATGAAAAACCGCACATCCATCGTTATTGCCCACCGCCTGTCCACCATACGCGATGCAGACCTCATTGTCGTCCTGGCTGACGGAGAAATCGCCGAAGCCGGCAGCCACGAGCAGCTCCTCGCTCAAAAAGGCGAATACTACAAACTCTACAGCCGCCAGTTCGCAGGCCTCTCGACCTGACGGGACCCTTCCAACCGCCTGTATTCATCTATCCGCTTGAAAAAGACAGGGATTTTCGTTATAGTATTTTTATCCGCCGGGATGGTGGAATAGGTAGACACAAGGGACTTAAAATCCCTCGGAAGCGAAAACCTCCGTGCCGGTTCGATTCCGGTTCCCGGCAATCCCTGTTTCTGTATGCTGCAGAGGCAGGGATTTTTTTTGCCATAAGACAGACAGGCTAACATACCGATACTTAAATATAACAATCTATTTAAAATTGGGGGTATCAGTATGGAAGTTGCTTTTGTGACAAGGGAGCCGGAACTCTGCGCTCTTTTTGCCGAAAAGTTGGAGCAGGAAGGAATGGTCTGTCATGTACAGTCAGATTTTATCACTTTTTTCCTGCAGTTACAAAATGGTTCTGTTCAGACAGATCTGCTGGTCTGCGATTTTTGTGAATTCCGGCATCTCATGTTTGATTTTTTTGAGAGCCTGCAAAAAATGCAAAAGCATGTTCCGGTCATTTTTTACAATGATCCTTATCCCTGTGCGGAAAACCGGGTCAGTTACTGGATCAGCCAGAATGAAAGACTGTATGAAAATGAAGAATTTCATGACTTTATTCCGGTTTTCCGGATTTTATCTGATTTGATTGAGGAACCGGCTATTCGTCCTCATATTTCTCTCCTGCGTCCGCCTCTGCCTCTTGAAAAAGCCGGGGACTGTGACGGCGCAGGCTTTGACCTGAATACATTCCGAATCAGAAGCAAAATGCCGCCGATGATTTTTACGCTTTTTGAATACTTTTACGGAAATCTGAGCAAGGAAATATCCATAAAAGATATGTCACGCAAAATACGGAACCGTCACCTGAAGGATTCAATTCAAACTTCATCTGTCTATTCCTATGTCTCCCGGCTGAAAAAATACATTCAGTCTGATACATTGAGTAATTTTACCATTATCAGGACTTCCTTTGGACGATACAAAATGGTGCAGTGCTAAAATCAAAGGGGCGGGGAAAATTTTTTCCCCGCCTTTTGTAACGATTTTTTTCTCCGGGGTTTTATAATATGTAATGGACTTTACTTTATCGCTTTGATATACTGTCATTACATATTATAAACAGTAGGGGATTCCTTTTTTATGAAAAAATCAATTTTTCTTGTACTCACTCTTCTTGCATTAACTGCATGTCTTTCGGGCTGTAAATCTGCGCCCATCGCTCTTGAGGAACATACACCGATTGCAGTTGTTACGGTTGTAGGAAATCATTCCCTGCCATGGAGGGACGGCGACGATCCCAATGCAGCAGATCCGGATAAGAATCAGGACGGAACCCTTACAACACTGGTAAACAAGCTTATCGGCGGCAATAATATTGAATTTACTTCCGGTCAGGACCGCATCGACTATGCCTATGATGCCTTTAACAGCCTTCTGGAAGAAGTCGGCGGTTTTGAAGTTGTTCCTAAAGACACTGTTCAGCATTCAAGGGAATACACTGATTCACGGGAAAACATTTTTAACATTCTTGAAGCCCGCGTAAAAGCAACAGGTACAAAGGACTTTATGAAAGCCGGTTCCATGAGGGCCCGCAGTTTTACAAAAGACATGGGGGCAAAAAGCCTGATATTTGCTGAATTCAAATTTCAGAAGGTTAATGTCCGCGGAAACAAATGGACTGGACAGGTTGCGGCAGGCGTAACTATGCGTGTTCGTGTTCTGGATGACCATGG
>DFDV01000078.1:379-13746 GCA_002369025.1 Treponema sp. UBA3819 | reverse complement strand
CCAACCATGCGGAACTCAAATTTGTTTCCGGTAAAGGCAAAAGGAGAAGTTCTGTTGCGGTCAGTTGTATCCTTTGGAATTTTGGGAAGGACTGTAACGCCAACTTCCATCTGCTGCTTTACTCTGCCGCCATAGGGAATGCCCTTTTCGATTGAATCAAGGACAGCCTGCAGTTCTTCACCCAGGAAGATTGAAATAATTGCCGGCGGTGCTTCATTTGCACCCAGACGATGATCGTTACCCGCAGAAGCTACGCTTGCACGAAGCAAATCCTGATATTCGTCCACACCCTTGATGACTGCAGCCAGAATCAAAAGGAACTGTGCATTTTCACGGGGTGTGTCACCCGGATCCAGAAGATTTGCACCCTCGTCTGTACTCATTGACCAGTTGTTGTGCTTGCCGCTTCCGTTTACGCCGTCAAAAGGCTTTTCAGAAAGCAGGCAGTAAAGACCGTGCTTCAGGGCAACCTTTTTCATGATTTCCATAGTCAGCTGGTTCTGGTCCGTAGCGAGATTGGAAGAAGTAAAGATTGGTGCCATTTCGTGCTGGCCGGGAGCGACTTCGTTGTGCTTAGTCTTGCTCAGAATACCAAATCTCCACAATTCCTTGTCCAGATCATGCATGTATTCTACAACACGGGGTGTAAGGGTACCGTAGTAGTGGTCGTCCATTTCCTGACCTTTTGGGGGAAGGACACCAAAAAGAGTGCGCTTGCAGAAAATCAAATCCTTGCGCTGATTGTACAGGTCCTTGTCCACCAGAAAGTATTCCTGTTCCGCACCGACACTGGTGGTAACGCGCTTGGCAGATGTGTTTCCAAAAAGACGCAGGATGCGCAGAGCCTGTTTGTTGATTGCTTCCATTGAGCGCAGAAGGGGAATCTTTTTGTCCAGAGCCTCACCTGTATATGAACAGAAGGCTGTCGGAATACAAAGCGTACCTTCCTTTACGAATGCGTATGAAGTAGGATCCCATGCCGTGTAGCCGCGGGCCTCAAAGGTAGCACGCAGACCGCCAGACGGAAATGAAGAAGCATCGGGTTCATCCTTAATCAGCTCTTTTCCGCTGAACTCCATGATAACGCCGCCATCGCTGGTCGGGTTGATAAAAGACTCATGTTTTTCTGCCGTAACACCGGTAAGCGGCTGGAACCAGTGAGTGTAATGGGTACAGCCCTTTTCGATTGCCCAGTCTTTCATTGCATTTGCAATTACATTTGCCACTCCCAGTTCAAGGGGTGTTCCGTCGCGCATTGTCTTTTTGAGCGACTTGTAGGTTTCTTTGGGAAGACGCTGACGCATTACACTGTCATTAAAAACATTGCTTCCAAACAGTTCAGGAATTGATTCTGACATATTGCCTCCGAATAAATACCGTATTAGCGGTCGAGCAGAAAAGTTGACTCTTGAATTAGATATACTGCATAGGTGGGCTTGTGTCAATGAAAATGCCATGAAATTTATGCGAATTCAGGGGAAAACACACTTTTTTTTGATTTCTATTGAATTTTCAGGCTTTTTTGCAGAAATTATGACTGAATTTCCAGATTTTTTGCTCTTTTTCGCTTTATTTTTCTATCTTTTTGACCTTTTTAAGCCGTAATTCGGAAAAACTTCATCACTTTTTTCATAAAATGAGTAAAAACCGGACAAAAAGTGCTGTAAATTGTCTGATTTTTACTGCATTTTACTGTCTTTTTTCAGAAAAGAGGAAACGACACCCTGAAAGGTTTCTTTTCCTCTTTCAAACTCTTTTTCTTCCGCCTATTTTCCCGGATACTTTATCTCATGTTTGTTGTAGTAGAAAGTCTGCAGAGACAACTGTCTTTCTACCAGAACGGCTGTCTGTCCCAGGGCATCCATCACTTCATTTAAAATGGCAGTAATCTTCTCTTCAGAAGCATAGGAAATCATGTACTCCAGGGTACGCTCCTGAATGACATTTTTGTCGTTGTCTATCCAGCCGCCACGGGCAACAAAAGAAGTAAAACCACAGCCGTGTTTCAGACAGATGCCGTCAATCAGTGTGCGGGCATCATTTATGGCTATCACTTCGTTATTGCTGTTCACATTGTTCAGGCCGATGTAAAGACGGTAGACTTCCTGCATGTGCATGGCGTCATCTCCCAGACTGTTATCCGGCTGCATGTTCACCACGCGGGCTCCCAGCACCAGCACAAAGAAAAAAAGAATCACAAAGCCAAGGGTTAAAATTGTATTCCAGAGTTTCATATTTTTTATCTCCTATAAAAACTTACTGTATTTTGCTAGAGGATTTTCTTTACCATTACGCCGCACGGCACCAGGGCAATCTGAGTTTCCTTTGTGCTCACCCTGTGCAGCCAGGGAACAAAAAATCCGATTGCCGTTCCTACAGCCGCTCCCATCAGTACATCGGTTGCAAAGTGGCAGCCCGCATAGACTCTCGATATGCCTGTAAGAGTGGCAAGACTGTATGAAATGGCAATAAAGGGAACCTTCATTTTTGACTCCGGAAACCATTTGCAGAAGGTATAGCTTCCGAATGTTGCGGCGGCAAAGGCCATGCTTGTGTGCCCGCTGAAAAAAGAATGGTTCCAGTCGCTTTTTTCCGGATTGTCTGCGGCATCATAATAATTGTAGGGCCTTACACGGGAAACCAGAGGCTTGAGGGTATGGGGTACTGTATGAGCCATCAGAAAAGTTTCCGCCGCCATAACTGTTTCAGTAAGCAAATCTGTCAGTTCGTATTCCTTATATATGGCGATTGCGTTTACTGCAAAAACTCCGGCGGGAATAAGAGCCATCATCACATTGCCCGCAGTGTGCAGCGGCTTATTGTAAGGATGCATAAAAGTGCGGTCAAAGGCATTTACATCATCTTTGTCATACACCCTGCCGTCCCATTTTTCCTTGCTGGCAGTGCGCTCGTATATGTTATGAAAGATTTCTCCCGTAAGAAGAGTGCCGCCAATCACCGCTTCCCTTGTTACGTTCAGTGAAAAAGGCTGAGCCGCAAGCGGTAAAATGGAAAGTGACAGAAGGGCAGCAAGTATTATTTTTTTCCTGTGCATAGGTTATTTTATAGCATAATCTGAAAATCTGTGCTACAGTGTGCCTATGAAGAAACTGATTTTTTTGCTCAGCCTGCTGACTGTCCTCCTTCTTTCCTGCGGCTCCACAAAAGTTATTTCCGCAGATGCTTCTCTGTCAGGCTCCTCATTAAATCCCGTATACATCACGGACAAAAAATCCATTACCCTTCTTCCCACCAGGGCGGTAGAAAAAAACATCGATGCTGTCCAGCATTTTAAAGCACATTTTGGTCAAAAGGATTTTGAATCTGACTGTCTCCTCATTGCAGACAGCGAAAAACTGACAGTCACCATTCTGAATAATTTTGGTACCACCATGGGCGAACTGAACTACAACAACAATCTGGTTGTCTTCAATTCAGATCTTTTTCCCAAGTCCATAAAAGCAGAATACATTGTGGCAGACATACAGTTCTGTCTCTATCGTACAGTTGACATAAAAAAAACACTGGAAGAAGCGGGACTGACTTTTGTCTTTTCCCAGGAAGAAAATCCGGACGGCACTTCCATGGAAAGCCGCAGTATTTTTGACGGTGACCAGGAAATTGTCCGCATAGAAAAATCCAGTGGCCTTATTCTTTTGTCCAACTTTTTGCGCGGCTACAGCTACACCTTGCAGGGAAGTTTCTGATGAAAATTTATCTTTCACAGCCTGCCCTTATCTGTGGCGCGGGAGCAAATGCCGGCGAATTCTTTGAAAGCCTTATCCGCGGAAGCCAGAAAGGACTCCAGCGCCTTCAGTGCGGAAAAGATGCCGACGGAAATCCACAGTTTTTCTGGGCGGGACAGATTGCAGACGGCCTTTTACAAGCAACCGGCGACATATACGATTCCCGCTTCCTGCAGATTCTTGACAATGTTCTGAATCAGCTGATTTCTGGCGGCACAGTAGAAAAAGCACTCAGCCGCTACGGAGCGGAAAAAGTTGGCATCTGTCTGGGTCAGTGCGACAACGGAGGCGAAAATTCTTTTGAAGGTCACAAGGCCTTGTGGACAGAGGGAGCCTTTCCCACAGATTACACCCTTACCGCCCAGGGAGCAGACTATCCCGTCACCTATGCGGCGCGCAAACTCGGCACAAAAGGCCCCGCACTCTCTCTTGCAACCGCCTGTTCTTCAAGCGCAACGGCAATCATCCGGGCAAGAGACTTAATTCTGTCCGGTATCTGTGATGCAGTCATCGCAGGCGGCGCAGATGTCGCTTCTGCCACAACCCTTTTGGGCTTTAACAGTCTGGAAGCCATCAGCCCGGAAAAAACAAATCCCTTCAGCAAAAAGCGTGCAGGAATCACCCTGGGTGAAGGTGCGGCATTTTTTGTACTGAGCAGGGATGATTTGGACGGTGCAGGCCTTGTACTCTCTGGCGCGGGAGAAAGTTCTGACGCAAGCCACATGACAGCCCCTCTTGCAGACGGAAGCGGAGCAGCCCGGGCCATGCAGGCAGCCTTAGACAATGCGGGACTTTCCGCAGACGACATTGACTACATCAACCTGCACGGAACAGGAACCCGCCTGAACGACAGCATGGAAGCAAAAGCCGTAGACAGAGTCTTTGGCGGCAGAGCCATTCCCGCAAGTTCCACCAAGCCCATGACAGGCCATACCCTGGGAGCGGCGGGTGCCCTTGAACTTGCCGCCTGCTTCTGTGCCATTCAGGAGCAAAAACTTCCCCTGCACCTGTGGGACGGACTCTTTGACGATGAAATCCCCCGCCTCAATTTTGTAGCAGATGCCCAGCCCCAAGGAGAAATCCGCCGCTGTATGAGCAATTCTTTTGCCTTTGGCGGCTGCAATGCCAGCCTGATTATCGAAAAAACTGCCGCAGAGGCTTACAACAAGAAGGTATGAACATGATAAAGTTGCCCATTGAAAAAGACGAATTGATACATCTGCTTCCCCACAAGGGCAAGATGTTTTTAATAGAGCGCATTACCGCCTGCGACATCAATGAATGGAATGTCACTTCAGAAACAATAGTACGCGACACCTGTCTTTTCTACGACAAGAGCATAGACGGCATTCCCAACTATGTCTGCTTTGAACTGATGGCCCAGACCATTTCTGCCCTGACCGGCATCATCATAAGGGAAAAAAATCTGCCCGTAAACATGGGCTTTATCCTCAGCGTGTCTGCCATCAAATTCAGCCTGCCTGTAATCAAGAAAGGACAGACCGTAACCATCACAGCCCGGCGCACTGGTGAAGTAGACAATGTCTACACCTTTGAAGCCAGCCTCACCGTAGACGGAAATCCCGCAGGCGGCGGTAAACTCACTGTGCTGGAAGTAAAGAGCCTGTAGCAGGAAGGATTTGGAATAATTTCAGTTTATTGCTGATGCAAGGGAGAAAAAGATGACAAGAGAAAACGAAGGAAAGAAAGTGCTCGTTACGGGAGCGTCTGGTGGCATTGGCCGGGCGATTGCTCTGGCGGCTTCTCAGGCGGGATACGAAGTTGTGGCCCACTACAACCACGGAAAAGAAAAAATTGACGCACTGCTGGCAGAAATTGCCGGGGCGGGCGGAAAGGCAAGCGCCATACAGTTTAACATTAGCGACCGCGCTGACTGTGCCGCAAAACTGGAAGCATGGAGCGAAGAAAACGGTGCCTTCTGGGGAATCGTATGCAATGCGGGCATCTGCGCGGACAACGCATTTCCCGCCCTCAGCGACGAAAACTGGGACAGCGTAATCCACACAAATCTGGACGGCTTTTACAATGTGCTCAAGCCGCTGGTCATGCCCCTCTGCCGCAAAAAGCAGGGCAGAATCATCACCATTTCCAGCGTTTCAGGTGTGATGGGAAACCGCGGACAGGTAAACTACAGTGCTTCCAAGGCGGGAATCATCGGCGCGACAAAAGCCCTAGCCGTAGAACTTGCCAGCCGCAAAATCACGGTGAACTGTATTGCACCGGGAATCATCGAAACTGAAATGATTAAAGATGCCCCCATGGAGCATATTTTGCCAACTATTCCCATGGGACGCGCCGGCAAGGCAGAAGAAGTTGCCGCCCTTGCGGTGTTCCTGCTCAGTGAAGGGGCAAGTTACATTACCCGGCAGGTTATCTCCGTAAACGGCGGACTTATCTAGCGTTAAGTCCAATCGGGATTTTTGCCAGGAAAAAACCGCAGCATCATCTAAGGCTCATGCAGATGGCTTTTACCATTCCAAAGGCTGTACGGTACGAATCAAGGGCAAGAGCCGTTCCCGTATGCCGGGCACCATCATCTTTTCCATGTATTCCGGATTGAAATTGACGCGCCGGGTACCGTGATAACTTGCCAGCATCTGCGCATAGGGCATAATCATCTGAATACGTCGTCCGATTTCAGCAGTGTCAGACGGGTCAATATTGAAATAGGCGGCCAGTTCCGCATTCAGCATGGGAGCGGCATCTTCAAGGTGGAAGCCCATCAGACGGTATTTTTCTTCCTCTGGCATCTGGGATTTTGGCAAATACATATAGGCAAGGATAAGTCCCGCAACATCAAAGACCGGATGACCGTATGTAGCATCGCCAATATCAATCAGCAGGAAGTCATCTCCGTTTACCATGATGTTCTTTGAGTTAAAGTCACCATGCAGGAAATTTCTGTTGTCTGGAAGCCCCTTTGCAAAGGCAAGAATTTCATCGGCTTCTTCCGGCTTGAGAAAGGGGGCAAGTTGCTTTTGCCATGCAAGGAATTCCCCCTTACGGCTGGGAAAGTCATCGCCCTCAACAGTAATTCCATGCAGGTTTTTGAGCAGTTCTGCGCTGCGCTTTCCCATCTCTGACACACGCGTGCGGTCAGCATCCATCACCTGAGCAACGGTTTTTGCATTGAGCAGCTCAAAGACAACGCCATAGCAGTCGCCACATTTTACCACATCATATGAAATGGCCGTGGGAACGCCCAGCAAAAATGCTTTCTGAGCCACATCCCGTTCATGCTGAACCATGTCTAGGGAAACAGAAGGCAGATAGATTTTTGCAATGGTTTCCGGGTCAATGCGGTAAACCTTGCCGTATCCGCCAGAACCAATCAATTCGCAGCCTTTCACGCTGATTTCGCGCAGGGCTTTTGACACGTCCAGAATATTGGTAAAGCCGGTTGTCTCAAAAATATCATACACTTCTTTTGAAGTATTCTGCACCTTGACTTTTTTGCCTGCACCTTTTGAAACCTTCATCAAAACGCGCAAGCCTGCACTGGAAATGTACTGCAAATTTTTTGCGTCAAACAAGGGAGTAAGACCAGCGTTTTTTGCAACAATGCTCTCTATTTCTTTTTCAACTTCGACCGCATTGTTGGTATCAATCCTTCCTTCCAGTAAAATTACAATGCAGTCAGATTCTACATGGGCATTCATTATGCTATTCCTCCAGAAAATTGTTTCATACTGTTTTTCAAGTCAGGTCTATCATCCTACTATACTATCAAGGTAATCCGCGGTCAATGCTAGGGCAAAAAGAAGGCCGCTCAGCCAGAAACAGGGGTTTCTATGCTTTGTAGAGCGATAAGTCCAGTTCCTTTTCGCTCTGTGCCACAATCACCGATGCAGAAATATCTCCGTTCACGTTTATTGCGGTAGCAATGCGGTCCATAATATTCCAAATGCCCAAGAGATAGCCCATGGAAGCGACAGGGATTCCCGTTACAGAAAGCATCATGGCAAGTATGATGATACCGGCATTGGGAACTCCTGACGCGCCTATGGAAGCCAAAAGTGCTAAAAAACCGATGCGTAGATACATCACGGACGTTAAGGGCGTTCCCGTTATTTTTGCAAGCAAAAGTATTGCCAGAACCAAAGACAGCGCCGCTCCATTCATATTTATCGTTGCGCCCAAGGGAATGGCAAAGGAAGTAATCTTATTTGACACCCCCAGTTTTTTCCGACAAAAGTCAATGGTCATGGGAATACATCCGCTACTGCTAGCAAGCATAAAAGGAGTAAGCAGATACACCATCGCCTTTCTTACATAGGCAAGGGGAGAAATCCGCCCGAAAAAAAGAATCAGCAGTGCATACGTAAGGAAGAGAATCAGACCGCCCATGGTCAGCGCAAGCAGATAGACAAGCAGCATCAGAAGGCTTTTTGATTCACTGGTAAAAGTCAGCACCGCCATGGATGAAAAGACAACAAAGGGCATGAACACGATAACCGCGCTCATCATTTTTAGGAAGAGTTCATTTGCTTCTATAAATAATGCCCGAATACTAGAAACTTTTTCTCCCAGTGCCGTCAACGAAACACCGATACATATCGCAACAAGAATAATCTGAAGCATATTTCCTTCTGTAATCGGATTGACGACATTTTGCGGAATGATATCAAGAATGAATTGCTGAATGGAAAATGCCTCATGCATTGGAAAATCTTCCATAGGCATCGTTAGGAAAGGCATGGGCGAGGCATTTGCAAAGAATATGCTTCCCAGTCCAAAAGCCAGCAGAATCGCAAAAACCGTCGTGCCAAAATACATGGCAAGGACTTTGCCGCCGATTCTGCCCAAATCCGATCCACTGGTAAGCGAAGCAAATCCCGACACCAGCGAAAAGAAAAGCACCGGTGCCAGCATAAAGGAAAGCGCATTCATAAACAAAGTCTGTATTGTTGAAAGCACTGTCTCCGAAATAAAAGTACTGACCTCCATGGGAAAAGCCTTCATGCAAAAGCCGAACAAAAACCCCAGCACCATTGCGCCCAAGGTGTAGTACATCGAGCGGCTGCCTGCCGCATGAGCCGTTACCGTTACGATGTTTTTTCCGTTTCGCCGCGTATAGGAAAGCTTTGCCCTGTTCGCCTGAAAAATCAAATCACGCAGATGTTCTTCGCTTTCAGCATCCTCATCCCTCGTCCGCTCAAATGGATTAAAGGCCTCTCCATGAGATGAAAGAATGACGCGGACATCGCCCAAAAATTTTTCTACGCGGGCTGTCAAAGCCTCTTCCCATTGACTATGCATACGCATGACAATTTCTTCCAAAAGCAAAAGCGTTGTATTCGTTTCATTTTTGGTGGCCTTGAGCTGCATGAGTTGTGCATGTATTTTTTCACTCTGTTCTGAAAGTCCGTCACGAGTCAGCGTAAAGGTGCGCTCATTACGGCTTTCCTTGATATGCCAGAGGTATACACAAAGCACAAGAAGAAGCACAATGCCTGCTGCCAAAATGCCAATAACCGCCATAAAGGTTTGCGTTGCATCAGAGGAAAGGCTACCGCCAACTAAGGTTTCAATCATTTGCGTCATAGTCATACCAATCATTATATTGTGAAACATTCATTTTTCCAATATAATAGTAATGTTAATTTTGGAGAAAAGCAGATGGACTATACGACAAAAAAAGGCCGGAGAGTTGTAGTAACCGGCTGTGGCGCAGTAAGCGCACTGGGTAATGACTGGCCCACCGCACTGAAAAACTTAAAGGCAAAGAAAAATTTTGTCCGCTATATGAAAGATTGGGATGAAAAATATCCCCTGATGAATACACGCCTTGCCGTTCCTGTTGATTTTGAAATTGACCGTGAAAAATATCCCCGCAAATCAATCCGCGGTATGGGTCGCGTAGCCCAGATGGCTCTGGTAGCCACAGACAATGCCCTTGCAGACAGCGGCATGCTGGGAAATGAAGAAATTACTCAGGGCAGAACAGGAATTGCCTACGGTTCTTCCATCGGAAGCGTAGACTCCCTTATGGAAATGTATTCCATGCTCGTCACCAATGACACCAGCAAAGTGGGCTCTACCACCTACATCAAGGCAATGCCCCAGACCTGCGCCTGCAATCTGGAAGTCTACTACCACCTGACCGGCCGCATCATCACCACAAACACCGCCTGTACTTCTGGCTCAATTTCCATCGGCTATGCCTACGAAACAATCCGTGCCGGCTTGCAGGACATGATGATTGCAGGCGGAGCGGAAGAATTCTGCACCATGGATACGGCCACCTTTGACACGCTTTTTTCTACTTCAACAAAAAATGATACGCCGGAACTTACTCCCAGCGCATACGACCTCCACCGCGACGGACTAGTTCTGGGAGAAGGCGCAGGCACACTTATTCTAGAAGACTATGAGCATGCTGTAAAACGCGGTGCAAAAATCTATGCGGAAATAGTCGGCTTTGGCACCACCACAGACGGCACCCACATCACCAGCCCCAACCGCCCCACCATCGCCCGCGCCCTGCAGCTGGCCCTGGACGACGCCGGCCTGGACGGAAGTGAAATCGGCTACATAAATACACACGGCACAGGCACTACCGCCGGCGATGTTACTGAAACCGGCGCAACCTATGATGTCTTTAAGCGGGCGGTTCCCGTAAGTACCGTAAAGAATTACATCGGCCATACCCTGGGAGCCTGCGGTGCCATTGAGTCCTGGCTCACCATAGAGATGATGAGGGAAGGCTGGTTTATGCCCAACCTGAACTTAAAGGAAGTTGACCCCGCCTGCGCCCCCCTGGACTACATCACCGGAGACGGCCGCGAAATCAAGACAGACTACGTGATGAACAATAACTTTGCCTTTGGCGGCATTAACACCAGTTTGATTTTCAAACGCGTGTAATTATATCTGCTGATTTTTACCGGTCTGACTGTATGAAAAAATACTTCTTTGCCCTGATGATGATTCTCTGGCTTTTTCCCCTCTCTGCCCGGGAACGCATTTTCCTCTGGGAAGATGTGCCGGGAATGGAAGTGAATGTGCGGGACACTATTCTCTACCCCTCTGTCGTAAAGCGGGCAGACGGAAAGAAAACGGCCGCCGTAGTTATCTGTCCGGGAGGAAGCTACCATCATCTGGGTATGCCCCACGAAGGATTTGATTCCCAGGACTGGTTCAATTCCATTGGAATGAGTGCCTTTACACTCCGCTACCGGGTGTCCTACAACCACCACCACCATCCCGCCATGCTGGAAGACATTCAGATGGCGATTGCCTATATCCGCGAACATGCAGAAGAATATAACATTGACCCGGAAAAAATCGGGGCAATCGGTTACAGTGCGGGCGGTCATCTGGTGACCATGGCAGGAGCCTTTGGTAATACAAGTGAACTGGAAAAACTGGGTCTGCACAAAGAAGTGAGCGTCCGCCCGAATTTTGTCATGCCCATTTACCCTGTTGTTTCCATGCAGGATGATATTGCCCACAAGAGGTCACGCAAAAGCCTGCTGCACAAAAAGCAGACACAGGAAGATAAAGACCGTTTTTCCATGGAACTGCAGATTCCCGATGACATGCCGCCTGTTTTTCTGCTTGCCTGCCGGGATGATTCTGTAGTGCTTTTTGAAAATTCCCTGCGCTTAGATGCAGCCCTTACCGCAAAAAAGATTCCCCATCTTTTTGTTCAGTACGAACAGGGTGACCATGGCTTTGGAATGAAAAAAAATAGTGATATTATGAAAAGCCAGCACTGGAATGACGAAAAACTGCTTCCCTGGCTGAAAGAAATCGGAATGATTGAGTAGTTTGTACCACGGGCACAGGGGTCCCGCTTCCCTGGCTGAAAGAAATCGGAATAATCGAGTAGCCCGGATGGGAGCGGTCACGGAGCGAGTGCGTAAAGCGCACCGAGGGTGACCGAGCCGCGGACAGCCGTTACAGCCTTTCTGCATGCTGTTGAAAAGCAAAAAAAATGTCCGCCGGTACATAAGCACTGGCGGACAGTACAAAAAATAGTCAAAGTAAAATCTATGGATTATTCGATGACGTCCATGCGGGCCAGATCTTTTTCGTAATCAACGCCTTCTACATCAAAGCCATTGATTGCAAGGAAGTCGTGGCGGATACCGTCCAGGTCAACAACGTCGTAAATTGTGTCCTGTGTAAGTTTTGCCATTTTTTCGTCGATGATTTTCTGAGTTTCGGGGTCGAGTTCCCAGTCATCAATGCGGATACGATTTTCTTCATCAACCGGCACTTTGCCTGCAGAATTGTTTGCACCTGTGTAGAGGCGTTCTGCAAAAAGGCGTTCCATCTGTTCGATACAGCCTTCGTGCTTTCCCTGTGCCTTCTGAACCTTAAAAAGACATCCCAGATAGAGAACAACAATCGGAATAACTGCTGATGAACGGGTAATGAGGCCCTTGTTTACGCTGACATAGGCTGCTCCGCCGATTTTCTTGAGCTGGGCATCGATTGTCTTTGCGCGGGCTTCCAGATCTTTCTTTGCGGCACCAATGGTTCCGTCGCGGTAGATTGCATGGCTCAGTTTGGGGCCGATGTATGAGTAGGCGATAGTGCGGCAACCGTCTGCCAGAACGCCTGCATCTCCAAGCTGTTTAATCCAGCGTTCCCAGTCTTCGCCGCCCATAACCTTTACGGTGTTGGCAATTTCTTCTTCGCTTGCAGGCTGAGCTTCCAGTTCGGTCATCTTGCCGGTCATCATGTCCAGAGAGGGTCCCTTGTAGACTTCACCAATCGGCTTTAAAACTGATTTGTAGAGAACTTTTGTGTCGGGGTCTGTGCGGACGGGAGAAGCCAGTGAGTAGATGATGAGGTCGAATTTAGTTCCCCATTTTTTTACTTCGTTGATAACGGTCTGGCGGCATTCATCGCTGTATGCGTCTGCGTTAAAGGTACTTGTCTTGAGTCCGGCAGCCTTTGCAGATTTTTCAAACTGCATGTTGTTGTACCAGCCGGGAGTACCGCCCTTTGTCTCTGTTGCTTCTTTTTCAAAGGAAACACCAATGGTATCTGCACCGTATTCAAATGCAGCAGAAATGCGGCTTGCAAGTCCGTATCCGGTTGAACAGCCGAGAACCAGCACTGTTTTGGGACCATTTCCACCCTCTTTGAGTGTCTTGATTCCGCGTTTTGCTTTCTGAGAAAGCACATAGTCAATCTGACGAACCGTGTCCTTTGCGCATCCAATCGGATGGGCATTGATACAAATGTTTGAACGAACCATCGGTTTAATTACTGCCATTGAAGTCTCCTGTAATATAATGATATTTCTATCATAACCAGTCTGACATTTTTCGTCAATATGTCGAAGTGAAAAATTCCCCACCCCGTCGTTGCTTTGACTCAGATGAACACTGATGAACTCTGATAGGACACGGATGGACTCAGGCCGGGTGGTTTTGACACAGATAGACACGGATGGACTCAGATGGGACACGGATATTTTTTATTATATTATCTGTGCCTTATCCGTGTTAATCCCCGTCCATCTGTGGTTCCTAGCGGGGGAAAGGCTCCGCCTGATAATCGATTGCATGTGAAAAAATGGCGCACATTACAGATGAACTGGACAAAAACAGACTAACGGCAAGCCAGGGACACGAAATACAC
>DFDV01000078.1:0-227 GCA_002369025.1 Treponema sp. UBA3819 | reverse complement strand
ACAACTGCACCGCGCCATTTTTTCAGAAACAGTTTACCATTGCGGAGCTTTGCTTTTGACACAGATGGACTCAGATGGGACACGGATATTATTATTTTATATCTGTGCTTTATCCGTGTTAATCCTGTTCATCTGTGGCTTGTTTTCAAACGGGAAGGCTCCGCCTGATAATTGATTGTGTGAAAAATGGCGCACATTACAAATGAACTGGACAAAAACAGACGGAA
>DFDV01000126.1 GCA_002369025.1 Treponema sp. UBA3819 | reverse complement strand
CCGTTGGGGCCCAGAAGTCCCAGTACTTCGCCTGTATGCATGGAAAAATCAACGCCCTGAACGACCTTCTTCTTTCCGAATGATTTGTAGAGGCTGCTTGCGCGGAGTGTGTGCAGGACTGGAGCGTCATCGGAGTCAGGCTGGCTTTCGCTTTCTGGCTGAACTTTTATATCTGCCGGACTTTCATTTTCTTCCGGAACTTCTGCCTCTGGAGAAGTTTCGCTTTCTTCCAGCGCTTCCTGCTCAGAAGTTGCTTCCCTGGTGGCTGCTTCTTGCCCGACAGTTGCTTCTTCAGGAACCTCTTCTACGGGTCTTGTTTCCTCCGGGGTTGTTTCCTCGATGGCTGCTTTTTCTTCAGGTGACTGTTTTTCTTCGGGGATTTCTTTTTCTGCAGGAGATTTTTCTTCCGGGGATGCTATTTCTTTCTCTTCATCACTCATTTCTTTTCTCCTGATTTTTCTTCCGGTGGCGGAGCATTTTTATCCGGGAACTTACCTGTGTCTGCTTGATCCGTATTTTTATCTGCCTTTTCTTCCGGTCCTTTTTCATCGTCTGACTTTTCGCCGGCATTTTTTGAGTCCGGCTTCTTTTCGGAATCTTTGGCGGAAGGCTTTTCAACTTCCTTTTTGCTGTCCGTAACAGTACCGCTTACCCGTCCGTCCAGTGTGATTTCCTGGGAATCAAGATTGAGCGTAATCTCCTGGGCGCGGAAGGTATCTACACCCTGAATGATTTTTGGATTTCCGCTCATTTCCAAAATCTTGTCGTTCTTGCGGTAGACGGCATAGGCTGCGGTACAGGTGTTGTCTTTTTGTTTTAGGGTAATGCCGATTTGCATGACAGCGATTTCTGTGTTCTGGTTGTAGTCTATAATCTGTGCATCTGCGGTAACTTCGTTTGCGGTGTCTACCAGATGAACTGCATCTTCCAGATAGGCAATTTTTGTCTGACGGTCGTAGTGCATTTTTCCGCAGGTGAATTCCATTTTGCTTTCAAGGTTTTTTCCCGTAACATTTCCGTCTGCCAGGATAAAGCGGTAATCATCACCGGAAAGTTCAATGTTTTCAGCGGAAATTTCCATGCTGGATGTTTTTACAAAAGCGTTTCCCTTCATGCGAGTAGTGTCCGAAGTGCTTCCTGCGGTACCGGTCAGAGAATCTGCCTTAAAGGTGATGGTTTCGCAAAAAAGTGGAAAAATCAGGCATGAGAGAAAAAAGAAGCAGAGAGATTTTTTCATTCGGCAGCTTCCTTTCCGCTATTTTCTTCCTGCGTAGTGACTTTTCCTGAGATTGTGTCTGCAAAGGAAAATGTCTTGCTCACGCCGCTTGCACTGAATCCTTTGCCACTGATGAGGGTATCTTTTTTTTCGATGGACACTTCATCATCAGCGCCACAGGTTATCTGTTCAGTTTTTGCGTCAAAACGGAGGGATTTTGCCTTAATCTTTAAGTCCTGTGAGTGCAAATGCATGTAGATGTTGTCAAAAAGCAGGTAGAGTTCATTCTTAGTGTCTGCTGAAAGCAAATCGCAGGAGCCTTCTGTTTCAACCTGTCCTTTTTCATCATATCGCTTAAAACTGGCCTTGCGGGCATAGGATGAACCGTCACTTTTGTACTGTTCAATTCTTTCTGCCGCAAGTTCCAGAGTCTGCTTGTTGTCTTCATACTGAGAGTATCTTGCTTCCGAAAACCTGAATTCAGGAATTGAATCTTCCACATTGACAGACTTTCCGTAGTCAAGTGAGCAGGAAGTGAGGATACAGATTGCAGTAATCAGGGCAGCATATCTCATTTTTTATGATTGAGGGCTGCTCCGATAAAGGCATTGAAGAGGGGATGCGGTTTTGTAGGACGTGATGTAAATTCCGGATGGAACTGTACTCCCAATCCCCAGGGGTGATTTTTCCACTCAAAGGCTTCTGCCTGATTGTCGTCTGCGGCAAGGGCAGAAATAATAAGGTTCTGGCCTGCCATGTCATTTGTGTAGCGGCGGTCAAAAGTGTACTTTGAACGGTGGCGTTCCATAATGCTTTCAGTCTTGTAGACGTCATGCAGCTTTGTTCCTTTGACGACTGTTACCGGAGAAATTCCCAGTTTTACTACGCCTGCAGCAGAAGTGCCTGTCTGTTCTTCGGGTAGACTGATGACGGGATGCTCGCAGTGCTGCATGAATTCTGTGGAGTCAGCATCTGCCCATCCCAGAAGGGAACGCGCTGTTTCGATTGCCATGAGATGCATACCCAGATCGATTCCCAGATAGGGGATATTATTCTCCCTGGCATAGCGGACTGTTGAAAGCAGGCCCAGAAATCCACGCTGACCATAGTTTCCCGGAATGACGATTGCGTCTACTGACTTAAAATAGGGAGCGATGTCCGTACAGGATTCAAGCGTTTCTGCGTCTATCTTGCAGATTTCTGCTTCGGCTCCAAAAGTGGTTGTTGCCGCATGGTGCAGGCTTTCCTGAACGCTTTTGTAGCAGTTGTCCAGATAGTCCTTTTTTCCCACCATGGCAATTGTAATTTTTTTGGAAGGATTTTTCAGTTTGTTCAAAAAGTCCGTCCAGATTTTGATGTTGGGCTTTTTGTTTCCAAATCCCAGTTTTTCAAGGATTACTTTATCAATTCCCTGTTCATGGAAGAGAACGGGAAGCTCGTAGATTGATTTTTCAATGTCTGTTGAAGTGAAAACTGAACCGACTGAAACGTTACAGAAAAGTGCAATCTTCTTGCGCATGTCGTCTTCAATTTTGCGTTCACAGCGGCAGAGCAGTACATCCGGCTGAATACCAGTTTCCTGCAGCTGTTTTACACTGTGCTGAGTCGGTTTTGTCTTGAGTTCTCCGCCGATAATCGTTGGAACCAGGGTAAGGTGAACGTTAATGCAGTTGCCCTTTCCCTGTTCATGACTGAACTGACGCACTGCTTCCAGGAAGGGAATGGATTCGATGTCGCCTACTGTACCACCCACTTCTACGATGACTACATCAGCAGCGGTTTTTGTACCGATGGCCATGATGCGGCGCTTGATTTCGTCCGTTACATGAGGGATGACCTGTACGGTGCGTCCGTTGTAGCGTCCTGCGCGTTCGTTGCGGATAACGGCTTCGTATACCTTGCCAATTGTGACACAGTTGTCGCTGTTTACACTGATATTGGTAAAGCGGGAATAGGTTCCCAGATCAGAGTCTGTTTCGGCTCCGTCTTCGGTGACATACACTTCTCCCTGCTGATAAGGACTGATTGTTCCTGCATCAATGTTGATATAGGGGTCGCACTTGACCATTGCAACTTTGAGACCGCTGCATTCCAAAAGACTTCCGATTGATGCGGTTGCTACACCTTTTCCAAGACTGGAACATACACCGCTTGTTACCAATATATACTTACTCATTCTGTCAGTGTACCATTATAGTGTTTTTTTTTCAATGCAGATAAAAAATCAGTAAAAAAATTTAATTTGATTTACATTTTTAAAGTGTGGGTGTATAATATCTTTTATGGCAGACTTATTAACTGATGCAGAATTTGATAAATTCCGTAAACTCATTTATGATCAGAGTGGAATTACGTTTTCGGCGACCAACCGGTCTATTCTCGACAGCCGGTTAAAAGAGCAGTTGCGTGAAAAGCAGCTGGCAACAATTGATGAGTACTACAAGCTCATTACCACAGATAAGGAAGAAATGAAGAAGATGCTGGACTCGGTTACGACAAACCTGACCCGCTTCTTCCGCAATCAGCCTCATTTTGATGCGCTGGTAAATTATGTTCTTCCCCATATCATTGAGCAGAAGAGAAAGACTGGCGACCATACGATTAACATCTGGAGTGCAGGCTGTTCTACTGGTGAAGAGCCCTATACTCTTGCCATGATTCTCTGCGATGTGTTGCCTCCGCCCTATAAATTCCACATCACGGCATCTGATATCTCCCTCAAGTCACTGATGGTCGGTCAGCAGGGATTCTACCCTGATTCCCGCATTACCGGTATTCCCCAGAAGTATCTTGACCGTTTCTTCAAAAAAACTGACAAGGGATATCAGGCAACCCAGGAGCTGATGTCACACATAAAGTTTGACTATCATAACCTGCGCAACGATTCTGGTGTACGCAATCTGGATGTTGTTTTCTGCCGTAATGTTCTTATCTATTTCGATGAGCCTGCACAAAAAGCTGTTATTGATCGTTTTTACAATTCAATGGCACCTCATTCCTACCTCTTTATCGGACACTCTGAGTCTTTGTTCGGAATGGAAACCAAATTTGAGTTCCTTAAGACTACATGGGCCTGTCTCTATCAGAAGAATCTCGGTTAAGTAGAGTAAGGTGTGCAAGGAGTAAGTAATGGCAATGGATGATATTTCGGTATTGGTATGTGATGACTCAGCATTGATGCGCAATCTGGTAAGCCGTGCAATTGAAAGTGTGCCCGGTATGCATGTTGTCGGCAAGGCTGAGAATGGAAAGGATTTGATTGACAAAATCCCCAAATGCAATCCCGATGTCATTGTCCTTGATATTGAAATGCCTGTTATGACGGGCGTTGAATTCTTAAAGTACCGCAAGGAAAACCGCATTCGTGTTCCGGTAATCATTCTGTCAAGTATTGCAGAAAAGGGTGCTGCAGTTACCATGCAGTGTCTGGAATTGGGTGCGGCTGACTTTATCACCAAGCCTAACGGTTCAATTTCTGCAGATATCAGTGAAGTTGCTGACCAGCTGATAGAAATGATTTCTTCCTACGGTGGACAGTATGCCCGCCTGCATGGAAAGACAGTCTATCGCGATGACTTCTATGTTCAGATTGCTTCTGACCGCGCCATCAAGCGTAAACTGCAGGGCGTTATGGGCGAAGACAAGGCTAATGAGTTCCTTGAAAAAGAAACTGCAAATAAAGCCGATGCAGCCCGTAAGGCAAGTGAAGCGCTTAAGGCAAGTCTTGCTGGTAAGCCCAAAGAGATTCCGGTTATTACTCCCCTCCGCAAGGGTGGCAGAATCGATATCATTGCCATTGGTATTTCTACCGGCGGTCCCAATGCATTGCGCGATGTCTTTAAGATGATTGACCCGCGCCTGAAGCAGCCGATTCTGGTTGTTCAGCATATGCCGGCCGGCTTTACCAAGGAATTTGCAAACAGTTTGAACCGTATCTGTGCTCTGGAAGTAAAAGAGGCGGAAGACGGAGATAAAATTGAAGGCGGACATATTTACATCGCGCCGGGTAACTACCACATTGTTGTGGAGCAGGAAGGCTTTAAGAACGTCATCAGACTGTCTCAGGAGCCCCAGCGCAACGGTCACCGTCCCTCTGCAGATGTTCTCTTTGAAAGCGTTGCAAAAATCTACCAGAATAAGGCACTGGGCGTCATCATGACCGGTATGGGTAAGGATGGTGCAGTACAGCTGGCAGAAATGCGCAAGCAGGGTGCATGGACTCTGGGGCAGGATGAAAAATCATCTGTTGTATACGGTATGCCCAGGGTTGCCAATGAACTGGGTGCCGTGCAAAAACAGGTTCCGCTTGAGCAGATGGCTGATGAAATCAGTAAACTTGCCCGGGAACACGTTCTGGCATAGAAAGACAGAAATAAATGCTATGAAATCTTACAGGACCTGCAGGATTTCAGGTTTTGAAAAATGAAGGCTGCTTCTGCTGATGATAAAAACGA
>DFDV01000014.1:10421-10691 GCA_002369025.1 Treponema sp. UBA3819 | reverse complement strand
TTTTTTATCTGTGCCTCATCAGTGTTAATCAGTGTTCATCCGTGGTTTCTTTTCAGAAACCGTTTTATATTGCGGAGCCTTGTTTTTTGACACAGATAAGCACAGATAGACACAGATAGGGCACGGATATTTTTTATTTTTTATCTGTGTCTCATCTGTGAAAATCAGTGTTCATCCGTGGTTTGTTTTTCAGATAGGGAAGGCTCCGCCTGATAACTGACTGCATGTAAAAAAAATGGCGGGAGGGAGCAAAACGGCTTACGAAAATAC
>DFDV01000014.1:9926-10304 GCA_002369025.1 Treponema sp. UBA3819 | reverse complement strand
ACCGCGTATAGCAGGCGAGCCTGCGGTTTCGATAAGCCGTTTCGCGACTGGAAGCCATTTTTTTCAGAACCCGTTTTATATTGCGGAGCCTTGTTTTTTGACACAGACAGACACTGATGGACTCTGATGGGACACCGATGTTTTTGACACAGATGCACACAGATAGACACAGATATTTTTTATTTTTTTTTATCTGCGCCTCATCCGTGTTAATCCGTGTACATCTGTGGTTTCTTTCCCAATATCTGTGCCTCATCCGTGTTAATCCGTGTACATCTGTGTTTTTTTCAAACGGGAAGGCTCCGCACGATAACTGATTGCATGTAAAAAAAAATGGCGCTCTGCACAGATGGACTGGACAAAAACAGACGGGAGGCA
>DFDV01000014.1:0-9807 GCA_002369025.1 Treponema sp. UBA3819 | reverse complement strand
AAATACGCACAACCGTGGATTTCAGTGGCCCGCTTGCCGTTAGTCTGTTTTTGTTGAGCCACAACTGCACTGGAAGCCATTTTTTCAGAACCCGTTTTACATTGCGGAGCCTTGTTTTTTGACACAGATGCACACAGATAGACACAGATAGGACACCGATGTTTTTTATTTTTATCTGTGCCTCATCCGTGTTAATCCCCGTTCATCCGTGGTTTCTTTCCCAATATCTGTGCCTCATCCGTTGATTCCGCGACTATTCCCAAATCGCCGCAAATCGTGTACACTTACAATAATATGAAAACGTTTCTGACCGTTTTATTCGCCGGCGCAAAAATGCCCCATGCATTTGACTCCTCCTTTGACGGAAAGTCAGCCTTTGACCGTGCCCTTTTGTGGGCGGAAAGCCTTCCTGATTCGGTAAAGACGCTGGTGTTTACAGATGACGCAAACTGCCTGCCCGCAGAAAAGGCTGCCGGCGGTAAAGAACATATTTCATTCGTAAAAAGGTCAGACTGGACTGCCGCCCTTGTGGCAAAAGAAATCTCCGCAGCCTGTTCGGCCCACAAGGCTGATTATGCCCTTTTCGCCTGGGCAGACTGTCCCTTCCTTAATCTGCCGCTCACCAGCGAACTCATGCAGACCCACAGCAGATATCTTGCCGAATACACCTTTGCAGACGGCTATCCCTATGGCCTTGCCCCGGAAGTCATCGACTCAGGAGCCGCATCCATTATTGCTTCACTGGGAGAAGGCATTCAAAAAGCGGCAGGAGAAAAACCTGCTTGCCGTGATTCACTTTTTTCAATTATGAGCGGCGACATCAATTCTTTTGAGATAGAAACAGTCATTGCCCCAAAAGACTACCGCATGCTTCGCCTTGACTTTTCCTGCGGGGAAAAAATCAATTTCCTTTCCTGCAAGCATCTTTTTGAGGCGGCCGGAAATATGCTGCAGACGGCAGATTTTGATGTCATAGCCCTTTCAGACCTGGCGGAAAAAGACCTTTCTGTGCTTCAGACAGTCCCTGCTTTTTACAATATTCAGATAGCAGGAAAGTATAATCACAATCTGGTCTATTCTCCATACAATTCTCTTACGGAAAAGAATCCTCTTTCTGACATGAGTCTGGCTGACTTCAAAAAGCTTCTTGCTCAGATTGCTTCTTTTTCAGAAAAAGCCGTCGTTTCCCTTTCAGCCTTTGGCGAGCCTCTTCTGCATCCTCAATTTGCAGACTTTGTGGAGCAGGTTCTCTCATATCCTGAACTTACCGTCTTTATAGAAACTGACGCAACTCTTGTCAGCCCGGAACTTATCTCCCGCCTGCAGAAACTGGACGCAGACCGCATTATCTGGGTAGTCCTTCTGGATGCCATGGAAAGCAGCCTCTACGCAAAAATCCACCAGTGCCCGGAAAGCCATTTTGCCCTTGCTGTAGAAGCAACCGGACTTCTTGCCCGCGCTTTTCCCCATCATGTCTATCCCCAGTTTACCCGCATGAAGATTAATGAATCCCAGCTGGAAGCATTTTACCGCTACTGGAAGGAAAGCAGCCATGAAAGCGCAGGAGAAGTGATAATCCAGAAGTACAATTCTTTCTGCGGTCAGCTTGAAGACCAGAAATCAGCAGACCTTTCGCCTCTGGTACGCAATCCCTGCTGGCACCTGCGCCGTGACATGACCATTCTTGCCGATGGAAGTGTTCCCCTCTGTTTCTGTCAGCCTTTTGTAAGTCAGGTGGGAAATGCATGCAGTGAAGGCATAGAAAGCGTATGGAAGCGTTTTGCAGAATACCTGACCCCTCATCTGAAAAACGATTTTTCCCCGGAAGCTCTGGCAAAGTGCAAGGCATGTGATGAATACTATACCTTTAATTTTTAATCAGAGGCAGATTAACAGGACGGTTCTGGGGGGAAAGGAACGCATGCCGTCCGTTCAGCTTGATATTGCCGTCCTTCTTTTGAATACGGAAGGAAGTCATTACCGCATACAGACGCTGGAAAACCTTTTAAAATGCGGCTTTAAGTCCATCGTTTCCTTTGAGCCGACCTCGGAAAATTATAATCTTGATGACCTTTCCCACCGCTTTCCCTTTGTTAAATTCATCGTGCCCCTGGAGCCTGTGACTGACGGAGACCTGATAAACATCGGTATGAGCGAAGTGGACGCAGATTATGTGCTTGTCATCCGGGACAGTCTTTCCTTTGCGCCGGGTGCCCTTACTCCCCGTATTGCAGAAAAACTTGTTGCAGAAAAGCCTTATTGCGTTGTACCCCGGCTCATCTGTCCGTCAGCCCCCGGTTTTCCCATTGTCTTCAGTCCTTCAGTAGAGGATTCTGTGCTGGATGTGGAGACTGAATCTGTTATTTCAGACGGAAGACCGACTCTCTATCCTTATGACTATATCGGTCTCTATAACCGGCAGACTTTCATTCAGCTTGGCGGCTATGATTATTCCATTACGGCTCCCTACTGGCAGAATCTGGATTTGTCTTTCCGCGCCTGGCTCTGGGGAGAAAAAATCACCATTTCTACGGTTTTCACGCTTTCCTGTCAGGATGAACCTGTGCCGGAAGATACTACGGCAAACCTGAGTTCATCCCGCTTTTATCTGAAAAATCTTCTGCCGGAATTTGCAGATGACCACGGCGTTATTCCACGCTCATCCTTCTGGGTTTTTCTTCGCCGCTCAGGCTGCGGATTCTTTGAGACCCTGCGCCAGTTTAATGACGCTCGCTACTGGGTGGATAAAAATAAATACCGCTTCCGGCGTGATGCGGCATACATTGTTGAACATTGGGGAACATTATAAATGACTATAGTTGTTGTACAGTGCAGATTGAATTCATCCCGTCTTCCGGGTAAGGCTCTCTTTAGTCTGGGTGGTAAGACCGTCCTTGACTGGACTTTAGCCTCCATGAAGCAGGTAAAAGCCGCTGCCTATTATGTGGCTACAGATTATGACAGTGAAAAGGATCTTGCCCCTGTGGCAAAGGCAAACGGCTTTAAGCTCTTTGCGGGGCCTCTGGAAGATGTTCTGGAGCGCTTCTGCATGGTAATAGAAAAAAGCGGAGCCGATGCAGTCATCCGGGCAACCGCTGACAATCCCTTCCTCTTTTACGAGGCAGCCCAGGCTCTGCGCGATGAGTATGAAAGACGCAATCAGACGGGACGCTGCGATTACATTACCTTCAGCGGACTTCCTCATGGAAGCGGGGTAGAGATGTTTAATGCTCATTCCCTTCTGCAGGCAAAAGAGCAGACTGATTCTCCCTATGACCATGAACATGTAGGACCCGCCCTCTACAACCACAAGGAAAACTGGAACTGCATTTTTGTAGATGCTCCAGCCAGATTTAATCATCCCCACCTGCGCACTACAATTGACACCGCCGCAGATTACCGCCGTGCCCTGGAAATTGTCCGTACTCTTTCCGGTAAAGGTCAGTCTGATTCTCCAATTGTGGAAAAGCCCTATACTACAGAAGAAATTGTGAGCGCGTTTGATTCTCCTGCGGTGGCATACCCGGTTCTTTGCCTTCCCTGCGTGGAAAAGGGGCGGGGAACAGGCCATCTCCGCCGCTGTCTTTCAATTGCCCTTGAGTACGGGGCAGATGTTTATGTTCCTGAAGATATGGACATGACCCGCTACGGTGAACTCTTTGAGCATGCAAAAAAAGACGGACTTGCAGACTGGCAGATAACTCATACCTTGCCCCAAAAAGGCGACTATGCCCTGATTGTAACAGATGCCTTTGCCCTTAACCGTGACTTTGCCATCAAGCTTGCAGAAATGGCTCCCGTTGTTGCAATCGACGAAGGTTCCCTCAATACAGATGTCTGTGATTTCCTCTTTGACATCATTCCCTCATACGGAATTGCCCGTCCTGCAAACATAACGGATCCCGCCTATATCACGCTGCCTGAACATCACCGCCAGAAAGAGCCTCTCAGGGAGGTAAAAGACATAGAATCCATTCTTGTCACTGTCGGCGGTGAAGATCCCGCAGATTTAGTTGTGCCTGCCGCAATCGCTTTTGCTTCATCATGCAGTAAGATTACTGCCATTGTTCAGCATCCCGATGAGGCAAAGGAGAGGGTCAGTAAGCAGGCACCCCAGCTTGCTTCCTGTATCACCTTTGTTCCGCCGGTCCACAATCTTCGTGAACAGCTGGCGGACTACGATGTTGTTGTCACTCACTACGGCTTTACGGCATTTGAATCTCTTGCGGCGGGCTGCGGGGTAGTGCTTCTGGGTACAACGCCCCTCCATATTCAACTGGCACAGAAATATAACTTTGCCTGTCTTGCCCCCGCAGAACTTACCGCAGATGCCGCTCATGCCCTGCTGGAAGATACAGGCTGTCTCTATCCCGACTCTCCCTTTTCAATGCCGGGTGAGAAAAAATCATTGGGAAACTTTATCTCCCTGCTTGCAAAAGGCCGCCGTTTTGCCTGTCCGGTCTGTCAGAAAAGCGGCTGGCAGGAAAATTCCATTGTTGCCCGTACGCCAAAGCATACTTTCCGCCGCTGTGCAGCATGCGGAATGCTCTACATGTCATGGACAACGGATGCGGAAAACACGGAATATAATACCTCCTACTTCTTTGATGATTACAAGAATCAGTACGGAAAAACCTATCTTGACGACTTTACATCAATAAAAGCCCAGTGTGTCCGGCGTACCTCTGTGATTGACTCCATCTACCGGAACGCCCATAAGGCTGTCACTCCAAGCGTTCTGGACATAGGTTGTGCCTACGGTCCCTATCTGGATGCGGCAAATGACGCAGGCTGGCAGGTCTATGGCACGGATATTTCCCCGGAAGCCGTCAAATATGTACAGGACACTCTCCATTATCCGGCATCAGTTGCCCAGTTCCCTGTTTTTGACCCGGTTGCGGAATTCGGCATTCAGAAATTTGATGCGGTTACCATGTGGTATGTTATTGAACATTTTCAGAATCTGGATGCAGTCCTGCGGGGCGTTTCAAAAATCCTCAAAAAGGGCGGTGTCTTTGCTTTTTCAACGCCATCTGCTTCCGGTGTGTCTGCAAAGTTCAGTCCCCAGAAATTCTTTGCCCAGAGTCCTGATGACCATTATACTCTCTGGGAACCCGCCCGTACTGCTTCAATTCTGCAGAAGTACGGATTTAAGCTCATAAAGACGGTTTCTACCGGTCACCACCCGGAACGCTTCCCTCAGCTGGCAAGAAGAAAGGGACAGAAAATCAACAGTTTTGAAGTATCGCTCTTTACCGCCGCAAGTCATTTCTTTGCCCTGGGTGACACATTTGAAGTCTACTGCAAAAAGGAAAGGGATATCTGATGCAATCTGTTTTGATTTTAGGTGCAGGCCTCATGCAGAAGCCTGCCATTGAGTCTGCCAAAAATCTCGGCTACCGTGTTCTTGTTGTAGACGGAAATCCCAATGCCGTCTGTCATACTCTGGCCCATCGTTTTGAACCCATTGACCTCAAGGACAAAGAGGCTCTGGTAAGGCTTGCTGATGAAGTGAATGCAGGCGAGTCTCCTCTGGCAGCAGTTTTTACTGCCGGAACTGATTTTTCTGCAAATGCCGCCTATGTGGCAGAGCATTGCGGCCTAAAAAGTCACTCCTACCAGTCCTGTCTGAACGCAAGCGACAAGGTTCGTATGCGGGAATGTTTTTCACGAGCAGGCGTTCCCAGTCCTGACTTCTGCGAAGTAACCCGGGACTCTCTCCCGGAACTGATGAAAAAGGCGGATATTTCTTTTCCCAAAGTTATAAAGCCTGTAGACAATATGGGAGGTCGGGGCTGCCGTAAAGTGCGGGGCGCTTCTGAACTCCAGCCGGCGGTAAAAAATGCCGTCCTCAATTCAAGGTCAGGCCGTGCCATTTTTGAAGATTTTATGGAGGGGGCAGAATTCAGTATTGACGCAATCGTTTGGAATGGAAGCCTCACCATCACTGGCTTTGCTGACCGCCACATCTACTATCCGCCGTATTTTATCGAAACCGGTCACACCATGCCTTCTTCCTGTGACCAGAAAATGCGCCTTGAACTCATCGCAACTTTTGCCCTCGGCATTCAGTCTTTGGGGCTGACTCATGGCGTAGCCAAAGCGGACATCAAATATACGGCACATGGCCCCATGATTGGTGAAATTGCCGCAAGACTTTCCGGCGGTTACATGAGCGGCTGGACCTATCCCTATGCTTCCGGCTGTAATCTGACAGAACAGGCTCTCCTGGTGGCTCTGGGAAAAAGTCCTGAATATCTTGTTAAGAACAGAATTCCCCTGCAGTGGCAGCCGCATCCTTCCGTAAAAGATAAAGCCCAGCCTTTTGAACTCTATGACTTGCCCTGCAGCCGGGTGAGTGCAGAACGCGCATGGATTTCCATTCCCGGAACAATCGCTTCGGTCACCGGTCTTGAGGAAGCCGCAAAGATTCAGTATGTTCAGAATGTGCTTCCCCGCTCAGCGGCAGGAGACCAGGTGAACTTTCCCCGCAATAATGTGCAGAAGTGCGGTAACATCATTACCCTTGCTCCTGATCTTTCCCGGGCAGAAGCCGCCGCATACGAAGCCATCCAGACCATTACTTTGCGTCTGCAGCCCAATAACCCTCAGACAGAAGCCTTTCTCCGCGGCCAGTGTGAAGCAGATGAAGAGGGCTTTCCGCCGCCAGCCTATCCCCAGGCACTGGCCGCCTACGAAAAACATCCCTGTCCGTCAGCAGAAATCATTCCTCCTTTTGAAGCGGCGGCTCATGTTATTCCGGATGTACTCAAAGCCTTTCTGGAAAAGGAAACTGACTGGAATCACGGCACTCTTTCCCGTACAATCCGACGCTTTGACCAAATGCACGTAAATCAGTATGCTATAAATGCAGATGCCTTTTGGCGCGCAGTGCTTCGTGGCTCAATCCAGGGCGCACTTTATCTGGCGGACAGTGCAAAATGAAAAAAATCATCTGGTTGCTGACAGTCTCTTTTCTCCTCACCAAACTGTTCGCGCAGAATACCGAGAATCTTATTACTTCTGCGGAAAAAACAGGCGCGCAGGTCTACTGGGATTCCCTGTCAGGCTCCGGTCTTCTGGAAAAAAACGGCCACCAGATTTCATTCCGTGCGGGAGACAATCTT
This sequence comes from Treponema sp. UBA3819, assembly GCA_002369025.1. Classification (GTDB taxonomy): domain Bacteria; phylum Spirochaetota; class Spirochaetia; order Treponematales; family Treponemataceae; genus Treponema_D. The sequence goes on along the minus strand of DFDV01000014.1, from coordinate 2,680 downwards.
GTCCTGCAGGATTACAAGACCCTTGCCATTACAGATGCACCGGAACTTAAAGACGGTGTCCTCTATGTAAGTAAGAATTTTCTTTCCAATGCGGAAAAACTTTTCAAAATTGAAAACAATGAAAGCGGCTACAAAATCGGTGCAGTCCTCATTGATGCCGGCCACGGAGGAAAGGACCCCGGTGCCATGGATACCCATACGGTAAACGGCAAGAAAATCACCGTAAAAGAAAAAGATGTAAACCTTGCCGTGGCAAAAATGCTCTGTGCCCGCCTCAAATCAGCCTATCCGGACAAGAAAATCCTTATGACTCGTGAAAACGATGTATTCCTTTCTCTTGCCCAGCGCACGGAAATCGCCAATTCTGTCAAACTCAAGGACGGAGAAGCCATCCTTTACATTTCCATACATGTCAATTCTTCCCTGGATAAAAAGGCATCGGGCTATGAAGTCTGGTATCTTTCTCCCGGTTACAGCCGTACCGTTCTTGATAAAAATGCAACTGACGACAAGAATCTCTTCAATGTCATGAATATAATGATGGAAGAAGAGTACCTTACTGAAAGCATTCTTATTGCAAAGTTTATCATGGACGGCCTTCAGACTCAGGTGGGAAATCTTGCAACTCCCCGCGGAATCAAGGCAGAGGAGTGGTTTGTCATCCGCAACTCAAAAATGCCCGCCGTTCTTGTTGAACTGGGTTTCCTTTCAAATCAAAAGGAAGCGGCTCTGCTGGTTGATAATTCCTACTTGCAGAAACTGTCTCTGGGTATATATAATGGACTTGCCGCATTTGTCACTCACTTTGAGCGTTCCAGAGGCTTTACAGGTACAAAATGAAAAAAATCACCTTCTATCAGGCTGCTGTCATTCTCGTTTTCGCCATTTTCTCTTTTTCTGCGGTATGGTATCTCATCAAAGGCAGCCAGCGGAGAACATTCAGGTTTCCTGTTATCGGTACAGAAACAATTGCCTGTGAAATCCGTTATCTTCCCCGTAATCCGGCCCAGGGAAATCTCTGCCTCTATGTAGATGAACTGCTGCTCGGTCCCCAGACCCAGCGGGCCCGTCCTCTTTTTTCTGCCGGAACAAAAAATGAATTCTGCTTTCAGCGGGGCAAAACTCTCTATGTCGGTCTCTCACAGGATGTCCTTTATGAAGTACCGGAGGCGGCCAGAATTAAAGAGGGAATAGCACTTTTCCGGGAAAATATCCGCCGCAATTTCAGGGGAATTAAGGAAATAGCACTTTTTATCGATGGAAAATATGTCGAAGAAATGTAAAAAATTAGCAGAAAAAACATTGACAAAAAGGCTATGATATTAGATACTGAATATACGTATAACAAGGCTACATCAATAGTATAAAAGAAGGAGCTTCGAATGAAGAAAACTTTGGTTTTATCAGCTGCAATTATGATGCTGTTTGGCGCATCTGTATTTGCAAAAGAATCAACCCTTATCGACTTCACTATGCTGGAAGGTGATCTTGAAATTAAGGTACCCGATAGCGAAACGCCGATTAAGGAAAACAAACGTACCGTTATGGATTACGGTGTTGCTGCAGGTGCTTCTTTTAATGAAGACCAGAAGAGCCTGATGAAAACTTCTCTGTATATTGAAGATTGGGAAGTTGTTCTTAACAGTTCAGCACGTAATACGGTGAGCCTGGGACAGTCTGTCGTAAAGACCGCTTTGGTAAAGGACAGCGCTAAGGTTCCGTTTGCAGGCAAGAACGTAATGGGTGTTCACGTTATTTTCCCGTCTGGTGCCTATAATGCTAACTGCAAAATCGTTCCGCCGTTTGATATTCCGGCTTACGAGCCCCTTTCTACAGCTGATGACAATGGTGACCGTCAGGAGCCGACTGATGAAGAAAAGGCATCTGGACGTACTTTGTTTGAAGCAGACAGCGAAGATACTCCGGCATACGGTCTGGTAAAGAATGTCGGTACGCTTAAATCAATCGCTGTAACAACAATGGGTATGAACTATCCTCACGGACTTTATGTCCTGCTCAAGGATAATGACAATGTTGAGCGCCGCTATTTCATGGGCTATCTGAACTTTGACGGATGGAAGACTCTTACATGGAATAACCCGGACTACATCACTGAAGTTCGCACTCGTGAAATCCGTGTGTATCCGATTTATCCCCGCGGACTGCCTTACGTTAAATTCTGTGGTTTCCAGATTACTCGTGATGCATCACACATTGGCGATGACTACATCGGATACTTCAAGGATGTTAAAATCATTTACGATAAAGCAGAACTCAGCTCAGAACGCGACATTGCTGATGAAGATCTGTGGGGTATCGTAACACGCCGCGAACGTGCTAAGCAGCAGATTGAAATGAGCCGCTTCGGTAACAAGCAGGTTAACCGCTATATCGAAAAGGCTAAGATGGCTACTGAAGAATCATTCTCACCGTCATTGGATGCAAACTCTTCTTCTAATGCACAGCAGAATGGTGGACAGGCAGCTGACGCCAAATAAGTAAACTTCTGCAAACATATAGTCGGTAATTTTCCGGCAGGAAAACCGCTTGTCTCAGGGCAGGCGGTTTTTTTTGTTTGCCTTATTTTCATTTCAATGATAGAATAGCCTTTATGGAACAAACAATTCTGTACCCCAAGAAACAACAGATACAGAAAATCTATGATGCGTATCGGCCCGTT
>DFDV01000150.1:11103-17969 GCA_002369025.1 Treponema sp. UBA3819 | reverse complement strand
AATGAACTGATGGAAATCAAACTGCGCAACAAGCAGGCTCTGGCAGAATACCTGAAGCACAAGCAGAATGCACTGATTGACTCAGAAAGCATTTTTGACGTTCAGGTAAAGCGTCTGCATGAGTACAAGAGACAGCTCCTGAACGTGCTGCACATCATGTACCTCTATAACCGCATTATTGAAGACCCCAGCTTTAATCCGCCCAGTCGCACATTCATCTTTGGTGCAAAGGCAGCCTCTGGTTACCGCCGCGCAAAGGCAATTATCAAGCTGATTAACACGGTTGCAGAGCGCATCAACAATGACCGCCGCGTTCGTGGCAAGCTGCATGTTATTTTTATTGAAAACTACCGCGTATCTGTAGCAGAAAAGATTTTCCCGGCTGCAGATGTTTCAGAACAGATTTCTACAGCAGGAAAAGAAGCTTCCGGTACATCAAACATGAAGTTCATGGTAAACGGTGCCCTTACACTGGGTACGCTGGACGGTGCAAACATTGAAATTGTCCGGGATGCGGGTGAAGAAAACGCATTTGTCTTTGGTCTGACTACAGAAGAAATTCTGAAGATGGAAGAAGAACACAGCTACAACCCCCAGCAGTATCTGGAACGCAATCCTGCATTGAACAAGGTTGTAGAACAGCTGGTGGATGGCACTTACGATCCTACTCACCAGATTTTCAAGGAACTGCACGATTCTCTGGTTTATGGTGTAGAAGGTCAGCGTCCTGACGTATACTATGTTCTGGCAGACTTTGCTTCATATGTTGCCGCACAGGAACGCGTTGCCGCCGCTTATGCAGACAAAAAAGCATGGGCTAAAATGGCTCTGCTGAACATTGCAAACAGCGGAAACTTCTCCAGCGACCGCACGATTGAAGACTATGTAAAGGACATCTGGCACCTGAAAAAGGTTGTCGTAGATGACAAGGAACTGAAGATAAGCGAGTAATCCCGCAGGCCAATGTTCAAATGACTAAAGAAGGAAGCCGTTCGGTATCTGCCGGACGGCTTTTTTTGTGCTAGTCTTTTCAGAAAAATCACATTATATTTAAAGTATGAAAGTAATTTTGTTTAACGGCAGCCGCCGTGAAAATGGTTGTACCAGCGTGGCGCTCAATATTGTTGCAGAGGAACTTAAGGCAAATGGTATTGAGACGGAAGTTTTTTGGGTAGGCGGTCGTGCGCTTACTGGTGAGATGGACGCAATGGTGGAGGAGGCGATTGCAAAGCTGGAAAATGCAGACGGAATCGTGCTTGGTTCACCGGTTTATTATGCTTCTCCCAGCGGAGAGATTCTGGCATTTCTTGACCGCCTCTACATGCAGGGGGAAAGGCTGCTCCGTTTTAAGCCTGCCGCTGCGGTAACCTGTGCCCGTCGTGCAGGAACAACGGCCTGTCTTGATGTTTTGAACAAATATCTGACCTATGCCCAGCAGCCTGTAGTAACTTCCCGCTACTGGAACATGGTACACGGCTCAAATCCTGAGGATGTGCTGAAGGACGAAGAGGGTGTGCAGATTATGCAGATGCTGGGACGCAATATGGCATGGGTGCTCAAGAGCATTGAAGCTGGCAAAAAGGCAGGCGTTCCCCAGCCGGATGCAGGCAAAAAAGTCTGGACAAATTTTATCAGATAAATATCAGCCCAGAAGTTTGTAAAGGATTCCGTAGAGAACTTTTGCTTCTTCCGGGGTGAGGTTGATGCATTTTCCCATTTCTTCGGGGACGGAAAGGGCTTTTTGACGCAGCGATTCGCCTTCCGGAGTAATGGAAACCATAACGACCCGCTCATCTTCTTTTTTTCGTGAACGGACAAGGAGCCCTTTTTCTTCCATCGACTTGAGCAGGGGGGAAAGGGTTCCCGTATCCAGATAGAGTTTTTTTCCCAAATCACCAACTGTCAGGGATTTTTCTTCCCACATCACCATCATAACAATGTACTGAGTGTAGGTCAGGTTCAAATCTTTTAGAAAAGGCGTATATTTACGCAGAATTTCACGGCTTGCGGCGTAGAGGGGAAAGCAAAGCTGATTTTCAAGTTTAAGACTGTCGTAATTTTCCTTCATTGTATTAACTCCAATTTTATGGGCGCATCCGCCGGCAAGCGGCGGTCGGGCTTTTCGCACTCGCTTGAAACTTCGCACATTCGTGCTCGTTGCGAGAACCGCTTTCGCTCCATTCCTGCGCTCACTCTCGTTCGCTTCGGAACGCCACTGCCTGACGGCAGTCAGGGCGGTGCTACAATCCCTTGCGCTAGTCGCTTATGTCCGTATCGGATTGTACCTGAATATCGTAATCGGGAAAGGCTTCCCTGATGTCGCTTACTACATGGTTGTAGACTTTTTTCATGTCCGGAGAATCAAAAGAAATGACTATGTCAAAGCGCATCTCCTTCTTTTCTTCATCCAGATAAAAGCCGTGCATCTGCAGAATGTCCTTGTGCTCATGTACGATTTTTGATACCTGGCTACGGATATGGGCGGCGGAATTGTCCTTGGTGTTCACGCTGTAAATGCCGATTGCCGCCATGGCAACATTGTGTTTTTCGTAGACAAGACTGCTGATTTTGCGGGTAAGGGTGTCTATTTTGTCCGCAGTCCAGACATCCGGCACTTCAATGTGTACGGAACCGATATGTATGTCCGGGCCGTAATTGTTCAGTACCAGGTCAAAAACTCCTCGGATTTCCGGATCCACAGAAGCAATGGTCTTTTTAATGGCATGTGCAATATCTGCGTCAATTCTTTCGCCAAGAATCTTGCTCAGGGTGTCGCGCAAGATGCCATAACCAGCTTTTATGATGAGCAGGGAAATGAGAATTCCCAGGTAGGCTTCCAGTGAAATGCCAAAAATCAGGAAGACCAGGGCTGCAAGCAGGGTAGAAGCGGAGATGATGGAGTCCATAAGGGCATCCTGACCGCTTGCCACCAGAGAATCCGAACGGACTCTTTTGCCGGTTGCCTTTACAAAAAGCCCCAGACTGATTTTTATTACAACTGCTGCGGCAACGACAATCAGTGTCTGAATCTTGTAGTCTGGCGTAACCGGAGAAAAAAACTTTTTTACAGACTCAATAAGGGAGGTAAGACCTGCGTAGAGAATGATGATGGCAATAATCAGAGCCGTTATGTATTCTGCCCGTCCGTGACCAAAGGGATGCTCTCTGTCAGCCGGCTTTCCTGCCAGTTTTGTACCGATTATGGTCACTACGGAAGAAAGCGCATCTGATGTATTGTTTACTGCATCCAGAACGATGGCAATTGAATGAGAAAGCAGACCAACAAGTGTCTTAAGGAAAGCCAGTGCAAGATTGGCCAGTATTCCAATAACGCTGGTGTGGACGATTATTTTTTCTCTATTTTGAGTCATAGTGACCTCCGCTAGTTTCTGTCTGTTTTATGCTGGCTTTTTAAGGCTGCGAATGTATTCTACTGCACTTAAGCCTGCAAGACCACCCTCATAGACTGCCTTACAGACCTGCAAAAGTCCGCCGGTTGCATTTCCGCATGAGTAGATGCCGGGAGCGTTCGTTTCCATTTTTTCGTTTACGCTGATGCTGTCTCCAGTCAGGGCAAGTCCCAGTTTTTTGGCAAAGTCCGCCGCACCCGCAGAACCAAGGGCAACAAAGATGCCGTCCAGGTCAAGATTTTCTCCGTCTGCAAAGGATACGCCGCCAACTTTTATACCGCTTTCATTTCCGTACACTTTTGCAACTTTGCGGCTGTCTACAGAAATTTTTTCTGTCAGTGAGGGGTCTGCGGCGAGGGCAGCCTTTACTTCTCCGTCATCCTTGCCGTCAGTCAGAATGGTAACTTTGGCGGCAATGTGGGCAAGATGGCCGGCTTCTGCCAGGGCAAAAGTTCCGTTTCCGATGACAGCGACATTTTTCTTGCGGTAAAAAAATCCGTCACAGATAGCGCAGTAGGAAACGCCTTTTGTTTCAAATTCTGCAATTCCGTCAATAAGAGGGCGCAGTTTTTTATTTCCCGTGGCAAGAATCACGGAAGGAGCGGCATAATCTGTTCCGCCGGCGCTAACCGTGTACTGTCCAGGAGCATCCATCTGGATGTTTGTTACTTCTGCTTGAATTACTTCTACGCCCAGATTTTTGGCCTGTGCGATGCCGTTTGCATATAAATCGGCTCCCGTAATGCCCTGGGGAAAGCCGTAGTAATTGTCAATTTTATGTGCCTTTTCCAGCTGACTTTCGCCTGAATAAATGACAGCTACATTCAGATTGGCACGTTTTATGTAGAGAGCGGCAGAAATACCCGCAGGTCCCGCTCCGATTATAATCACATCATAGTTCATTGTTTTGCTCTCCTTGGTAATACTTTGTCGCAAAACCAGACCCGCCCTAAGGCGGGTTGCATTCACATTCTACAGTAAAGCGGCGATTTTGTCGTCAATTTTTTTAGGTTCAACGGTAGATTCAAAGCGTTCAATCACATTGCCTTCGCGGTCTACGAGGAACTTGGTGAAATTCCACTTGATGTTTGCGTTGTTCTTAAAATCCGGGTCAATTTTTCCGACGACTGTATTCATCAGGGCACCCTTAATGCCGGTAAAGCCTGCAAATCCCTTCTGACTCTTCAGGAATGTGTAAAGGGGGATTTCATTTGCGCCGTTTACTTCGATTTTCTTGAAGTTGTCAAAGCTGGTCTTGTACTTCATCTGGCAGAATTCGTGGATTTCGTCGTCGTCTCCCGGTGCCTGATGGCCAAACTGGTCGCAGGGGAAGTCAAGAATTTCGAGTCCCTTGTCGTGGTATTTCTGCCAGAGCTCTTCCAGCCCTTTGTACTGGGGAGTAAAACCGCATCCTGTTGCCGTGTTTACGATGAGCAGAACCTTGCCCTTAAAATCTGCCATAGAAACTTCGTTTCCCTTTCTGTCTGTAACTGTGTAATCATAAATAGCCATAATTTCGCCTCCGTAGCTTTTATTTAACTAGATTATATTGTATCAAATATAATATTGTCAAGCGAAATATTTTTTTTTACATTTTTTGTAATTGCTGCAATTTGAAACCTGCATTTCTCCTTGTTGATTAAAATAATGATTTGTAAGATACTTTTTTACAAAATTCTATTCAATTAACAGGAAAAAAATGAAAACGATAGTTGTAAATGGTCAGGGTCTTACTATTGAAGATGTATGTGATGTGGCGGCAGGAAAAGCAAATGTCCGCCTGTGTGATGACAAAAAATTTATTGAAACCTTAAAAAAATCCCGCGATTTTTTGATGAGCTATATCGAAAAAAAATATCCCACATATGGCGTAACGACGAATTTTGGTGATTCCTGCGACAATCAGATTAGTACCGAAAAGGCAAATGAACTGCAGCATGTCATTGTTACCTATCACGGCATTGGGTTGGGACAAAAACTGAGCCACGAAGAAGGCCGCGCGGTTGTGCTTTGCCGTCTGAATGGAAATATAAAGGGCGGACATTCAGCAATTCGCGTAGAACTTGCCCGCTTTATGGAAAAACTGCTGGAAAAAGATATAATCCCAGTCATTCCAGAACTTGGTTCTGTGGGTGCCTCTGGTGATTTAACACCTCTTTCCTATCTGGCGGCGGTAATGTATGGAGAGCGGGATGTTTATTACAAGGGAAAAATTGTGCCGTCAAAAGAAGCCCTGCAGGCAGAAGGCATTGAAGTTCTTCCCCTGCAGGCAAAAGAAGGCCTTGCCATTATGAACGGAACTTCAGTGATGACGGCAATAGCTTCCCTGGCATGGAAAAAGGCTTCCCGCCTTGCAAACATTTCTGACTTCCTGACGGCAGTGACTACCGAAATCATGAATGGAACGGAAGTGCCTTTCCGCCGCAAGGTGAGCGAAATAAAAAATCATCCCGGACAGATAGAAAGTGCAGAGTATGTCTACAAGATTCTGCAGGATTCTGACCGGGCGGATAACTATGAGCAGTTTCTGCAGAAAATGGGTACGATGGACGGAAAGAGTTACCAGAAGCGTAACAAGAAAATTCAGTCCCGCTATTCAATCCGCTGTGCACCCCAGATTAACGGCGTTCTCCGTGATACGCTTTCCATAACCCGCCAGTGGATTGAGCAGGAAATCAACTCTGCAAATGATAATCCTCTGGTAGATATTGATGCCCAGGCCCTCTACAACACGGGAAACTTTTACGGCGGCCATATCTGTGCAAGCTGTGACTACCTGCGCATTGCCCTGGCAAATATCAGTGATCTGGCAGACAAGCAGGCAGAACTGATTATTGACGGCAAATTTAACGGACTTACGGAAAATCTGATTCCTTATACAAAAGATGATGACCCGCGCGCAGGTTTACGCCTGGGATTCAAGGGAGCCCAGATAACAATCAGTGCCATTCGCGGTGAAGTACAGAGCTATACAAACCCAATCAGTATTACTTCCAGTCCCACCGAAGCCCTGAATCAGGATAAGGTTTCCATGGGAACAATCAGTGCACGCAAACTCCGCGACCAGATTAACCTGATTTACCTGCAGCTGGGCGTGCACATGCTGGCTGCCTGTCAGGCAATGGATTTAATCGGTCCGGAACATTTTGGTTCCTTCAGCCGCAAAGTGTATGAGGAAGTACGCAAAATGAGTGCCTTTGTTCAGGACGACCGGGCGCTGGACAAGGAAGCTGCTGCCGTAAGCCAGTGGCTGCAGACTACTGATTTGTTCGCGTAAGCCTTTTTGCCCGCAAATGTCTGCTGGCCTCCCGCTGCAACTGGCTTTACAGCCGATGTTTCTGCTGACCTCCCGCTACTTGCTACAAAGTGCTTTTGCGGGCATAATGGGGATAGATATTTTTCTTTTGGAGATTTTCTGTTTATGAAAGTACAGTCACTTGAAAGCGCTCTTTCTGC
>DFDV01000150.1:0-10958 GCA_002369025.1 Treponema sp. UBA3819 | reverse complement strand
AGCGAAAACAGCCGCAACCGCGTCTTCGTAAAAGACGGCAATGGCATCCGCACCCAGGCTTTTGACCCCAGCAAGATGAAAGACCCCAGTCTGATTATCTACGCTCCCGTCCGCGTATTGGGAAACAAAACCATCGTCACCAACGGCGACCAGACTGACACCATCTACGAAAACATGGACAAGCAGCAGACTTTTGAACACAGCCTGCGCTGCCGCGAATTTGAACCGGATGCACCAAACTACACGCCCCGTATCAGCGGTATCATGCATGTGGAAAAGGGTGAATACAATTTTGCCATGTCTATCTTAAAGAGCGACAACGGAGACCCCGCAAGCTGCAACCGCTTTACCTACGCCTATTCAAATCCCAAGGCAGGCGTTGGAAGATTCATCCATACATACATGGGAGACGGAAATCCCCTTCCGAGTTTTGAAGGCGAGCCGGAACTGGTTACGATTGAAGGCGATATCGACACCTTTACCAACACTGTCTGGAAGAGTCTGAACGAAGAAAACAAAGTTTCACTCTTTGTTCGCTTTATTGATATTGCTGACGGAAGCTGCGAAGACAGAATCATCAACAAAAACAAATAATGCTTCCCCACATTATCTGCACGACGCTGCTCGTAGAAACTTCCCCTCAGGGGCTTCCGCTGGGAGCTGCCTGTATAGCCAGCGCAATCAAATCTGATTCGCGAACGGCGGGGAAGTTTTCTGTTTCCCTGCAGGACTATTCGCTGGAAGATGAAGCACTGAGCCGTCTTTCCGGCGATGCTGAAAAAGCTGTTTTTATAGCAGACAGTCTTGCAAAAGAAAAGCCCCGGGCCCTCTGCTTCAGCGTCTATGTGTGGAATCATGTGCTTCTGGAAGCCGTTGCCGGAGAAGTAAAAAAAATTCTCCCTGACTGCCTTTGCATTGCGGGTGGCCCGGAAGTAACGGCAAATCCCAGGGCTTTTTCTCAGTTTGACTACACTATTGCCGGTCAGGGCGAGGGAGCAGTTCCCGCTCTGCTGGAAGAATTGTTTCTGGCTGCCGGAGAATCCCAGACTTCATCATGCGGAGAGCCGGCACTTAAACCCATTCCCGGAATTTATTCCCTCCGCTCCCAGTCAGAAAAATCAGGTATAACCCGGGCCCTTCCCTGTCTTCCCCAGGAACTTTCTTCTCCCTATCTGGACGGTACTCTTGACCCGGCAAAATATGGCGGTGCCCTCTGGGAACTGGCGCGGGGCTGTCCCTTTAAGTGCTCATATTGCTATGAAAGCAAGGGTGAGCAGAAAATCGCATATTTTCCCCTGAACAGGCTGGAAAAAGAAATAGAACTCTTTGCCAGAAAAAAGATTCCCCAGGTCTTTGTACTGGATCCCACTTACAATGCAAACAAAAAACGGGCAATAGACATGCTGCGTATGATTGCCAGAAAGGCCCCGGGAATGTTTTTTTATTTTGAAGCAAGGGCAGAATTTATTGACCGGGAACTTGCAGAGGCTTTTGCCGGCATTCCCTGTGCCCTGCAGATTGGCCTGCAAAGTGCAGACCCCGCCGTGCTCAAAAATGTTCACCGCACTCTGGACAAAAAACTCTTTACCCGCAACATCGGCTTTCTGAATGAAGCAGGCGTTACTTTTGGTTTTGACCTTATCTTTGGCTTACCCGGCGACACGTATGCGGGCTTTTGCCGCAGCATTGATTTTGCCCTCAGCCTCTATCCCAACAATCTGGAACTCTTCTGCCTGAGCGTGCTTCCCGGCACAACTCTTCATGATGATGCGGCTTCATTTGGTCTGGAATGGGAAAAAGAGCCTCCCTATCATGTTCTGCGCACGCCCCAGTTCAGCGAAAAGGATTTAACAAAAGCAGATTCTCTCGCAAAGGCCGTAAATCTTTTTTACAATGACGGACGCGCTGTTCCCTGGTTCAATACAATACTCTTTCCCCTTCACAAAAAGGCAAGCACTTTCTTTGAAGAATTTGCGGACTATGTCAAAAAAAATCCCCTTGCAGCAGGAAAGAATGAAAAAGAAGATCTTGCGATAGAACGCCTGCAGCTTGCCTTTGTCCGTGCCCAGTACAAGGAAAGGCATCTGGAAAAAATGCTTCCCGCAGCTGAAGATGTCATTTTGATGAACAACGCATTGAGCCGCTGTACGGCAGACGGCAGGGAAAGCAGAATCTCCCTGCACTATCACCCGGACGATATTATGAGTGAATACGCCATGGATCTGGCATTTTTTGCAAAAAACTGCGGCAGGGAGTCCTGTAAAGTGCGCGTCTTCAGCGGAAAAAATGGCGTGGACTGGCTCTTAGTATGACATACCTGCTGACACAGTAAATTTCATGCGGTTTGTGGTAACGTTGTGGAAAAAGCCCAGTGACATGGCTGGAAATGAAATCTTTGCCAGATACATTTTTGCGCCGGCAGAATACCCCTGATGAACAATGCGCTCGTCATCCCAGTCTTTGGTAACAATTCCTTCATATAATCCGTATACAGAAAAAGTTGCAATTGATGTTCTGGCAAGACCAACTTCAAGACCACAGGTAAAGCCACCCATCTGAGGTGCGTGGAATTTTGCCGGCATGATGCTTACTCCGACTGCATTCTGGGTGGGCCAGAGCACTTTGTTTGCGTCATGAGTGTAGAGTACAGAAACCTGACCCAAAAGGCGCAGGCGTGTAATGGGAAGTGGCTGCTGAATGGAAATCTGTCCCGTTATGCTCTGAGCCTTTTCTCCTGTGGTAAAGAATACGGCGTCTCCGCTCACTTTCAGACTCTTTGTAGAAAGAAACCAGTCATTGTGAACGGGAATGCTTAATCCCCAGCCTGCGTTTATGGTAAAGGCATGGTGGGTTTTCAGTTCGTCTTCATAAGCCTTAGAACTGCTGTCTACATCAATATTGCGGTATGCATAGCGGAGTCCGACAGATGCTGAAGTATGTTCAGTCAGTTTGTCTGTAATGGCTATGCCTGCTCCTCCGCCAATGGAAGAGAATTCCAGCATATCTTTTTGATGACTGTCCTGATATGTGTTTCCGCGGTGGGCAAAATTAGCACTGATGGTAAAGCCTGGTTTTGTAAGAGAAAGTGACGGCTTGGAAAATGACATCACTCCCATCTGCATGTCTCTGGAAAAAATACCGCCTACAATATAATTGTCCTTTACGCCAAAGGCATTGGTATCCATGAGCATGATTCCGCCCATTACACCTGTCTGGCTGGAATATGCAATGAAAGGCAGGGGTAAAAATGAAATCTTTTCCTTTACGGTGACGTGTAGCTGCAGTTCATCATTTTCGTTATGACGTATTTCTACATCAATTTCAGAAAAAAGATTCTGTTCGTGCAGCAGGGTTTCTACTTCCACCGTATCTACCTGGCTTTCCGGCATGTCCTTGTATTTTTTAAGGATCTGCTGCATGTAAGAATCACGGGTTTTCTTTAGACCGTCTATCTTGATTTCTCTGATTAGGGCTTCTTCAGTCTCTTCTTTCTCCGATGTCCCTTGCTCCTGGGAAAATACAAATGATGTAAAAAGAAGCGGGAGCATAAAGATGAGAATGGTTTTTTCTATCTTCATCATGGCATAAATGTAGCAAAAAAAAACATCATTTTCAACCGGAAAAGTTATTGACATAAAACTAGCGTTAGTATATGCTAACAATCGAAGTTAGATATTGCTAACTAGTACCTCAATGTGGCGGGGTAAACTGCTTTAGACTGTTTCAGGTTTACCCCGCCATTTTTTTTCTGGAGTAATCTGATGGGCTTTGATGAGACGATCATTCATTGCGGTGCACCTGCCCTTTGCGGTATAAAACCGGCCTGTCTTTTTTCGATGAACGGAAAGAATTACGCTTCCGGCTTTGAAAAACTTCATCAGTGGCGTCCTTACTTTTCTAAAGACCAGACATTTTTTGTCCCCCTCAAAAAATCTGACGGCCGCTTTCTTTTCTTTGTGTATGATAAAAATCTTCTGGAAGAGGTCTGCATGAACCGGCAAAATGCCCTTTATCTGGCAGGCAAAGGCTATCCTGTGCAGAAAGGATTTGCGGCCGTACTGGCAGAACTCCTTCACCGCCTTGCCGTCAGCAGGGATTTTCCTCATGAAGTTGGCCTCTTTTTGGGCTATCCGCTTGAAGATGTTGTGGGCTTTGAACTGCAGGGAGCAAAAGGCTCAAAGTACAGTGGCACCTGGAAAGTGTACGGAAATCTGGAAGATGCCCTGCACCGTATGAATATGTACAAAACATGCACCGAGACGTGCATGAAATGGCTGGCAGACGGACTTTCTGTTCCATCTGCGGCAAAAAAATACAAAGTGACCTATAAAGTCACAAAAAATGCATGACTACATAAATGGAGGTTTAGTATGAAAGTTGCTATCGTTTATGCATCCACAACCGGTAACACTGAAGCGCTGGCTCAGGCGGCCGAGGAAGCTGCAAAGTCAGCAGGCCGTGAAGTAACGCTTGCGACCGCAGACACGGCAGATGCCGCCGCAACACTGGCCGCAGACCTGATTCTGCTTGGAAGCCCGGCAATGGGTGCGGAACAGCTGGAAGATTCTATGGAGACATTCTTTTCCGGCATTGAAGGTTCTTTGAGCGGAAAGAAAGTCGGGCTTTTCGGTTCATACGACTGGGGTGAAGGTCAGTGGATTTCTGACTGGAGCGACAGGGTAAGTGGAGCTGGTGCCACACTGGCAGGTGCAGTAAAAGCTCATCTTACGCCGGAAGACGCAGACCTGGCAGCCGTAAAAGAACTGGCAGGCGCATAAGAAAAAACAAAACAATCGGATAAAAAAATAATAGAGGAATGAAAAAAATGAAAAAATTGATGATGAGTTTTGCCGCATTACTGGCAGCAACGGGCTTTGCTTTTGCAGAGACAGAGATTTCTTTTACAAACAAACTGTATATGGAAGACGCTTTCTGGGGTCATGATGATGCAGCCGATGAAAACGTAAAATTCTTTGCTCCGGTAAAGAACAAGTTTGACCTGCAGCTTGAATCAGAAAAATTGTCTGGTCAGGTAAAAGGCATTGTATACTTTATGGATTTTGGCGGTGAAACCTACGGTCTTGCCGGCGAACTGAAAGACGCATGGGTAGAATTCCGTCCGATAGAACAGATTGGTCTGGCATTCCGGGAAAATATCGTGGCATGGCCTTCAACCCTGCCCATTTATGATGATGACCTGCAGTCAGGTAACATCGGCAGCAACGGTTTTACCGCCTGGTATGCTCCTTCTCCTCTGGGTGGTGCGCTGAAAATTGCGGCAACTGTTCCTATTGACTGGTATTTGAATGACGCTACCTACGCTGTTGTTGCGCCTAACTATTTTAATGGAAAGGACAGCGAAGGAAACAACAATAAATTCAATTTTGGTCTGGGTGCCATGTATGAACATGAACTCTTTGAAATCAGTTTCAGTGCAGGAAACATCATCAACAACGATGCACGCAAACTCGGCGGTACCGTGGGATTCCCCAATCTTTTTGGTGCTGTAGAAAACCTGAACCTGGGCTTTGGCTATGAATACAACAAGGAAGGAGACGGCTACAGTGACTTCATCAACTATCTGACTGTTGTTGGCGGTGTTGGGGGCCAGAATCTCTTTAACGCTGTGCTGACCTATGAAGGCAAGGGATTTGCAATTACTGCTGAAGGCGTAACAAACTTTAGTGAAGATTCCAAACTGGCAAATGAAACCCATGATATCTACGGCGCCCTGGAATTTGACCTGGGACTTACCGAGCAACTTACCCTGGCTCTGACGGGAAAAATCCTTTCCGATTTTACACCTGATGACAGGGCAGATGGTGGCTCAACCTTCAAAAATGCCTACATGGGTGGTGCAGGACTTGCCTTTGCGGTAAACGAGCATCACGAACTGGGTGCAGGCTTTGAAGCCGGTTATCAGAACAAGAGTTACGGTTTTGCAGTACCGGTCTTCTGGAAGTACACCTACTAGTCAGATTTTGCTGCCGCAAAAAGCGTCAAAAAAAGGGTTGCCCAAAACGGACAGCCCTGTTTTTTTGTGTCATGTCATAAATCCATTTGCATTTTGTCGCACAATGTGTTACAATGTATTATATTGCATGAATAAAACAAGCGTTTTGGAGGCAAAATATGGCAACGATGAGCATTCGGACAAATGACGAGCGAAAATATTCTTTTGAAGGATTCTGCGAATCCATCGGAATTTCGGTGACAGCGGCGGTGAATATGTTTATGACGGCTTGCCTCAGAGAAAGCCGCATTCCGTTTGAGATTAAAGCTGACCCGTTTTGGAGCGAAGATAATCAGGCACGGCTCAAAGTGTCTTTGGAACATGCACGCCAGGGAAAACTCACAAAGCACGAAATCAGTGAGGTTAATTAATGGACAAACTTTGGACTGATGAAGCATGGGAAGATTTTTTGAATCTTCATTCCGATAAAAAACTCGTAAAAAAATTGGATTCCATTTTAAAAGATATTGACCGAAACGGTTATGTGGGAATCGGAAAACCAGAGCCTTTAAAAGATGATTTGTCAGGATACTGGAGTCGGAGAATTGACGATTTTAATCGCATCGTTTACAGAATTGTAGAAGAAAATGAAAAATCTTATGTTGAGATTCTGCAATGCGGAACGCACTACCACAAATAAAGCAAATCGCCCGCAGTCCAGAGATGTCTGATTTGCGAGCGGACGAACAAACATTCTGTCAAAAAAAAGTGCATTATTCCGATAAATGAAGTATAATATATGCTAGTAGAGAGACTTTTTTGGGAGATAGCTATGAGAGAAAAAAAGATTAAAGTACCGAAAGAAAAGAAAGTAAAGGTGCCCAAAGAGAAAAAGCCCAAAGTTCCTCACAAAAAATGGACAGAAACATTTGCCTTTAAATTTGAAGTAGCTCTTCTTGTCCTGATGATTGTATTCTTCTCTGCACTTATCGCCATTCTTCGCTCATCCATTACTAAAAATGACATCAAGACATACCGTGACTTTAACACAACAGTTGCGGCAGAAAGTTCTACGGCGGTTTCCTACTGGCTTAACAGTTATTACAAAGATTTGCGCGTATTCACCAAGGCAAATGTCTTCCTTACCGGTGATATTGATGCCGTGCGTGACTACATGATGGAAAACACACAGCTGATTAATGTTGATTTTGACTATGTAGGTATTTGTGATGCGGAAGGCAATATGTACACATCTACAGGTCAGGAAGTGGATGTCAGTTCCAAAGACTTTTTCAATCAGATTCTGACAAAGGGTGCAGACGAATATATCAGCAATCCTTCTGACGACAGCGTAACAGGCGGAAAAGTCTTCTATGTAGCTGTTTCTGCGGTAAATGAAAACGGCAATGTTTTTGGTATCTTTGTTGGCGCAATTCCCGTCACCATTGCAGAAAACGAAATCGGCAGAATTAAAATTTCTGGTAACGGCTACATCTTTGCACTGGACGGCAACGGTTCAATTATTGCCCATCCTGATTCTGACTCTGTGGGACAGAACTTCTATGAAGCGGGAGATGAAGCATCTGGTTTAATCGGCTACTACAAAGTGGCTGACGACATGATTTACGGAAAAGAAGGAAGTGGAATTGTAAAGAACAAGGCTACCGGAAAGACAGATTACATGTTCTACTCTCCCATTTACGGAACTCCCTGGTCACTGGGCGTTGCCATTCCGGAAGTAGAAATACAGGCAGGTGCAAAAAAGAGTGGTATCGCCATTGCACTTATCACTTCAATCATCGCAATCCTGCTGCTGATTTTTACCGGCCTTTACCTGCATATTCTTCTTCGTCCTCTTCAGGCGCTAAAAGATTCAATCAAGGAAATCGCTACCGGAGATGCTGATTTAACCAAAAAAATTGAAGTAAAGACAAAAGATGAAATCGGTGATGTTGTACAGGGCTTTAACACCTTTACAGAAAACCTCCGCATGATTATCAGCGGTGTAAAAGAGTCCAAAGAAAACCTGATTGATATAGACGGCAGCATGCAGCACACCACTCTGGAAACCGGTAACTCAATCAACCAGATTCTTGGTCACATCGACAGTGTTATCGGACAGATTGACAATCAGAGCCAGAGCGTACAGCAGACGGCTGGTGCAGTAACACAGATTGCAAAGAATATTGAAAACCTGAACGGCCTGATTGGAAATCAGTCAGAAGGTGTTTCCATGGCAAGTTCCGCTGTTGAGCAGATGCTGGGAAATATCGCATCCGTTACCCGCAGTACAGAAAAAATGGCAGATTCCTTCCTTGCTCTGGAAGATGCAGCCCAGAACGGTGTGGAAAAACAGGAAGCCGTAAACCGTCAGATTGTTCTTATTGAAGAACAGAGCCAGATGCTCTTTAAGGCAAACAAGGCGATTGCAAAGATTGCCTCTCAGACAAATATGCTTTCCATGAACGCCGCCATTGAAGCGGCACATGCGGGCGAGGCTGGAGCGGGCTTTGGTGTTGTAGCTGATGAAATCCGTGTTCTGGCAGAAACTTCAGCGGCAGAATCTAAGTCTATCGG
Organism: Treponema sp. UBA3819; assembly: GCA_002369025.1. Classification (GTDB taxonomy): domain Bacteria; phylum Spirochaetota; class Spirochaetia; order Treponematales; family Treponemataceae; genus Treponema_D. The sequence goes on along the minus strand of DFDV01000150.1, from coordinate 2,428 downwards.
CAAAGAATTAAAGAACATCAGCGACCTGGTTTCAGCAGTCGTTGCGGCTAGTTCCGAAGCAAAGCAGGCGTTTGGTACTGTGCGCCACAATATTCAGGAAACTGACCAGCTGGTTCGTCAGATTCGCGGAGCAATGCAGGAAAGCGAAGAGGGCAGCAAGCAGATTACCGATGCCCTGCACATGATGAACAACAGCACGGTGGAAGTCCGCACTTCTTCTGAAGAAATGAGCGAAGGAAACAAGGCAATTCTGGATGAAGTAAAATCTCTGCAGGAAGCAACCGACGCAATCAAGACCAGCGTTACAGAAATGGCAGACGGTGCCCGTCAGATTAAAGACAATGGCAATACGCTGGGTGATATTTCCGAAGCCATGGGACAGTCTATCGAGCTGATTGGTTCTCAGATTGACTTGTTCAAGGTTTGATGTAAGGCATGGTAACAGAGCTTTCTGTAATAATTCGTCCGGAAGATGAAAAGCGCCAGGCTTTTATAAAAGATAAGATTTTACTTGCTCTTGCGGAAAAAGGCATTTCTGCTTCCTCTGATGAAGTTATTCCTGTATTCGTAAAGAAATCGATTGATGCCAGGCGCGGTAAGCTCAAACTTGTCATGCGCTATAAAGTGTACATCGGTGAAAAACCTGATTCAGATGCAAGCGAACTGCCTGTATGGAAAAAGGCAGACGGAAAGCGGCTTGTTGCTGTGGTGGGTGCAGGTCCTGCGGGGCTCTTTGGCGCACTACGCCTTCTGGAAGCTGGCATTAAACCCCTTATCATTGAGCGTGGTTCCGTAACCGGTGAACGAAAAAAAGACATAGCCGCCATCAGTACCAGAGGCCATGTGGACGCAGACAGCAATTATTGTTTTGGCGAAGGCGGCGCAGGTACTTTCAGCGATGGCAAATTATATACCCGCAGCAATAAAAGGGGAGATATCGGCAGAATCCTGCGCATCTTTGTGGCTTTTGGTGCCAATCCCGCCATTCTGACCGACGCACATCCCCACATCGGCACCGACAAACTGCCCCAGATTATCAACAATATGAGGGCAAAAATCATAGAATGTGGCGGCGAATTTCTTTTTGACACCAAATGCATTGGCTTTGAAACAAAAAAAGAGTCAGACGGACTCTGCATTACAGGCGTAAAGACTAAAAATACCAAAACGGGTGCAGAAGAGACTCTGCATGCGGATGCGGTCGTACTTGCTACCGGTCATTCCGCAAATGATGTATACGAAATGATTGCAAAAGCTGCACCCGATGCCTTGGAAGAAAAAATATTCGCCGTTGGCGTGCGCGTGGAACATCCCAGAGAACTTATCGACAGAATTCAGTTTCATGGAAAAGCGATGGCCCAGGCGGCAGAATACCGGCTTACGGCGCAGGAAGACGGGCGCGGTGTCTACAGTTTTTGTATGTGTCCGGGCGGATTTGTCGTACCTAGCAGTACGGCTCCGGGACAAATTGTCATAAACGGAATGTCTGGTGCCGCCCGCAACAGCCGCTGGAGCAACAGTGCAATCGTTGTGGAAACCCGCCCGGAAGACATTCCTGCCGAATTCAGGGAGCGGGCGCAAAAGGACGGCTGTCCGGCACTGGCAGGCCTTTACTGGCGCAGCTGGCTTGAAGCAGAAACTGCCCGCCACGGAAATGGTCAGCAGGCGCCCGCACAAAGGCTTACGGATTTTCTTGACCACAGGGACTCGGCAGATTTACCGCGCACCAGTTATACGCCCGGTCTTGTAGCCAGCCGCCTGGATGAGTGGCTTCCTGAACAGATTGCTTCCCGTCTGCAGGCGGGCTTTAAGGACTTTAACAAAAACATGCGGGGTTTTATCTGCAACGAAGCTCTTTTAATCGCCAGCGAAACCCGCACCAGCACCCCTGTCCGCATTTTACGTGAAAAAGAAAGCGGAGAATGCACAGCACTTAAAGGACTCTATCCTGCGGGAGAAGGAAGCGGCTATTCCGGCGGAATTGTTTCTTCTGCCATGGACGGCGAAAAAGTCTGCTCATCTATAATCAAAAAAATTTGACAAATTAGAAAAACTGACCTAGCATAATTCAAGTCTTTTTCTTTCTTTTTTATTGTTTTATTGGAGGTAATGTATGAAGAAGAGTTGTTTGCTGTTTGGTTTTTTGCTGGCTTGCTTTATCATTCTGTCAGCAGTCAGCAGGCTACTCCGTTGACAAATAGATATACTCGTATTAAACTAATAATCGGTAGTTTTTCTGTTTCGTGGGGAAACGGGAAAAGTATGGGAGAAAAAATGGCTGTTGGTGAAAAAATCACAAAAGAAAAAATAATCCGGGCAGTTCTGGACTCTGCATTTGACAAGAGTGTTGGCGGAACTTCCCTTGCAGATATTTCTGAAAAACTGGGAATCAAAAAGGCATCACTTTACAATCACTACGAAAGCCGCG
>DFDV01000013.1 GCA_002369025.1 Treponema sp. UBA3819 | reverse complement strand
TTTGTCTTACTTGTGAATGGATTATAATGCGGAGGCCCTGCCTTATTATCTTGGCAGTTGCGTGCTGCTTATTGAATTTTCAACGGATTCCGTTTCTGATTATAAAACCGTGCATTTCCAGCGTGGCCAAAAACTGCACCAGGCGGTTCAGCATTTTATCGCTTTCGGACGGGAAGGCTTCGGTCATCGCTTTTAGGATGTCGCTTACCGTTGCTTTTCCGTCCAAGGCCTGCCACAAAAGAGAGCCATATTTATCGAGCGAAATGTGAGAAATTTTCGGCTTTTTGAAAAATCTTTGGGCGATGGAGTTGAAAAATCCCCTGTTTTCCATGTCGATTTCCACAAATCCATCGTCTTTTACCCGCCAGGGCCGGCTTTCATTCTTGATGAAAACCAAGTCCATATAGTTGGCGGGAATTTTTTTTGTTTTATGCATTCTTTTTGTTTCTCGTGAAGAAGACCATGCTTGCCAGCAGAAGAACGAAGAAAATCAGGCCGCCCGCATTTCCGAGAATGCTGCCCATGTTTATTGTCTGTAAGAGCGACTTTCCGTTTGACATGGGAATAACTGCGAACACTGCCAGCAAAATACCGATAAGGCCTTCACCGGCGATAAGTCCCGAACTGTAAAGAATACCGCGATCTGTGATTGCTTTTCCTTTTTCTCCTTTTCGGTCAAAGAATGCGCGGAGCAGACCGCCGATAAAAATCGGAACAGAAAGATGAATCGGAAGATAGAGACCGACAGCCACAGGAAGAACAGGAATTCCGATTACTTCGATTGCCACTGCGATTCCAACCCCGGCGAAAACCAGAATCCATGGCAGGTTTCCGCCCATAACGCCTTCAACGACAAGTTTCATCAATGTAGCCTGAGGAGCCGGAAGTTCCTTTGAGCCGAAGCCCCATGCCGCATCCAGAAGATACATGATTCCGCCGATTGCGATTGCCGAAACGATACAACCAATAAGCTCGCCAATCTGCTGATTTTTCGGCGTAGCGCCCACGATGTAGCCGGTTTTCAAATCCTGAGACATGTCGCCTGCCATTGATGCGATGATACAGATGATTGTTCCCACGCAGATTGCGCTTACCATGCCGGCGGCTCCTGTGTGGCCGGTTGATTTGAGCAGGGATGTTGCAATCAGAAGCGTTGCGATTGTCATGCCAGAGACCGGGTTGTTTGAAAAGCCTACAAGACCGACCATGCGGGCTGAGACCGTGGCAAAAAAGAAGCCGAAAATCACGATGATGATGGCTCCCAAAAGACCCACAGGAATTGCAGGCAAAAGCCAGATAACAGCAACGATTACGAGAGCCAGAATCAAGAGTGGTTTCATTGAAAGGTCACGGTTTGTGCGTGTCTCAACGGCTTCCTTGTGACCGAATCCGCTGACAGCTTTTTTGAAAGTCCTGATGATTGTGGGAAATGACTTAACGAGGCTGATGATTCCTCCTGCGGCGACAGCTCCCGCACCCACATAGCGGAGGTAGTTGCTCCAAATTCCCCATGCGCCGAGTTCAGAAACCGGTGCACTTGCAGGGGCAAAAACAGAAGAAAGACCGAAAAAATTAATCAGCGGAATTATGACGAACCAGCCGATTACGCCGCCTGCGAACATATAGGCAGAGATTTTTTTGCCGCAGATGTAGCCGACACCTGCAAGGGCTGGAAGAACATCCGCACCAAAGCCCGTACCGAATTTTTTGATGCTCCAGTCAATTTCTGAAGGGAAGAGACGCAATCCGTCAGCGATGAATTTGTAGAGGGCCGCGATTCCGAGACCAGAGAAAACGGTCTTTGATTTTTCGCCGCCTTCTTCTCCTGCAAGCAAAACCTCCGCACAGGCAGTTCCTTCCGGGAAGGGAAGAATTCCGTGCTCCTCGACGATAAGAGCCGAGCGGAGGGGAACCATAAAAATAAGACCCAGCAAAGCCGCGCAGAGGGAGATAATCGCTATGACCCAGAATGACGGTTTTGTAATCGCGTCACTTTCGTTTGCCCACATAAAGAGCGCGGGGATAGTAAAGATTGCTCCGGCGGCAAGGGATTCACCGGTCGAGCCGATTGTCTGCACCAGATTGTTTTCAAGGATGGAATCCCGCTTCAAGATGATTCGGATGATTCCCATTGAGAGAACGGCGGCAGGAATTGAAGCCGAGACGGTCATGCCGACCCGGAGACCCAAGTAAGCGTTTGCCGCACCAAAGAGCACGGCAAGGATTATTCCGAGACAGATTGAAACCGGAGTGATTTCTGGCAGCACTCGGTCAGCGGAAATGAATGGTTTGAATGACTTTTCTTCCATAAAAGAAAATCTCCAACTAGAGCATAGAATTTGTCGGAAAAGTTGATGAATCAGCATTTCCTAAAGCTGATAAACTTGGTTTAAATAATTAAATTGATAAACCGAATGACCATTATAATAGAAAATTGTAATTTTTTAAAGCAGAAAGATAGTAAAACCCAGGGTCTCCGCATTTGCCTGTGCCCTTTTTGTCTCTTGTGTGAATGCAGTACAATACGTTACACTGCTTTTATGGAAGTATTAGACCCCCACATTTTGACTGCTGAAACAACATTCAGAATTGAATTTTTTGAGGTAGATTCCATGAGAATCGCCTGGCACGGAAACTATATCAATTATTTTGAAAAAGCCCGCTGCACTCTTCTGGAAAAAATCGGCTACACCTACATCGACATGGAAAAAGACGGCTATGCCTTTCCTGTCACCGAAGTAAAAGTAAAGTACATAAAATCCCTGCGCTTTAGCGACATCTGCCGGGCAAAAGCCATTCTGGACGAATACGAAAATATGCTCAGAGTAAAGTTTGAATTATACAACGCCAGAACTGGTGAACTCACCACAAAAGGTTCCGTAAGCCAGATGTGTGTCAGTCTTGCCACGGGGAAGAGTCTCTTTGTATGCCCAAAAACATTTACAGACAAAGTTGATGCCCTTATCCGGGCCGGCGGCTTTTCAGACTAAAAAATACCCTTCTGTGACAAAATTCTTGCGACCATAATGCCAAAGACAATTTTCTGCTTGGGGAAAGTGCGCGCAGGCTTAAAGACATCATAACAGACAAGAATGTCAGGAGTACCGTCTTCTTTTCTGCACAAAACTTCCAGCGTAGAGGAAACCTTGTCCGTCAGGTACATATCATATTTTTCCTTGTCTACGGTATCAAAAACATTGATGTTGTCCGCCTGAAAGAAATCATAGTCGTTAAAGTACTTAAAATAATCAGCACCCAGATTATGCTGACGAAAATTGACATCATCATGCCCCGAAGAATAGGCAATATTGTAGGCAAGACCGTCATATTTAAAGACCGTCATTTTGTGAACCTGCAGGAAGTCCGTCAGTTTTGGAATCAGATTTTCTATCAGTTGATTTTTCTTTTCTCCTGGCTTGTACACAGAAAGCATGTGCAAAATGGAAATTTCAGTTTCTACGCTTTCTGCATACCGCTTGCCGGAAACCAGATCCTTTAAGCCTTCATCATTTTTCTGAATTACCGAATCATGCAGTTCCGGCCGGTAGATTACATAGCAGTTGCGTCCGCGGCTCTTGGCAATGTAGAGACATTTGTCAGCGATTTTAAATGCATCCTCGTAGGTGGCGGCATTCTGGGGAATACGAACAATACCCATGGAACAGGTTACCACGCTGCCCGGATTGATTGCCGGAATTGCCCACTGAATTCCCAGGCGGATATTACGGGCAATAGTCCGTACGTCATATTCTTCCGTTCTTTCCAGATAGCAGATAAACTCATCACCGCCAATTCTTCCGGCAAAACCAAGAGAACCCAGGGCTTCCTGAATGACTTTTGAAACAGCTACCAGAACTTTGTCTCCAAAGGCATGGCCAAAAACGTCATTGCATTCCTTAAATTTATCCACATCGATGATAAAAAGCGAACCGGACTGCTTGGAAACATTGATTTTATTAATCAGCATTTCCGTAACGGTTTTCTTATTGTAAAGATTGGTAAGTCCGTCAAATTTTTCTACAAAGAGACCGTCATCTTTTACGCTGGCATCTGTAGAAATAAGGGCAAGGTAGGCCGTTTTTTTGCGGGTGCTGAATTTTCTGGACATAATGTGAACTTCTTCTCCATCCAGAGTCAGCAGATGATAAGACCTGTCTATTTCCTTGCGGGACATATCTTCAAAAAGCTGTGAAATCTGTTTTGAATTTTCTTCCAGAGAAATATCAATCTTAAAGAAATCAAGAAAATAATTGCGGAAAGTCTCTTCATTGCCTTCAAAAAGGTCAGTCAAATCCCTGGTGTTCTGCAGACAATAGCGGCTGCCGTCAAAAGTAAAAAAATAGGAATTGAAATTGTTTAGAATCTTCTGGTACTTGCGGTTTTCAAAGATGATTTTTTCCAGCATTTCCATCAGATAGGAAATTTCCTGCATCGTGACTGAAAAAAGGTTTCCATCTTTGTTCACCTGTACAATGCAGTTCATGTGGTCATTACGGGGAGTGAATTCCGCAATAAAATAGGGATTTTCCGTTTCCTCATTGCAGGAAGAAAGAAAATACTGGAAATTTTTTCTGTTCCGTTCGTCCATGTAATCGCCAAGATTTACATTGCTGTCAACGGTATTGAATAAGCGGAGAAAATTTCTGTTTGCCTCGGTAACCTGAAGCTGGCTGTCAACCGTAAAGGAAATGTCGCTGATTCTTCGCTGTCTGATAGCTGCCGGACTCTCTAACATAACACTAATATACTATAATGTCTCTCTTTTTTCTACTCTTTTCTTTTTTACCTTCATTCATTAGAATTGTTTTATATAACGATGAAAAAACCGATTTTTGCCGCCATTTTATTCTGTGTAACCGCATTAACCTTTGGAGACATATTTGACCACCCCCTTACAGATGAAAGCAAAAGTGTCTTCCAAAAAATAAGCCAGTCGATTGCATCCCATAAGGTGCAGAAGGGTGATTTTACCCAGACAAAATTCATCAGCAAACTAAAGCGTGAACTGTCATCTTCCGGCAGCTGCATAATTTCCAGGGAAGACGGCATCATGTGGCAGACAAAAAAGCCTTTCCCCTCCACGATGATTGTAAGTGCTTCCTCGGTGGTGCAGATTTCTTCCAGCGGAAAAAAATCTGTACTGCAGGCAGAGGGCAATGCCACTTTTGAATCTTTTGCAAAAGTCATCGGTTCCGTTTTTCAGGGCGGAGAAGAATTAAGCGAAAAGAATTTTGACATCTTTTTTGAAGGCAGTGAAAAAGCCTGGTCTGTAGGACTTATCCCCAGAGAAAAAAGCATACGCACAATTGCAGACCGCTTTTTGCTGCAGGGCGGAGAAGCTCTGACCTCTGTGACCATGCATGAAAAAAACGGCGATTTTATCCGCTACGAATTTGCAAACCTTAGCTTTCCGGCTACACTGACAGACAATGAAAAAGCATTTTTTGAAAAGCAATAGACTCCCCCTTTTGTGGGTGATTTTTCACGCCGGCCTGCTGCTGGCTCTGGGGTTTTCCCTGGCTTTTGGCCGCCGCCTGCATTTTAATACCAGTCTTTTTGACATTCTGCCGCCATCCCATTCGCTAAAATCCGCAGCCCAGGCAGATGCAGAACTTGCCGCCCTTACAAGCCGCAGCGTCACTATTCTCGCATACGCCCCGGATTTTTCTCTTGCAAAAGGAGCGGCCGAAGATTTGTATGCCTGCTACAAGGGGAAAAATCCGCAGGAATCTTTTTTTGAAGACATCACGCTATATGTAGACTCCTCCGCCACCCGCCAGCTCAAAGATTTTTTGCATGAACACCGTTTTTCACTTTTGGACAGGGATACGGTCTCCCTGCTACAAAATGGCGGCGCGGAAGAAGTGGCCCAGGATGCCCTCAGCCGCATTTATTCTGCCTTTTCCTTTACAGATTTTTCCGGCCTGGAAACAGACCCCTTTGACCTGACCGGCGGCATCCTGCAGCGTTTTCTGTCTGCGGCCACTACAGGCGCTTCCATGAGCGTAAAAGACGATGTGCTTGCCGCCCAAAAAGACGGATTCTGGTATGTCATGCTGCGCGGCAGGCTGTCCCCCGACGCAATCTCCCTTACCGGAAAAAAATCTGCCGTCAGGGACATTTATTCCCGCTGTGAAGAAATTTCCCGTAAGACTGCCGCTGAGGAAAATAGCGGAGTACAGTTTGCCTTTAGCGGAGTGCCTTTCCACAGTTACGAAAGTTCTTCTTCAGCACAAAGGCAGGTTTCCGTCATCTCCACAATCGGCATGCTCTTAGTCATCCTGCTTTTTCTGTATGTTTTCCGCTCGCTAGTGCCGGCACTTATTTCTGCGGGAGCGGTTGCCCTTTCCTGCGGCCTTGCCCTTGCCTCGGTACTGCTGGTTTTCGGGCAGATTCATGTGCTCACCTTTGTCTTTGGAACCACGCTCATCGGCACCTGCGTAGACTATTCAATTCATTATTTTGTCCACTGGAAAAACGATTCTTCCCTTTCTGACGGTACCGCCATCCGCCGGAAAATTTTAAGGGGAATCGGAATCAGTTTTGCCTCTACGGAAATATGTTTTGCCGCCCTCTTTCTGGCACCCTTTCCCTTCCTCAAACAGGTATCCGTCTTTCTTTTTACCGGACTCATGAGCGCTTTTCTGGGAGTCATCTGCCTCTACCCCCTTCTTCCCCTGCCCGCAAAAAGAGCCCTGCCAAAAGAGGAAAAAGCAACCCGCTTTCCCTGGCACAAAATTGTCCGTCCTCTGCCCCTGCTGCTTGCAGTCTTTTCGCTTTTCATTCTTTTTATCAGCCGCAAGCCGCTCACCATCGACAACAATCTCCGGGACATGTACAGCATGAGTCCGCGCCTTTTTGAAAGCGAAAAAATTGTAAATCAGGTGCTTGATTACGGTTCTGCCGGCTGGTATTTTCTTGCAGAAGGAGAAAGCGCGGAATCCCTTTTGCAGACCGAAGAAGCCTTTTCTCAAAAACTTGCGCAAGCTCAGAAAGAAGGCAAACTGGGGTCATTTCTTTCTACAAGCGCCTTTATTCCTTCGAAAAAGACCCAGGCTCAGAGTTATGATGCGGCATCTTTTCTGCTTGCACTGGCAGGAGAACAATATTCCGCCCTGGGTTTTGCCCAAAATGTAAGTGACGAAAAAACCTTGTCTGAACAATACGCGGCAGAATATCAGCAGGCAAAAAATGTCTCTGTCAGCCCGGAAGCAAGAATTCCCGACATTCTTTCAGGCGTCACCAGAAATCTCTGGCTGGGAGAAATCAAGGGCAGATACTATTCCTGCATACTACCCCTGCACGCCCAGGATGCAGACTATTTCCGCTCCCTGACAGAGGACTTTCCTTCCGTCCATTTTGTAAACAAAAGTGCCGACATCGCCTCTGAACTCAACAGCCTCACTGCAACCATGCTCAAACTCTTGGCGGCTGCATTCCTTCTGGTTCTTGTGATTTTGTTTTTCTGTTATCCGCCAAAAACAGTAGCCCGTATCGCCTCCATTCCCCTGCTGGTAGTGCTGGTCACTCTTTCTGTGCTGACAGCCCTTCACATTTCCCTGGGATTTTTTAGCGTAACGGGTCTGGTTCTTACATTTGGACTGGGACTGGATTATATCATCTATGCGATTGAAGGCGAAAAATCAGCAGAAAAACTGAACAACCTTGCCATTCTCATTTCTTTTGCCACCACAGCCCTTTCCTTTGGGGCACTGGCACTCATAGATTTTGCACCGGTTCATACTATCGGAGTAGCTGTTTTCAGCGGTCTGACCACTGCCTGTCTGTGTGCATTTGGAATGACGGCAAAAAAGTAAGCTAAGCCTGTAAAGTGCGCAGAGCCTGGGCGCAGTCGCATACTGCCTGTGTACCGCCGCTGCACAAAGCCGTAGCCATAGGGCGGCCAACAGCCACTTCTTCTGCACCAAGAGCTATTGCGGTGGCTACATCTTCAGCCGTACGAATGCCGCCGTCTACCCAGAGTGAAGCGCAGTAGTTGCGCAGTTCCTTTGCATGGCTTTGTAAAAATTCGGCGGTACTACCCGTCCGTGTCTCTATGCGTCCGCCATGGTTTGAAATATAGACTACATCCGGGCGGACTTCTTTTACAAGGGCAATATCATCTTCAGTAAAAACACCTTTGATGATAAAGGGAACATGCAGGGCTTTTTTTATTTCAAGCAGCTGGCTTACTGTCTTTTTTTCCAGTTTTACCAGATTGCGCATGGTAACAATATTGTAGGAATCAATGTCTATGCCAATGGAATCTGCTACGCTGTCCGCCCATGAAATGCGTTCTAAAATGCGCTCATTGTCGTAGGGTTTTATGAAAACAGAAGCCTTTACTTTTTCATCCTGCTTTTGAATCCATTTTACCGCGCCAATTCCAGCCTGCAGTTTTAAATCCGGTGTACCATCACCAATACAGAGTCCCAGACCCGCCTTGTAGGCAGAAAAAAGCATGGTGTAGTAATATGACTGTTCATCTTCAAAGCCGATATTTTCCACGGCTCCGGTCATAGGTGCAAGACGGATTTTTGGTTCAAAAGAATTGTTATCCAGAAAGCGGGAAAGCAGTGAGGGGTCAGCTTTACGACATTCAGCCCAGCCCTGACAGTTTGCAATGAAATTTCCATTGTTGTACACGCCACCCATACCGGGCATTTCTCCCGTACAGCCATTTCCATCGCAGACCGGGCAAAAATGGCACTTAAATGCAGGCATGTTGTTTTCCAAGATTTTCCCACCAAAAAAAAGATACTTTAGTATATAGAACAAAATGCCCCTATGCAAGGCTTGCCAAAAAGTATTCTGCCTGTGCTTTTCTTCTAAATAAAATTTTTGGAAATCCGATAATAAAGAGACAGAAAGAGATTTCTTAAAATTTGGGAGATTTAATGAAAAACTCTAGTAAAGCTTCGCTTGCTGCGGGAATCGGTCTGATTATCCTTGCGGCATTATTTTCTATCTCACTTCTTCTGGTCTTGTTTGACTTTGGCAAGGCAAATCCCGTTGCAGAGACCTTTTTATTCCGCGCAGGAAAAATGCTTACGGGCGTTTACGGCTTGTGCTCCGCACTCATTCCCCTTTTCCTGATTGTGGCTGCCTCTCAGTGCTTTACCGAAAACTGGGGCATTAAGCGTGGAGTTCTGCTTTTGGGTTCTGTCATTCCCTTCTTTACATTGGATGCTTTGGAACACATCGCTCGCATTATCATTGCAAACAACGCAGATGCTGTTCTGGGAATAAAACTTTCTACCGCACTGCTGATTGGTCTGGTGATTGTTGCCATCGAATATGCCCTGCTGGCCATGCTGGGAGACACTCTGCAGAATATGCTGGGTTCTCCGTCTGAACAGGAAGATGACGACGATGAAATTGAAGACATTGCCGAAGATGACCGCGTTATGCTCAGCGAAGAAGCGGAAGAGGCAGAAGATGCGGATGACTCAGATGACGATGAAGAAGTTCATGCTGTTCCCCTTGCAGTCCCTCTGGCAAAAAAAGAATACGATGAAAATGAAGAAGTCGAACTGAAAGACGGCGAGTACATCGAAAGCGAAGAAATCTATGATGAAGACTCACTTCCCCCGGAAGATGAAGTTGAAGATGAAGTTGAAGCAGAAGATTCAGAGCCGACAGAAAAAGACATTTCCAAACTGAATTCAGGCGAAGACAATCCCTTTATGCATGTCTTTGATGCGGCAGATGAAGAACCGGCTCAGGAACTTACAGAAGATGTTGCTGACGAAGAACCTGCTGTAGAAGACGCAATTGATCAGGATATGACTGTGGAAGAAGCTCTGGCTCAGTCAGAAAATGACATCCCGGAAGCAGAAGACAAATCTGACGAAAGTGAATCCTTCCACGAACCAGTGCCCTACATTCCCGAAAATCGTGGCCCCGCACCGGAATACAATGAAGACGCATTTTTCCCGGAGCCGGAAGAAGAAGCAACTGAACTTCTGGAACTCGACTCATTTAATCCCGAAGAAGATTCTTACCGCGACATGGTAGTTCCGCCGGATGAAAGTGTTGATGATGTGGAACCGCTTGATGAAGAAGTCCCGCCTGAAGACGAAGAATCTGATGAAGACATTATGTCTGCATTCGGTGATACTTTTGATGAAGAAGCAGATACTTCTTTTGAACCCGATGAATACGATTTAATGGCTCAGAGTGCAGAAGCTCATCGCCTTGCCGACCAGCTGGAAGCAGAAGCGGATGATGAAAATCTCGCAGATGATGAACTTCTTGAAGACGATCTTGACGAAGATGCTTTTCTGGAAGACGACCTGATGGAAGACGCTGAAGACGCAGAAGAAGATTCCCCCAATCAGGAAGTTCAGGAGCCTGAAAAAGAAGGTCTTGATGCCATTTTTGCAGAAATGGACGATGATGCCGCAAGCGACCCGGTTTTTGACGATGAAGATGAAATTTCCGTTCCCGTGCTGGCAGACAGCGCACAGCCTGACCAGATTTCAGCAGAAGCAGAAGATGAAGTCGAAGAGAACGAAAATGTAGACCCCCTCGCGCCACCAGTTGTAGACAGCAATGGTAAGCCTTTTGACAATTCAGATTCTATCGACTTTGAAGACATTTCTCTGGAAGAAATGGAAAGCGATGAGTCAGAAGTTCCTGTTGTTCAGGTAGAAGATGATTTTGATGAAAACGATGAAGGTGTCGTAAAGCTGGAAAGGCCTGAGCCGCTGGTAGAAGAAGCTCCTGCAGCCCCCAAAAAGAAAATCCGCGGCCCCTACAAGATTCCTTCTGATTTGCTGGACACCTATTCCAACGGCGAATACTGGCTGATTGATGAAGAAACAAAACAGGCCGCCTCTGACCTCAAGGAAACACTCAGCGAGTTTAAGATTGAAGCAGAAGTAACGGGAATCCGCAAGGGACCTGTTGTAACGATGTTTGAAATTCTCCCTGCTCCCGGCGTAAAACTGAGCAAAATTGTTGCCCTGCAGGATAATATTGCCCTGCGCCTGGCAGCAAGCAGTGTCCGTATTGTTGCTCCTATTCCGGGTAAACATGCCGTTGGTATTGAAGTTCCAAACAAAGAACGCGCTGTAGTCAGCTTTAAGGAAATTGTAGACCTTGACCTGCCTCAGTTCAATAAAATGGCAATTCCCGTCATTCTGGGTAAGGATATTTCCGGTGAACCCCAGGTGCTCGATCTTGCAAAGACACCTCACCTCCTGATTGCAGGTTCAACTGGTGCAGGTAAGTCTGTCTGTGTAAACAGCATGATTCTTTCCATCCTCTACAAACGCAGTCCTCAGGATGTAAAGCTGATTATGATTGACCCCAAAGTGGTTGAGCTTAAACTCTACAATGATATTCCCCACCTGCTCACGCCGGTCATTACGGAATCAAAACGCGCATTCCAGTCTCTCCAGTACTGTCTGTGTGAAATGGAACGCCGCTACGCTTGTCTGGACGGTATGGGCGTTCGCGATATCGTCAGCTACAACAAGCGTATTGTAGAGCGTAAGATTGCTGCAGAAAAACTGCCTTACATTGTAGTTATCATTGATGAATTTGCAGACCTGATGGCAACCACCGGCAAGGAACTGGAATCTACAATTGCACGTCTCGCCGCCATGAGCCGCGCCGTTGGTATTCACCTTGTACTGGCAACCCAGCGTCCGTCAATCGATGTCATCACCGGTCTGATTAAGGCAAATATTCCAAGCCGCATTGCCTTCATGGTTGCGTCAAAGATGGACAGCCGCATCATCATTGACCAGGTGGGCGCGGAAAAACTGCTGGGTAAGGGTGACATGCTCTATGCAAGCGCAACAGATCCCTTCCCCGTGCGTATTCAGGGTACTCTGGTAAATGATAACGAAGTAGAAGCCGTAGTAGACTATGTAAAACAGTACGGCGAGCCTGAATACATCGATGACGAAATCTTTGTGGATGATGATGAAGAGGGTGGCTCAGGTCCTGGTCTTTTCAGCGACGGTGAAGATCCCCTCTACGATGAAGCACTGCAGATTGTCGTACAGGCAGGAAAGGCAAGCGCAAGTTACATTCAGCGCAGGCTCAAAATCGGATACAACCGTGCTGCCCGCCTTGTGGAAGAAATGGAAGAACGCGGTATAGTCGGCCCTGCAAACGGCAGTAAACCCCGTGAAGTCATCCATGTGCCAAGCTGATGCCCTGGCTGTTAAGATGTAACCCTTAAGATGTGATACAAAACAAAAACCCCTGCCAGATTGACAGGGGTTTTTCTATATCAAATAAAAGTTAATTTACTTTGATTTTTTTGCGGTAGCTTTTTTTGCTGCCGGTTTCTTTTCAGCAGCAGGCTTTTTTTCTGCTTTTGCTGCGGCTTTCTTTGCAGGAGCTTCCTTCTTGGGAACTACACAAACAACAACGCTGTTATCAGTGCTGCTGAAAGGAGCAGGAATATATTTGTCTGCTTCCCAGTCGTTGTCCCAGCGGCTGCCGTCCAGCAGATAGCGGAACTGATATTCTTTACCTGTAGCCAATTCAAGCTCTACAGAGAAAGAACCGTCTTTTGCCTTTTTAAGCGGAGTTTCTGTGCTGCTCCAGCTATTGAAGTCACCAGCAATAGAAATAGATTTAGCGCCCTGAGCAGCTTCTTTCTTTACAGTAAAGACAACCTTGCATTTTTTTCCGTCAGCAGAAAAAGT
>DFDV01000203.1 GCA_002369025.1 Treponema sp. UBA3819 | reverse complement strand
CTGTCACCAAAGGCCATGGTTTGTTCCCGGGGAATCTGAAGAATTTTCGCCATTTCCAGAAGCGCTTCGCCTTTACCGCACTGAGGGGGCATGATTTCCAGAAAATAGGGCTTGCTGGTGTAAATGACTGCCTTGTCGCCCAAATCGCGCTTTAAGTCGGCCTGAAATTCCTGCAATTTTTCGGGGTCGCCCGGCACAACCATCTTGCTCTGCCCTTCCCTGATGAAGTCAGCAAAGTCTTCGCGCACCTGCATTTTAAGTCCGCAGAGTTTTACATCCACCCGGGTCCACTCATTGTCTTTGGAGGGATAAATGCAGGCGGGGTCATAAACCTGGCAGGGAAGTCCGCGCTTTTCTGCTTCGTGAAAAACATAGAGGAGTGTATCTCCGCTTACCTTGCGGGAATAAATCTGCTGGCGAATATGCATGTCGTAAATTGTGGCTCCGTTCATGGCGATGATGTAGCGTCCCGCCTGTGTACCCGCAATATTGAGCTGACGAACATAGGGAAGAATTGCGTTTTCCGCCCGTCCCGAACACATCACAACAAAAATGCCTTTTCGGGCACATTCCTGTAAAGCTTCCGCCGTAAGCGGAGTAATTTTGAGTTCGTGATTCAAAAGCGTGTCGTCAAGGTCAAATGCAATAATTTTAACATCCAGTTTCATACTATAAGTATAGCACAAAATCGTACGCTTTCTACTGAATTCTGCCGATAATTGTATATACTAGAAGGTGTTTATTTGGGGGAACTATGAAAAAATCTTCAATAATATCATGTATTTTTCCGGCATGCTGGGCAATTTTTTTTATGACGGCCTGCGTGGTAAACGGCGACAAAAATGACATCACTGCACCAACCATCCGCAGATTGAGCGACACAAATGTTTCTGTCAGCTTTAACTCACTGTCAGGAATGAGCTATGCAAACATCTTCAGACAGCGCTGTGACGAAGACTCCAAATTTAACACCATAAAGGAAACCGTAAACATCGGTCAGGTAATTCCGGCAAATACAGGAGACCTGACAAACTCCTTTAACTTTATTGATGAATTTGTGACAAGCGGTTCCTACTACCGTTATTTTATCCGCTACTACAAGGACAACTATTACTCTTACACAGGCTACAGTCCGGCAATCCAGAACACGGCGGGTGTGGGAGAAGCGGAACTGATTGCAAAAGATGAATACGATCTTGTCGTTACCGACGCAAAAGCAACCTATCACGACAACAAAGTAGAAGATTCTTATATGCTGGAATTGAATTCAAGTCTTCTTGTGCCCACCAGTGCGGATACTACGGTTTTTACTGACATTTATTATGTCATCAGCAACGGAACTTCCGTAAAGCCCTACCGTTTTGCAGAAGCAGACAAAGACACAAAGGAAGTTGCAATCGGCACAAAAACAAACGACATGCGCATTTTCCTGCTGGAATCTTTTTTGGGAAAGACCATTTATGTAAACAGCCTGATAGCGGTAAAAAAGACTCAGAACGAAACGAATACGGATAAGACAAATCCCTACTACAACAGCTATTACTGGACAAAGCCCAAGGGACTGAAAATTTTTCTGGATGAAACCTACCGGGATTCAAGCGGAAAGGAACAGAAAAAACAGGGAGAGTCTATAAAGAACGGCATTTATGTGCCAAAAATTGACGACCGGACCAACAGTTTTGACTACAATCCGTCTACAAAAATGATTGCACCGACACGAACGCTGTTGACTGCAGATGACGGCGCCATTCTGGACATAAGCCCCTGCAATCCTTAGCCTGACGGTCAGCCGGGTTCAGTTTATTTTTCCATGAGACTGTCCAGCGTGAGGTTGATTGAAGCCTTTACGCTGGAAATATCATTCTGATTCAGCACGGCAAGGCGGAAAATTGCTGATTCCAGAAGCGTGTAAATCAATTCTTCCACATCTTTTACGGGAACTTTTTTGAATTCTCCCGCATTCTGTCCGCGGATGATAAGCGTGCTCAAAAGATGGCGCATTCTTACCGTTCTGCGGCGAACGCGTTCATCAGGGTCTTCGCCAGTCTTTTTTATCTGAAGGAGATAACTGAGCAGTACGCCAAAAAGGGCATGATTTTCCTGTTCTGCGTCGATGATGTGGTTACAGATAGCACGGATGCACTGTCCGGAAGAAAGTGACTTGTCCTTTACGATGGCAAGGAGCTGTTTTTCCAGATCCAGGGTAAACTGCTTGATACTCCAGGCGAAAATTTCTTTTTTATTCTTGAAATAGATGTAGAGTGTGGTACGGGTGATTCCACAGGCATCTGCAATCTTCTGGAAAGTTACGTCTTCATAGCCGTCCCGGCAGAACAAATCAAATGATTTTTCCAGAATTTCAACTCTGCGCTTATCGTGCTCTACTACGATTGCCATGATTTTTCCTCTTTTCTTCACCAGTATACATGTAGAATGTGGTATCCAGATTTCCTGCCTTGAGGCTTTTGAGTGTAGTGGCATAGCGGCCAATACATTCCTGGAATTTCTTGTGGGCTGTAATGACGCCCATCTGCCAGCCCTTGAATTCATCAAAGAGGCAGCTCATCTTGCGGTAGATTTCTTCTGCCTGCTCCGCATCTCCAAGGCGTTCGCCATAGGGAGGGTTACAGATAAGCAGTCCGCTTTCGTAAGGGGCAGTAATGTCAGCAAAGTCCGCCACATCAAAATCCGGACGGGGCACTTTGTTGCTGCTGTCTATCAGATTGAGGGCGCGTCCTGCCATTACGCAGGCATGCTCTGCATTTTTTCGTGCACGCTCAATAGCCGCCGGATCTATGTCCGTACCGGTAATGCGTACTTCTACATCCGTGCGGATTTTTTCTGCCTCTGCACGGCGGATTTCCTCTGCGCGACGGCTGTTAAATATCGGCAGGTTTTCCAGGGCGAAGCGGCGGCCAAAACCGGGAGCAACATTGTAAGCATAAAGGGCGGCTTCTATGGCAAAGGTGCCGGAACCGCAGAAAGGATCATGCAGGGGCGTTTTTCTGCGCCAGGTCATCAGCTGAAGAAGGGCTGCCGCAGTTGTTTCCCGCAGGGGAGCAAAGCCGCCGTCGGTGCGGTAACCGCGCTTGTGCAGGGGAAGGCCGCTCAAGTCCAGAAGGATAAGGGCGCGGTCTTCGTCCATATAGACACGCACATCGCTTTTTTCGCCGCTTTCTGGCAGGGTCTGCATGTGCCAGGTGTCGCCCAGTTTTTTGTAAATGGCTTTCTGCACCATGCCCTGAATGGAGTGCTCGCTGTTCAGTTTTGATTTATAGATGCGTACTTTGTCCACAACCACGCGGCTGTCCTTACGCAAAAAATCCTGCCAGCGGACGGCATAGACACCGTCAAAAAGCTGGTCAAAATCAGCCGCTTCAAATTCTGCCATCTGCAGGTAGACACGGTCAGCAGTGCGCAGGCACAAATTCGTGCGGAAAAGAGCATCATCATCTCCGGTAAAAGTAACGCGTCCCGGTGCGTTTGACACCAGCTTGTAACCGAGAAGTTTAAGTTCATTGCCTAAAATTTTTTCCGCGCCCACCGCGCACAAGGCGACCAATGTATTCATAGCGCGAGTATAACATTTTTACACTTTTTGTTCAATTGTCATAATAAAATAATAGTGCGCACGGATGCGCACTGAAAAGCGGGACAGCAGCTTGTCTGCTGTCGCAGTTCTGGAGAACAGGAGGCTATCCAGAACTGCCCAATTGTCGAAATAAAATTTATTTTTGACACAGATAAACGCAGATGTACGCAGATAAGGCACGGAAAACTTTTTATTTTTTCTGTGCCCAATCTGTGAAAATCACTGTTCATCTGTGTCGAATTCTTAAAAGCTGATTTTCGCTTAAATATCTTGTGCTTTGCCGCGGAAGTCTGCTATCGATTTGAAGCCTTTTGCCTTCATCCAGGCCTCAAGACCGTCCACAATCTGCACCATGGCATTGGGGTTGGCAAAGGTTGCCGTTCCCACCTGAATTGCCACAGCGCCCGCAAGCAGGAATTCCACTGCATCCTGCCAGGTAGCAATGCCGCCAAGGCCGACAACGGGAATGCGCTCGTTTTCGGGCAGTTTATTCATGGCCTGAACCACATCGTAAACCATGCGCAGGGCAATGGGCTTTACGGCGGGGCCGCTGAATCCGGCGCGCACATTGTCAAAAACGGGGCGGCCGGTGTTCAAATCTATGGACATAGCCTGGAAAGTGTTTACCAGACTGATTGCATCCGCGCCTGCCTCACGGACTGCCATGGCGATTCCGATTAAATCAGGGGCATTGGGAGTAAGTTTTACCATAAGCGGCTTTTTTGTTACCGCCCTCACTGCCCTGGTCACACTGGCGGCAGATGCACAGTCCATTCCAAAGGACATGCCGCCCGCCTTTACGTTGGGACAGCTGATGTTCAGTTCAATCATCGGGACTTCAGTTGCGTCCAGCAGTTTGGCACCTTCCACATAGGTTTCCAGTGAAGAGCCGGAAAGGTTTGCAATCGTAACCGGTTTGAGGGAAAGCATGGAAGGAAGTTCGTGCTGAATAAAATGGGCAATGCCGGGATTTTCCAGACCGATAGAATTTATAAGGCCGGAAGATGTTTCCACCAGGCGGGTTCCTGTGTTTCCGCCGCGAGCCTGCAGGGTCAGTCCCTTAGAACAGATTCCGCCCAGTCTGTTTACATCAAAGACGCTTGCATATTCAGAACCATAGCCAAAGGTACCGCTTGCCGCAATCACAGGGTTTGCAAAATGTACTCCTGCCACATCGACTGACAAATCAACGGCATCAGTGACGGGCTTTTCTCCGCGAAGAGGCGGATATTTTGGCGGTTCAAAGTTCAGTATGCTGCCGTCAAAAACAGGACCGTCCTTACAGCAGCGTTTGTTTCCTTCTTTTGTGGTAATGGTGCAGCCAAGACAGGCTCCCACGCCACAGGCCATGCGGTTTTCCATGCTCAGCCAGCACTTTACCCCCGCTTCCTTACAGATTTTCTGCAGGTAGGCAAGCATGGGGCTGGGACCACAGGCATAGAGAACCGTATAGCCCTTGTTTTTCAGTACATCGGCGGTAAGGGCCGCGCTAATCATGCCGTGAACGCCTTCGCTTCCGTCATCGGTGGTTATGGTAAGGCTGGCGGGCTGAATGCATTCCAGTCCGTATGAGCCGCTTTTAAAACTTGCATAAAAATCATAGGATTTGGCGGCAAGGGTAGTCGCAAAGCCCGCCACAGGGGCAACTCCGATTCCGCCGCCTGCAATACAGATTTTGTCATCTTTTTCCGGCAGGGGGAAAGTATTTCCCAGAGGGCCAATCAGTTCTATGCCGTCATCTTTTTCCAGACTGCACAACTCCTGAGTGCCGGAACCCTTTATTAAAATCAGGAAGGAAAGCTCCACCCCGTCTGCAGATTCTTCAGCCGCATACACACTGATAGGCCGGCCCAAAAGCAAACCGGTTTTTTCCGCCCTCAGCAGATAAAACTGTCCCGCACAGGGCATGACAGACTTAACAAATACTTTCAAATGAAAGACACTGCCGTCGGGTTTTGCTCCATCAACAGGCCCGCAAGCCTGAACTTTACCCCTTGCAAAAAGCGGCAGGGGAAGGCCTTTACAATCAGTCAACTGTTTCATGGCCACAGTATAGCATAAAAGAAATAGCCGTGCTATAGTTTCTGAAGATGGGAAAAATACAAATACCCGCGTCCAGACTGCAGGTGCAGCTCTATGATGTTTATCGAAAAAACCCGCTCAGCACAGACATAAACCTTGCCTTTGCATTCAGGGCAAAAAAGCCCGACCCGGCTAAACTTGAAGAGGCATTAAATCAGATTATCGCCCGCCATGAAAACCTGCGCTCCAATTTTTTTCAGAAAGACGGCATTGTCTGGCAGTCAATCGCTCCCAGCCGCCGGCTGACCCTGGAACGTTTTATGGAAGATGACCTGCATTCTTTTCTGCGCCCCTTTGCCATCGAGAAAGACCTGCTTATCCGGGCTGCCATAAAAGACGACCTCATTCTGCTGGACTTCTGCCACATCATCACAGACGGCTTTTCTATGGCCATTTTCTTCCGTGAACTGGACAGTCTTTACTCGGGACTGGCCCTGAACTACCAGCCTCCCGCCGCCGCAGACTGTCAAATTGATTCCGCCAGCTACCAGGCAAACAAAAGTTACTGGCAGTCCCTACTGCAAAAGCCCTTTACCCCGCTCTCCCTGCCGGCTGATTTTCCCAAAAAACAGGTCTATGGAGGAAACGGCGGGTCACAGATAACATGGCTGAGTGCCAGAACGACATCTGCTGTCCGGGAATGCTGCAGAAAACTTTCCATCACGCCCTACATTTTTTATCTGAGTGCATTCTGCCGTCTGCTTGCAAAACATGCTCCCGGCACGGACATCATCACCGGAACCAATGTCGCCTGCCGCAATAAGGCAAATCTCCGTTCAATCGGCTTTTATACCACAATGCTTCCTGTCAGGCTCAGCATTTCAGACAGAATGAGTAGCAGAGATTTACTGCTTGCCGTAAATACATACGTCCGGAAAATGCTGCGCCATCAGCACATGGACTTGGGTCAGCTGCTTGCAGAAAAAAATCTGCAGGACTACCGCGACATTTTCCCCACGCTCTTTACCTTTGAACACGCAAAGATGGCAGAAATCCGTCTGGGCGGAAAGGCATGCGAGTTTGTTCCCATTCCCACCAGGGATTCAGCTTTTGACTGCAATCTCTGCTGCTTTCCCTTTAAGAAAAAAAGCGGACTCCTCTTTATTTACAGGACGGACATCTTCAGAAAGGAAAGCGCAGTCCGCTATCTGAATGAGTATATGGAGATTCTTTCGGAAATGACAGAACGGTAAGAAAGCCACGGATGAACAAGGCTCCGCAATGTTAAACTGTTTATGAAAAAATGGCACAATGCCGTTGTGGCTCGACAAAAACAGACTA
>DFDV01000133.1 GCA_002369025.1 Treponema sp. UBA3819 | reverse complement strand
GGTTATGAGCCCGACGAGCTGCCAACTGCTCTACCCAGCGTCGTAATGTTGGTGTATTATAAGGCGATTTTTTGGTTGTGTCAAGCGATTTGTGAGGGGTTGGCGGAATTTTTTTCATTTTCTGGGGGAAGTTTTGACTGCTGCCACCAGATGCGGCATTCCAGGAGGGCAAAGAGAATGGCGACTATGCTGAACCAGCGGTAGCCGGTGGTAAATGCGGCGAAAAAATTGTAAATGCCGTGGAGGAGGACGGCGTAGAGGAAGGGGAGAACATTGTTGCGTTTATGGCGGAAGAGCCAGAGGTAGAGGCCGCTCAAGCCTGCACAGAAGGTGTGAATCAGTACGGCGGTAAACATCCGCATGACTATCAGTTTGAATGCGCCTTTGAGTTCTTCGGGGAGGCCGGTTTCCTGAATGCGTTTTACCAGATAGATGACTGACTCAAAACTGCCCAGGGTCAGTCCAAACAGAAGGCAGCAGGCGAGGAAGCATGAAAGGGTCAGCTTTTTCTGGGGAATCAGGGCGAGAAAAAACATTTTGACGGTTTCTTCTATAAGTCCGTTAAAGATGATGGCGGTTACCATCAGGGAAATGAATGTGTTTGTGTTAAAAACGGGGAGGTTGAGTACGAAATACTGGATGAAGGCAATGGGAAGAACTGCCACGATGCTCAGGACGCATGACCAGAGGCAATAGCGGACTTTCAGGTGAGGGAGTAAGATTTTCAGGACGATAAAGCCGGCTACCAGAGGAATAAAACACAATGCCAAAAACGCGTATAGATTCATCGTATTTTCAGCATACTGAAAAATAGCTCCGTTGTAAACGATGAATTTTTACTGTATAATCGAGGCATGGATTTACAGGGAGAAAGCGTTACAGGCGGAAAGTCAAAAAAATCGGTTGCCTTGATTCTGATGGGAATTAAGCACTGCGGCAAGTCTACTCAGGGACGGCTGCTTTCTAAGCATTTTGCCTGTCCTTTCTACGACACTGATGACATCATTCTTGAGATGACTGGAAAATCACCGAGGCAGATGTATTCCGAGCAGGGGGAAGGGGCATTTATCGAGGCTGAAGAAGCGGCTTGTGCCCGTCTTGCGGAAATGCTTTCTCAGCGAACCCGGCCTGCGGCTCCATATACGGCGGTTATTGCTACTGGCGGGGGCATCTGTAAAAATGAAAAGGCGATTGCCCTGCTTCGCAATCTGGGGATTCTGGTCTTTCTGCATGCTGAGGAAAAAATGGCTTCTGACCGGATTGTACGCGAAGCGCTTGTGGCAGAAGATGGAAGTCTTTCAAATCTTCCTGCCTATATTGCCAGGGAAAATCCGCAGTCTCTGGATGATGTGCGTTCTTCCTTTCATCGCTTTTACGAGGAGCGGACAAAAAAATACAGCGCCGTCTGCGATGTGCGGGTAGAATTGACTTCTGCTCCGCCGGAAGCAAACATGCGCTGTATCATTAAGACGCTTCGTTCTTAATCTTTTTATGACGGCATTATTCTGCGCCGCAACCGGAACAGCCTACGCCACAGCTTGAGCAGTTTCCGCTGCAGCCGCCTGTGGGTTCCTCCGGGATTTCTTCGGGGAATGCATCGCGGATGTCAGTTATTTCCACGTCAAAATGCAGGGTCTTTCCTGCAAGTTCATGGTTTGCATCTACAGTTACTTTGTCGTCAGTCACTTTTGTAACAGTTACAACTGCCATTCCTGTAGCGGTTTCTGCCTGGAACTGCTGTCCAACTTCGATGGGAGCAGAAACATCAAACTGGCTTCTGGGCACTTCTGCCACCAGTTTTTCATCGTATTCACCATAGGCATCACGGGGTGCAATGTCTGCATGGAATTTGTCTCCGGCTTTTTTGCCTTCCAGTTCACGTTCAAGTCCCGGAATAAGATTTCCGTAACCATGCATGTATTCCAGGGGATCTGCGCCATTGGAAGAATCAATTACGGTACCGTCATCGCCTTTCAGCGTGTAGTGGATTTTTACCACTTTGTTCTTAGAAATTGTCATACATAAAAGATACTGATTTGGTTACGTTTCGGCAAGCAAAAAAATCACGCTCTCTAATCAGAAAGCGTGATGTAGTAAAAAAAACAAAAGTGGTTACCAAGAACTAAGTGTGCCATCGGCAACTTTGTGTAAATTAGTAACTAATTCCTCTTTAAGTTCTTTATATGCTTCATATCCAATTTGTCTAAGTTTTAAATTATTCCATCCCTGTGCATGCCACTGTTCTTTTAGTCCATATCCATATTCCGCAAGCTTAACGTTTCTCATTGCAAAACGCATTCTGTTTTCTTTAAATTCAATGCTTATATCTACAGTAAAAGCAGTAACGCCTCCTACTCTAACTTTTTTAAAATTTCCTGCATTGGAATCCCTTTGGTAACAAAATTTTATCATATCCGTGCTGTCATGGTCTCTCCAAGCATAGTTGTCTAATGCACCGCCTTTAAAATTATCTATAAGATATGATCTTACAGAGTCAAATAATTCTTTTTGACTTTTATTTGATTCAATAACTTCTACATAATCCGTAAGCGGATACTGCTCTTGCCATTCTTTTGGAATTGGACTTGTAGACCCGCAACTTGCAAGCAAAACGGTAATTGTTCCCATTAAAAAACTAAACAAAAGTGCTTTCTTTAATTTCATAACATCTCCTTATAGCCTTTCCACTTCGCTTTAATAAGCGAAAAGTGGTTTATATTTCTTAAAAAGAAGTGTAAAGTACTTTTCACTTATTTTCAAGATAAATTTCTATATATTCACTTCCTTACAATAGAGATATGAATTCGTATTTTGATGATTTTAGAATGAATCTTAAATTTTACCGAGAAAAATGTTCGTTCTCACAGTTTGATTTGGCGGTACAAGCGGACTGCTCAAACGCATTAATTGGAAACATTGAGGCTGGCAGAGTAAAGCCTTCTTTTGAAACGATTGTAAAATTTTCGGAAGCCTTACAAGTTCATCCTGCCGATTTATTTTTGCGAGAAACATCAAAATCGAATGCCCAGATACGGCAGGAACTCAAAGAAACTATCGGAAAAGTGATTGATGAGATTGTGCTAAACTAAAAATAATTGCTTGAAATGCAAACTCATTTCCCTATATAATAGAAGAACGAGGTTTTTGTATGGGCGGAATTTTTGGCGTTGCGGCAAAGGACGACTGCTCTTTGGATTTGTTTTTTGGCGTTGATTATCATTCACATCTGGGTACACGCCGCGGTGGTATGGCGGTCTATCGGAATGACAACAAGTTTCAGAGGGCAATTCACAACATTCAGAACTCGCCCTTCCGCACAAAATTTGAAAACGACGTGACTGAGATGAAAGGTCATGTTGGAATCGGCTGTATCAGTGATTATGAGCCTCAGCCGCTGATTGCCCGCTCTCATCTGGGACGCTTTGCCCTCACCACGGTAGGAATTGTAACAAATAAAGAAGAACTTTCCAAAGAACTGATGGATAACGGCGGTGCATTTCTGGAAATGAGCGGCGGTGAAATCAATCAGACGGAACTTATTCTTGCGATGATTAACACCCAGAAGACCATTCTTGAAGGCATTCAGTATGTTCAGTCAAAAATTCAGGGGTCCATCACCATGCTGGTTTGTACTCCTGAAGGCATTTACGGTGCCCGTGATAAACTTGGCCGTACTCCCCTGCAAATCGGCCGCAAAAAAGATGCCCAGGGAAAAATTCTTGCCCACTGTCTTTCATTTGAAAGTTTTGCCTATCTGAATCTTGGCTATAGTGATGAACATGAACTGGGACCGGCAGAGATTGTCTATGTGACTGCTGACCGGTATGAGGTTCTGCAGAAGCCTCAGAAAGAAATGAAAATCTGTACCTTCCTGTGGATTTATTACGGCTATCCTACGGCCTGCTATGAGGGCGTAAACGTAGAAGCAATGCGCTATAACTGCGGAAAATATCTTGCCCGCCGTGACCATGATGACAACATTCATCCTGACTGTGCGGCAGGCGTTCCTGATTCCGGTACGGCCCATGCAATCGGCTACGCGAACGAGGCGGGCATTCCCTTTACCCGTCCCTTCATCAAATACACTCCTACCTGGCCGCGTTCATTTATGCCGACCAATCAGGACCAGCGCAATCTGATTGCCCACATGAAGCTGATTCCTGTACCTCAGCTGATTAAAGACAAAAGCATTCTTCTGATTGATGATTCCATTGTGCGCGGAACTCAGTTGCGCGAGACGACGGACTTCCTTTACCAGTCAGGCGCAAAAGAAGTGCATGTGCGTCCGGCCTGTCCGCCCATTATGTTCGGCTGCAAGTATTTGAATTTCAGCCGCTCAAAGAGTGAACTTGATCTGATTGCCCGCCGTGTAGTAAAGCAGTTTGAAGGTGAAGATGTAAGTGACGAAGTTCTGGCAAAGTACTGTGACCCGGATACTCCCGAATACGCAAAAATGCAGGAAGAAATCCGCAAGCAGCTGCACTTTACCACCCTCCGCTTCCACCGTCTGGATGACATGCTGGACTCCACCGGCCTAGACCACTGCAAACTCTGCACATATTGTTGGAACGGGAGGGAGTAAGTGGCTGTGGTGAGCGGGAGTAGGGCGGTTCCCCACTTTCGTGGGGTCGCTACGTCCGCCCTTCCGCTTCCGCTTCATTCGTCCGCTTTGCTCCCGAACGCGCTTTGCGCGGGGCTATCATCGCTACCGCAGACCCTTTGCCTGTGATTCATCGGCTTTTTTCCAGTACTGGCTTCTGCCAATGGGACCTACCTTGCCTTCCATCTCAAGCGTGTCTTCCTTGTATTTTTTTCCGTCTGCCCGATGGAATTCAATTTCACACCTGTAGCGTTTGCCATCGTTGGGGTCGATGATGTAGCCATCTTCCCATTCGCCTGGCTCATCACGGCGCAAATCCCAGATCCATGTCGTGCCAATTACGTTGAGCGAACCGATATCCGTACCGTTCATAAAATTCTTGTAGGATTTTCCTTTCGCCTTGTCCGCTTTTGCGTCCGCAGATACTCCCGCCGCAGAAAGAATCTTGCCGTACAATCTGCCATTTTCCTCATACACCTGCCAGCCTGCGGTTTCCTTGCCGGACTTTTCATCCACGCTGATCCAGAAACCTTCTGCCGGGTCCGCTGCAAAAGCCAGTGCGCTGAGGGTCAGTGCGCAGATGGCAGCCAGTAATTTTTTCATATATGCCTCCTGATTGCGTTACCGCAACAAAATTTTTGCCAGATCCATTCGTCCTGCCTGACGCAGGGCTTCCCTTACAAGGCCGGCATTTTCCCGCCGGTTGAACTGAAGCAGGGCCCGCTGCAGACGGCGTTCATGGGCACCGCGGGCAACATAGACTTTTTCCAGGCTGCCGTCAGCATTTTCCTTGTGGGGATTTAAGCCTGTCCAGTACATGCAGGTGGAAAGACTGCCCGGCGTGGGGTAGAAATCCTGTACCTGGTCTGGAACAAAGCCAGTCTTTTTGAGATAGAGGGCAACATCAATGGCTTCCTTTAAGCCGGCCCCGGGATGCGCGCAGATGTAATAGGGGACAAGGTACTGTTTTTTCCCCAACTTGCGGTTCATTTCTGCGTACTCAGCGGCGAATTTTTCGTAGACGGCGTGGGTGCTTTTGCGCATGAGGCGGAGAACATTGTCATTTACATGTTCCGGGGCGACTTTGAGCTGGCCGCTGATGTGGTGTTCGCACAGTTCCCGCAAAAAGGTCTTGTCTTTGTCCATTACCAGGTAGTCAAAACGGATGCCGCTCCTGATAAAGACTTTTTTGACTTTGGGAAGGGCGCGGAGTTTTCTGAGCAGTTCTATGTATTCGCTGTGGTCTACCCGCACATTCGGGCAGGGGTCGGTACCCATGCAGTCCCGGTGGGCACATGCGCCGCGCTTTTCCTGATTGGGGCAGGCGTCTGCGCGGAAGTTTGCTGTTGGGCCGCCCACATCGTGTATGTAGCCTTTAAAGTCAGGGTCTTCTGTCATGCGGGCGGCTTCGCGCAAGAGGCTTTCGTGGCTGCGGCTTTGAATGCGCCTGCCCTGATGAAATGTAATGGCACAGAAAGAACAGGCACCAAAACAGCCCCTGCTGCTTACGAGTGAAAACTGAACTTCGGACAGGGCCGGAATGCCACATTTGCCGTTTTCTGCGGGGCTGTCATACATGGGATGCCAGCGGCGGGTAAAGGGAAGTTCGTAGATTGCGTCAAATTCTTTTGTGCTGAGGGGAAGGGCGGCTTTTTCCTGTACAATAAAACGACTGTCCGCAGGCTCAATCAGCACATGACCGTTCAGGGCGTCCGTATTTTCTTCCTGTACCAGATATGAGCGGGCGAAAAGATTTTTTGCTTCCGCTGTATTCGGGCTGATGTCGCCGTAGGAGGGAAGCATGAGGGCAAGTTCTCCGGGAACGCAGAGATTTTCACCAATCTTTGTCATCTTTGCTTCCGTGTGGGCGGGCAGTTCTTCTTTTTTGCTGGTATACCAGACGGTTCCCCTTACTCCGCGAATCTGACGGGCGGGAATGCCCTGGTTCAGTAAATCTGCAATTTCCAGTATGGAATGTTCGCCCATGCCGTACATGAGTAAGTCTGCCTTGGAGTCCAGCAGAATGGAGCGGCGGACGGTATTTGACCAGTAATCGTAGTGGGAAGTGCGGCGCAGGCTGGCTTCTATGCCGCCGATTAAAATTTGTACGCCCTTATAGGCCTGCCTGATTTTTGTGCAGTAGGTGATGAGGGCGCGGTCAGGACGATGGCCGGCAACGCCACCGTGGGCATAGACATCTTCGCTTCTGGGTTTATTGTTTGCCGTGTAGTTGGAAACCATGCTGTCCATGGCGCCCGCACTGACCAGAAAGGCGAGACGGGGCCGGCCCAGAACTGTAAAACTTTCGGCATTATTCCAGTCCGGCTGGGCTATGATGCCAACGCTGTAGCCGTGGGATTCCAGCAGTCTTCCCAGCAGGGCGGAGGCAAAAGATGCATGGTCTACATATCCGTCGCCGGAGACAAATACAAAGTCCAGCTGTTCAATGCCGCGTTCGAGTAAATCTTGTTTGGAAACAGGAAGAAAACGATGTTGCATGAGGAATGCGCCAGGGATTGGGCAGTTGCGACCGCCATCCATGGCTTACGCAACTGCGACAGCAGCAAAACTGCTGTCAGGCTTTGCCGCGCACCTCCTGTGCGCTAGGGATTGGAGGGGCGCAAGTTGCCGAAAGGCAATGGAGCGCGAGCGGAACCCCGCAAAGCCCGGCCCCGCGGAGCGGGGAAGCGCCCGTAATTATCTTACCTGAACGACTTCCGTAACTTCGGGGCAGGCGTCTTTGAGGTAGCGTTCGATGCCCATTTTGAGGGTCATTGTTGCCATGGGACAGCTGCCACAACTTCCGGTAAGGCGCAGATGTACGCGCTTGTTTTCGTCAATTTTTACGAATTCCATATCACCGCCGTCAGCCTGTAACTGGGGGCGGAACATATCCAGTGCTTCCTTTACGGTAGCTTCAAAATTTTCATCAGCCATACATTTCTCCTATAAAAATCGGCGTTAGTGCTTTTTTGAGTATATCACAGGTTTAAAGATACTGAAAGTACGGGGAAACGGCTAGAGAAAAGCAGAACTTTATTTTTCAAGGCGGGCAATAATTCCGTCAAGCAGGCTGCTCATGCGGCTTTCCCTAAAAGAGTCCTGTTTTTGCTGGGGCAGGTTCCGGGTCATGCTGCGAAGTGCCTTGAAAAGCGAAAGAGATGCTTCGGTGTCTTCCATGGCTGATTTTTCTTTTACCATGTCCAGAATTGAAGGGGAGGTCAGTTCTTTTGCTGAGGCGTCTTCACTGTCTGTGGAAACATTGACATTTGGAATGTCTACTGAATCGTCGGGAGAAAGAACGGGAACTTCAATGCCTGCAAGGTCCTTGTCGGTGACTTCTGTTGTTTCGTCGGGCAATTCCAGAATGGGAACATTCATCTCTGACAAATCGTCATCCGTTACCAGGGACTCACCTTCTGTGGCTTCTACAGATTCAATGTCCTGGGGGAAAATGTCGTCCGGGGAAACGACGGGAATTTCTGTTGATTCTTCTTCCGTGACTTCTTCCGGGATGTCGTCGGAGATTTCTTCCGGAACTTCTTCGGTAATTCCTGCCTCGCCGGCTGTTTCTTCCGGGATGTCGTCGGAAACTTCGGCTTCTTCCGGGATGTTTTCGGCGGCTTCTTCCGATTTTGAGGCGGCATCTTCGGCGGCCTGGGCGTATCCTGCGGCTTTGCGGGCTGCACGCCATGCGTCTTCTGCGGCAAGGACGGCCTTGTCTGCCTGGGCGGTAATCTTGTC
>DFDV01000131.1:2950-15613 GCA_002369025.1 Treponema sp. UBA3819 | reverse complement strand
CCGACGGCGAAAAACTGCACTGGAGCGTAAGCGTTCACAGAAAGCGTCTTGTCATTGACGTTGATATTTTCTGCAAGACGGCGGAAATGTTTGTCCGTGACTATGAGGCACCGGAAGGTCAGCGCAGGCTCTTAAAAATGCTTGGTGGCGGAACCGGCTTTGGCGAAATCCGCATTTACAAAAAAATCAAGAAAAATCTGGAACTTCTGGAACACGCTCATGTTGCCGATGCCCTGTGTGAGTACGGCACGATTGATGAAGTGGGAAAGTAAGCGGATTTTTTTCCTTCCTGAAAAGTTATAAACCAAGTCAAAAGCGGTACATGTCAAAAGCGGTACATGTCAAAAGCGGTACATGTCAAAAGCGGTACATTGCCTAATCCTCAATAATGTAGTATATTAAATGAATATATTACGCAGTCAAGGGGATAATAATGGCAGACATACAGTTTACACCGGCAGTAAATCCAATCAGAATGGGAATCGATGTTGGTTCCACAACCGTAAAAGTTGTTGCCCTGGATGATGACGGCACTTTTTTGTTTTCCGCCTATGAACGGCACCGCGCAGATATCAGAAATACAATCATTACGGTGGTAAACCGTGCCTTTGATGAACTGGAAAAGAAACTTCCGGAAGGTGATAAGCGCAGAATTTCTGCAAAAGTAACCGGTTCCGGCGGTCTTTCTGTTTCCCAGTGGCTGAACATTCCTTTTATTCAGGAAGTTGTTGCCGCTACGACAGCCGTTAAAAAACTGATTCCCCGCACTGACGTTGTAATTGAGCTGGGCGGAGAAGACGCAAAGATTACCTACTTTACCGGCGGTGTTGATCAGCGCATGAACGGAACCTGTGCGGGCGGTACTGGAGCCTTTATTGACCAGATGGCTGCCCTGCTGGAAACAGATGCACCCGGCCTGAATAAACTTGCCGCCGGATGTACGACAATTTATCCTATTGCGGCCCGCTGCGGTGTTTTTGCAAAGACCGATGTACAGCCCCTTATCAACGAAGGTGCCCGCCGTGAAGATATTGCTGCCTCAATTTTTCAGGCGGTTGTAAATCAGACTATTGGCGGTCTTGCCTGCGGTAAACCCATTCGCGGAAATGTTGCCTTTCTTGGCGGTCCGCTTCACTTCCTTGACCAGCTGCGCCAGCGCTTTATCGAAACCCTGCACCTGGAAGGGGATGCAATCATTGTTCCCGAAAACTCCCAGCTTTTTGTAGCGGCAGGAAGTGCCCTCAATGCAGATACAAAGCATTCAGTGATTACAGGTCAGAAGCAGCCTGAATATCCCACTATTTCAGAATTCAGGGAAAACCTGAAAAATCTTGTCGGTGCGGAAATGCAGGAAGTTCAACGTCTTGAACCTCTCTTTAAGGATCAGGCGGAGCTGGATGAGTTTAAGGAACGCCATGCAAAAGAAGTGACTGAGACTGCTCCTCTTGAAGAAGCAAGCGGCCCCCTCTTTCTGGGACTTGACGCCGGTTCTACCACGACAAAAGCAGTTCTGGTGGACCAGAAGGGACGCATACTCTGGCGCTTCTATGACATGAATGCCGGAAACCCGGTAGATCTTGCAGTCCGCGTCTTAAAAGACCTCTATAAGATTCTTCCCAAACATGCCTATATTGCCCGTTCTGTTTCTACCGGTTATGGTGAAGCCCTTTTTCAGGCGGCACTGGGCGTGGATGCCGGCGAAGTTGAGACGATTACCCATTACCGCGCGGCAGATTTCTTTGTTCCCGGTGTAGAATTCCTGCTGGATATCGGCGGCCAGGATATGAAGTGTCTCCGCATGAAAGACGGAGCCATTGTTTCCATTCAGTTGAACGAAGCCTGTTCATCAGGTTGTGGTTCATTCCTCTCCCAGTTTGCAAATTCCATGAATCTGGACATCAAGGAATTCTCCCGCATAGCCCTCATGGCAGAAAAGCCGGTGGATTTGGGAAGCCGCTGTACTGTATTCATGAACAGCCGCGTAAAACAGGCTCAGAAAGAAGGCGCGACTATTGCTGATATTTCTGCAGGCCTTTCATATTCTGTTATTAAAAATGCCCTCTTTAAGGTTATCAAACTGCGCAATGCCAGTGAAATCGGCACCAAAGTTGTGGTGCAGGGTGGTACCTTCTACAATGACGCTGTTCTGCGCGCCTTTGAAAAAATTGCCGGTGTCCATGTATATCGTCCTGATGTTGCAGGCCTTATGGGTGCATACGGCGCGGCTTTGATTGCATACGACCAGTGGCGTGACCTGACAGCTCCTAAACCGGGAGAAGAAGTCGGCTTTATTCCGCCTGTTGTCCATTCAGGTATTGCTACTCCCGAGCAACTTGATAATTTCCATGTGGATCTGGAACTGCGCCGCTGTGGTGGCTGTCAGAATAACTGTCTGCTGACTATAAATACATTCTCTACAAACAGCGATGACGGTACTGACGGTCGCCGTATCCGCACATTTGTTACGGGTAACCGCTGTGAGAGGGGTGCAGAAAGGGCTGCCGGCGGAAATACGGTGGTTGATGCAGGTAACGCAAAATCAAGCGGCGCAACCGATGAGAATAAGGGACTTCCCAATCTCTTTAAGTGGAAGTATGACCGCCTCTTCAGTTACAAGCCTTTGGCTCTCTCAGACGCACCCATGGGTGAGGTGGGAATTCCCCGCGTCCTCAATATGTATGAAAACTACCCCATGTGGTTTACTTTCTTTACCAAACTGGGCTTCAGGGTACGCCTTTCTCCGCGCTCAACCCGCAGTGTCTTTGAGTCCGGACTTGAAACGATTCCATCAGAGTCTGTCTGTTATCCGGCAAAAATCAGCCACGGTCACATCATGCACCTCTTAAAGGTTGGCTGTAAATTCATCTTCTATCCCTGTGCTCCCTATGAGCAGATTGAAGACAAGGGGGCAGACAATCACTACAACTGTCCGATTGTTACGAGCTATTCAGAAGTCTTAAAGAACAATGTGGATGCCCTTCGTCAGGATCCTTCTGTGCTCTTTATGAATCCCTTCCTGCCAATTGAAAACAAGGAGCGCCTGGCAGAACGCCTGTATGAGGAACTGGCTCCTCACTTTAAGCTGACCCGCGAACAGATTAACGAAGCTGTTGAGGCAGGCTGGCAGGAGCAGGCTAAATTCCGCAAGGAAGTTCAGCAGGCAGGCGAAGAGGCTCTGGAAGAAATGATTCTGCGCGGTGCAAACGGTATCGTGCTTTCTGGCCGTCCCTATCACCTTGACCCTGAAATCAACCACGGTATCCCGGAAATGATTAACGGGCTGGGACTTGCGGTCTTTACGGAAGAATCTGTAGCCCATCTGGGAAAAGTTGAGCGTCCGCTCCGCATTGTAGACCAGTGGACCTATCACAGCCGTCTCTATCGCGCAGGTTCCTTTGTGACTGGAATGCCAAATCTTGAACTGGTTCAGCTCACTTCTTTTGGCTGCGGTCTGGATGCCATCTCATCCGATCAAGTTGATGAAATCATGAAGGCAAAGGGACGCATGTATACCCTTATCAAGATTGATGAAGGTTCAAACCTCGGTGCTGTCCGTATTCGTATCCGATCTCTGATTGCGGCAGTAAAGGAACGCCAGAGAAACAGGAAAAAACTTCCCTCAAAGTCTTCTGCCTATCACCGTAAGCCTTTTGAAAAGGACTTTAAATACACGCATACGATTCTTGCTCCTCAGATGAGCCCCATTCACATGCGTCTGCATCAGAAGGTCTTTGAATACGAAGGCTACAAGATTGAATTTCTGCCAGAAGTTGACAAGGCCGCAGTGGATGTAGGTCTGAAGTATGTTAATAATGACGCCTGTTATCCCGCAATCCTTGTTACCGGTCAGCTGATGGCGGCACTGGAAAGCGGAAAATATGACATTAATCATGTAAGTCTTGCAATCATTCAGACTGGCGGTGGCTGCCGTATGACAAACTACATCGGCTTTATCCGCCGCGCCCTCAATGATGCAGGCTGGGGGCATGTTCCGGTTATCTCCCTTTCTGCCCAGGGACTGGAAAATAATCCGGGCTTTAAGCTGACCTTCTCACTGGGTAAAGGTATTGTTATGGCCTTTATTCTGGGAGACCTGCTGATTCACGTTCTCTACCGCACCCGTCCTTACGAAAAGGTGCCCGGAAGTGCAAATGCCCTTTACGAAAAGTGGAATGAAATTATTGGTCGTGAGCTCAAGAATATGTCTCTGCATACCTATCACAAGATTGTGCGTGGCGTAGTGCGTGATTTTGATAATCTTGAACTTCTGCCCATCAAAAAGCCCCGCGTTGCAATTGTAGGTGAAATTCTGGTCAAACTGCATCCGACGGCAAATAATAATCTGGTGGAAACAATTGAAGAGGAAGGTGCAGAATGTGTACAGCCGGGCTTTATTGACTTCCTGCTCTACAACTTCTCGGACAATATCTTCAAACACAAGAATCTTGCTGTTCCCAAGAGCGGAGAACGCATTGCCCGCCTGCTTATCTGGATGACGGAAAAGTTCCGCGGCTATGTGACTAAGACGCTCAGAAAGAGCAAGCGCTTTACGGCACCTTCATCCATTTACGAAAAGATGGATTACGCAAAAGACATTATTTCTCTGGGCAATGTGACTGGAGAAGGCTGGTTCCTGACGGGCGAAGTAGTGGATCTGATTCACGAAGGCGTAAAGACTTTTGCCTGTGTACAGCCTTTTGCCTGTATGCCCAACCATGTCTGTGGCCGCGGTGTTATCAAGGAATTGCGCCGCCGCTATCCGGAAGCAAATATTTCCGCAATCGACTACGATCCGGGCTCAAGTGAAGTAAACCAGTTGAACCGCTTAAAGCTTCTGCTTGCAAATGCTCCTTATGGAAAGCATCCGGATGAAGACGAACACGGTCTGATTTACGGAAAACGTCCCCTTAACTACGAGGAAGTAGAAGAGAGGGAATCTGAAGAAGTGCGTAAGGAAGCATGATTTTAATTCTTGGCGGCGTTCATAGCGGACGCCGCGCTTTTTTGGAAAGCCTTCATCTCGCTCCTGAATCTGTATACGAACTTAAGGCAGAGGATGCCCGAGCCTTTGCAGTGGAATGCGGGAAAAAAGCGCTTGAAGCACCACTTTCCTTGACCTGCAGCCGCATTGCTTCTTTTGATGCGGTCATTGCAACTGAAATGGGATTGGGAATTATCCCTCTGGAACATGAAAATCGTCGCCTGAGGGAAGAAAATGGCCGCCTTAATATTGCCCTTGCGTCTCTGGCAGACTGTGTCGTTCTGATGACAGCGGGAATCCCCACGGTCATCAAAGGCAGCCTGAACTGTCTGCAAAAAAAATCCCGCTATCTGCTTGTTTTTAGGCACGGCGCTACAGAGGCGAATGTAGAGAAGCGTTATGCGGGAGCTGCAAGTGATTTAGATTTGTGCGGGGCGGGGAGAGAGCAGCTTGAACGCACAAAAGAATATCTGCAGACTTTTGCAGAGAATTGTAGCCCCGCTATACGTGAAAAAATACTTTTTCCCAAAAAAATTTATCTTTCGCCGATGAAGCGGGCTTTGCAGACTGCCCAAATTCTCTATCCTCAGGCGGAACAATGCCTTGTGGAAGATTTTCGGGAAATGGATTTTGGTCTTTTTGAAAATCACACGGCAGACGAACTTTTTTCCGATGAAAAGACCCGGGCTACTTACCAGGCTTTTGTGGACAGCGGTGCAAAGATGAAGTGTCCGCCCTCAGATAAAAGTCCGGGTGAGAGCATGGATGATTTTTTGCGGCGGACGGCAGATGCTTTTGAAAAACTTGCCCGGGAATCTTCAGAAGAAGTGATGATTGTGATTGCCCACGGCGGCACTCAAATGTCGCTTTTCAGTCAGTTCAGCCCATATTCTCTGGAAGAACAGAGTGGAGATGTAAGTTCATATTACGGCTGGCAGACTGACTGTGCTTCTTTTCGCTTTGGAATAATCTCTGTGACAAAAAGCCGCTAATCTGTTATTATAGCAGTGGATGAACATATACCTTTTGTTTCAGTTTTTTAAGATTCCCGCTGCATTTATGCTGGATGCCCTTTTGGGAGATCCGGCCTGGCTTCCTCATCCTGTAGTGCTCTTCGGGAAACTGATTGCTCATCTGGAAAAGCTTTTCCGCAGTATCTTTTCGGATTCAAAATGGGGGCAGAGAATTGCAGGCTTTCTTCTTGTTGTGATTGTCTGTATGTATGCCTATACGATTCCTTTTCTGCTGATATACGGACTTATGTATGCAGGTGTTCGTTTTGACATCCGTGCCCTTGTCTATCTTTCATGTGCTCTGGATGTATTCTGGGGCTATCAGTGTCTTGCGGCAAAAAGCCTGCGTGATGAGGCTGAAAATGTCTACATGAGCCTGTCCCGTTCACTCAGGGAGGGGCAGACTGCAGTAGGACGCATTGTTGGCCGGGATGCAGACAGGCTGGACAAAGACGGTGTGATAAAGGCCTGTGTGGAAACGGTGGCGGAAAGTACGACTGACGGAGTTGTTTCGCCCCTTGTTGCCTATGCAATTGGCGGAGCCCCTCTTGCGCTTTTGTATAAGGCAATCAATACCATGGACAGTATGCTTGGCTACAAAAACAGTCGCTACCGGTATTTTGGCACGGTTGCAGCCCGCCTTGATGATGCCGCAAATCTGCTTGCTTCCCGCCTTGCCGCATTTTGCATGCTGATTGCTTCCCTTGTTCTGTATCTTGTCTCTGTTTTCAGGCCTTATGCCTTTCCCTATAATCCCATCCGCTCAGCCAGAACATTTTTGCGCGACCGCTACAAGCATGAAAGTCCCAATGCAGGGCAGACTGAAGCGGCCTGTGCGGGAGCATTGGGATTGCAGCTGGGGGGAGATGCCTATTATGAGGGTCAGCTGGAAAAAAGGCCTTATCTGGGAAGACGCTGGCGCAATCCTGAAATTGAGGATATCAGCCACTCGGTTGTGCTGATGTACATGACCAGTGTGATAGCCCTTTTAGTCTGCATGGTGGCAAGGCTCTGCAGCATTATTCATCTCTATAATCCTGCATGGTTTTAGTTTCTATTTTTTTGATTTCTTGCGTAAAGTGTGCTATCATAGTGGAAGTATGAAGCAAGAAAATTCCGGATTAACCCCTTACCTCTCTCCTTTTGCTGCTTGTGCATTGGCATTTGGTTCAGCCGTGGGCTGGGGTGCATTTGTCATGCCCGGAACAACCTTCTTGCCGATTGCAGGACCAGTTGGAACTGCCGTCGGCATGGCAATTGGTGCCGTCATCATGCTGGTGATAGGCATGAATTATCATTTTATGATGAACCGTTACCCTGATTCTGGCGGTACTTTTACCTATGCAAAGGAGACTTTTGGTTATGACCATGGTTTTTTGAGTGCATGGTTTTTGAGTCTCACCTATATTGCAATCCTCTGGGCAAACTTGACGGCTCTGGCATTGATTTGCCGCACTATTTTTGGCTCAATGCTGCAATTTGGCTTTCACTATCGCCTTGCAGGCTATGACATCTACATGGGCGAAGTACTTTTGCAGATTGGTGTATTGTGCATTCTGACTTTGCTCTGTATGTGTGCCCGCCGAATTTCCGTATTCGTGCAGACGGTAATGGCCTTGATTCTTGTGGTCGGCATACTGCTCTGTCTTGTGTGGGTAGTAAAAAGCGGCAACCTGACTGCTGTTGATTTTACGCCGACATTCAGCGAAAGGAAAAACCACTTCCTGCAGATATTCAGTATTGTTTCTCTAACGCCCTGGGCCTTTGTTGGATTTGAGTCGATTTCTCATTCTGCGTCTGAATTTACCTTTTCAGCCAAGCGTTCCTTTTTGATTATGGCAGTAGCGGTGATTTTTGGACTTTTTGCCTATGTGGCACTGACCTTTATTGCCGTTGCCGTTCAGCCAGAGGGATATGCTGACTGGGCACGATACGTTTGCTTTCTGAGAAAAATGCATGGCAGTCAGCAGATGCCCGTATTCTTTTCTGTGGCGCAATCTGGCGGGGGCAGGGCATCTTTTGTGCTGGGACTTGCCGTACTGGGAGCGATTGTTACGGGAATCATCGGAAATACAATTGCAGCCAGCCGTCTTTTATATGCCATGGGAAAGGATGCCATTCTTCCTAAATGTTTTTCCTTTTTGGGAAAGTCTGGGCGACCAAGAAATGCCGTTCTCTTTATTGCGCTTATTTCCTTGGTCATTCCTTTTTTGGGAAGAACTGCAATCGGCTGGATTGTTGACGTAACCACAATCGGCGCGACTTTTGCCTACGGCTATACATCGGCAAGCGCATATTGTATTGCCAAAAGGGAAGGCAGTAACATCATAAAAGTGACGGGCGTAATCGGCTGTGCCATGGCAATGCTTTTCAGCCTTTTCCTGCTGGTACCCAACCTCTGGCAGATGAGCGCCCTTTCTGCGGAATCCTACCTGATTTTGGCCTTTTGGAGCGTTTTGGGTTTTCTCTTCTTCCGCCTTGTCTTTAAGCGTGATACCGAAGACCGTTTTGGAAAGACAACAGTGGTGTGGGTTGCTCTGCTCTTTCTGATTTTCTTTACGTCGCTTTTGTGGATGCGTCAGACAACCCATGCCAGTACGGAAAAAGTGGTGAAAGACATCAACTCTTTCTATACGGGAGAGATGAATCTGTACGGCATTGAGGAGAATGAAGTCCGCCAGCGTGTGGAGAAGGCTTTTTTGGAGTCAAAGCTTTTGCTGGTGCAAAGGACACTGCTCAACAATAGCGTTATCCAAATGGTGCTGATTGCCATAGCGCTGGTGGTCATGTTCAATATCTATTCTGTTATCCGCTCCCGTGAAAAGCAGATGGAGCGGGAAAAAATTGCGGCGGAAGAGAGCAATAAGGCCAAGACCGTCTTTCTTTCCAACATGAGCCATGACATCCGTACTCCTATGA
Source organism: Treponema sp. UBA3819 (assembly GCA_002369025.1). Lineage (GTDB taxonomy): Bacteria > Spirochaetota > Spirochaetia > Treponematales > Treponemataceae > Treponema_D. The sequence goes on along the minus strand of DFDV01000131.1, from coordinate 6,700 downwards.
ATGCGATTATCGGCTATATTCACCTTGCCAAGCGTGAAGGCATCGGCATGGAGGAAATCAAGAAGTACCTGAAAAAAATTGAAGGCTCCAGTCAGCACCTGCTGGCACTCATAAACGATGTTCTTGAGATGAGCCGTATTGAAAGCGGCAAGATGGATTTGGAGGAATCACCGCACGACCTGCGCAAGGTGATGGAAGAAGTGCGCGATATGTTTGCCACCCAGATGGTAGGAAAGAGCATCGTATACACGGTCGATTATTCCCAGATGACCTGCCCGCTGGTACTGTGCGACAAAAACCGCTTGAATCGGGTGCTGCTTAACCTAATCAGCAACGCCTATAAGTTTACGCCAGAAGGTGGAAACGTTGCCGTCTCTCTTACGCAACTCAGTACCGATGCGGAAAAAAGTTTTGCCACCTATGAACTGAGGGTGAAAGACAGTGGAATCGGTATGTCGTCTGAATTTGCGGCAAAAGTTTTTGAGGCTTTTGAGCGTGAGCGGACGAGTACGGTGAGCGGCATTCAGGGAACAGGCTTGGGTATGTCGATTACCAAGAGCATTATTGACCTTATGGGCGGTGATATCCGCGTGGTGACGGAACAAGGAAATGGTACGGAATTTGTCATTACGCTGCCTTTACGCTTGCAGACCGCAGGAGAAGAAAGGGGTGCGGAGTCTGTAGAAGAAAGGTCTGGGGCAAAAACTACCGTGGAAAAGCCGGAGCGTGAACTTGACTTTGCTGCCATGCGCCTGCTTTTGGTGGATGATGTGGACGTAAACCGTGAGATTGCCACGATGATTCTGGCGGACATGGGCTTTGAGGTGGAGACGGCGGTAAACGGAAAGGATGCCGTGGATAAAGTAGCAGCGGCAGAACCTGGATATTACAATGCGGTTCTTATGGACATTCAGATGCCGGTCATGGACGGATACGAGGCAACGAGAACTATACGGGCATTTGAAGACAGTGTAAAAGCCCATGTTCCCATTGTTGCGATGACGGCAAACGCATTTGCAGAAGATGTCCAAAAGGCGCAGGCTGCAGGCATGAATGCTCATGTGGCAAAGCCTATTGATGTAGAAAACTTAACCAAAATATTGTCGGAGCTTTTAGCATGAGTTTCCGAATTGTGAGCGAAAAATTTAGGACTTTTTATGAGACTCTAAATAATGATGTTTTTTCACTTGATGAAATGGTCGCCCTTATTGATACATCCCTTCCTGGCGTGGCAGATGAATTTCATCTGGGAAAAGTAGAGACTATTTTTTCCGCGCCCGAATCAGTCTATGAGCCCAAAGGCTTGAATAAGGTTATTGCCGGCTATGAGGACCCTAATGGATATAGTGATGAGGTTTACGAAAAACAGTTCAATACGGCGGAAGGCGGTACTGTAAGGCTTTTTGCCCATCCAAAAATGGGCTGGAAGTGGAATGATGATGACAAGTCGGACATTGATTTTCTGCTGGAAGTCCTTTATCTTTCCTGCAGCCGTCTGCGTCTTTTGTCCCTCATGCAGCAGACGCAGAATATTGATATGCTTACTGGCTCTCTGAACATGATGGGCTTTCAGCGAAAGGTTGATGAGCTGTACGCAAAGAATCAGCTTTCCGAATATGCGTCCGTCTTCGCAAACATCAAGAATTTCAAGTACATCAATCAGCAGTTTGGCTCCAACAACGGAGACTATATCCTCAAGCAGTACAGCATGGCAGTCCGTAACTTTTTGGGAGAGAACGGACTTTTCTGTCGGCTAGGCGGTGATAATTTTGTTACTCTGGTCAAAAAGTATTGCCTGCTCCGCTATATCGCTTTTGTTACCGGCATGCCTGTCACCGTGGATAACAAAGAACAAAAAGAAGATGTACGCATTGATTTTAAGAGCGGTGTCTTTCCCATCCTGCCTGACTCCGATCCACAGGATGTCCTTTCCTGTGCTTCCATTGCCTTTCAGGCGGCTCGTCGCTCTCGTGACAGGGATACGGTCTACTTTCAGCCGGAGATGCTTGAAAAAACACTCCATGACAAGCGGGTTTCTGCCATGTTCAAAAGTGCACTTTCCCGCAATGAGTTTTTGGTCTACTATCAGCCAAAAGTGACGCTTGCTGACGACACCCTGTGTGGCTGTGAGGCCTTGACCCGCTGGCATGCCAATAAAATCATGTATCCCAACGAGTTTATTTCGATTTTGGAAAGGGAAGGCACGATTAAGAATCTTGACTTTTACATGCTGGAAGAAGTCTGCAAAGACTTACGGCACTGGCTGGATATGGGCATTGAACCCGTGCGGATTTCCACTAATTTTTCAAAGATTCATCTTTCCAACGAAAAACTTGAACAGGATATTATCAGTATTCTGGAAAAATACAAGATTGACCCTAAATACATCGAGATTGAACTGACGGAACTTTCTGACTTTAAGTATCTTGAACGCCTGATTTCCTTTGTAAATGTCATGCATGGAAGCGGCTTTCACATTTCAATTGATGATTTTGGCACCGGTTATTCATCCATGAGCCTCCTGCGGGATTTGAACGCTGATGTGGTCAAGATGGACAAGTCTCTGGTGGACAATATTGCCGGCAAGACGAGCAAAAAGGCTGATGTGGTTATTGTTCGGTCAATTATCAACATGGCGCGCGAACTGGGCAGTCAGGTAATTGCGGAAGGCGTGGAAACAAAAGAACAGGCACGTTTTTTGCGTGCAAACGGCTGCCTTATGGCGCAAGGCTATCTCTATGACCGCCCGCTTGTCAAGGAAGATTTTGAAAAGCGTTTGCGGTCAAGAAAATACAGCCTGTAATCAGTGCATGTCCGCTGCAGAAAGGGCGTCTGTCAGTATGCGGTGAATCTGATTTCCCGTTTCTGCGGCAAGAATCTTCTGCTTTTCGTTTTTAATCAATTCAAGCAGTACCGCAAGCAGTTTTAGGTTTCTCGTATTGCTTTCATTCCATGCGATGAGAATGTAGATTTTTCTGTGGGAGACCACACCAATTGCGGTGCAGAATTCAGAAACACCCGTGGTTAGTGCGTGGGGTGCGTCAATATCATCGTCTATGCTGGTGCTTGCAATCTGTTCGCGCTTGAGTATCGCTTCTTCTACGGCCGCAGGATCTGTTACTTTACCGGTAAGGCGGAGCAGTTCTGTAAGTTGCCCGATAATTTCTTCGTTGTTGCCGTCTTCCAAATCAGTCGTGATGGAAGCGGGCGTAATCCATTCGTATTCCTTAGTCATTGTATTCTCCAAAAAAACATGTGTCACTGTATTGTAAAAAATGTTGCTGTCATGCAGGAGCGCTATCGTACTGTCTGCCGAAAAATAAGTGAGGTGAGGTATTTTGAAAGCGGCTGCCAGCGGTAGACTTTTTTCAGATGGCGGGTGTATTGTTCTTGATTGAGAAGGAGTGCCGCACACAAGGCGACGGAAAAGAAAAATTCCTCAATAAAAAGGCGGGATTCACTTCGGCCTTTTGTCTCCCTGACGGCGGGAAGGCTGGGAGGAAGTGAATCTGTGGCGCGCATGACGTGCTGTTCGCTTTCCAATGCCGACCAGCAGCCTGCAATGGTGCTGTGTTGCGCCAGCCCTGTAAAAAGCACTAAAACAGAGACGATGATACAAAATCCCAACCCATTGTATTTCTTCATGCATGACAATCATACAGAAAAAATACGACTTTTGCAATGCACAAGTATTGACTAAAATTTAAAAAAGTTATATATTCATTCTACATTGCATTCCCCGATTGTGTA
>DFDV01000131.1:0-2887 GCA_002369025.1 Treponema sp. UBA3819 | reverse complement strand
GTAGCACTTCAGATTCTGGTTCTGATTGTGGGGGTTCGAATCCTCCTTGGGGAACTAAATGCTGGCTTTTAGGTCAGCATTTTTTTTAGGGCTGTATGCCAGATTTTGGCCGCTTCGAATATCGGTTTAGTTCGTCGCCCTCTCAAGGCGAAGAGACGGGTTCGACTCCCGTAGTGGCTAGTCAAGAAAAGGATTTCCCAAGCGGAAGTCCTTTTTTTGTTTAAGTCGCTTTCATCCTTCTCCGATATTCTGAATATGAATGAAACAATGGAAATCGAAACAAAGCAGAAACTTATTGCCGTTATGCAGCAGGAAAATGATCTTCTGGATGTAATTCTGGAGCAGCAGACTCTTTTGCATGAATGTGTTACTGAAAAGAACTGGATGCATCTGCAGGACTGTATATCTAATCTGCAGGTCCTTTCTGACCGTTTTGTTGAACTTGAAACCGAGCGTACTGCTTTGAGCGAAAACATTGTTATGGCAGCTGACCGCGACATTGCCCCTGTGCTTACGGAAGTGAGGGGAAAGCTGCAGAAATCAAAAATAGAAAATCATGCTTTGAACGAATACATTAAGACAACCAGAAAATTCCTGCAGGGAGTTTTTGATTCAGTTGTGCCTCAGCGCAGAAATACCCTTTATTCACGAACGGGAAAAATTGTCCGTCCGGAACTGAGCAGCGTGGTTCTGAATCAGGTGATGTAGTTTTTAAACTTTAATTTTTCTTCCTCTGCTGACAGTCTTGTGATGGCTACTTGCCAACCTTTCATTTCGCGTGTATAATTTTTAATTGTGGGAACAAAAGGGGAGACTGTCTAGTGGCGAAAATCTTAATCGTAGACGACGAATTTGTTATGCTGTCGCTTACGGCACGAATTCTGTCGCAGAAGTATCAAGTTCTCACCGCAAAATCCGGTCCGGAAGCAATCCGCCTGTACGAAACAGAAAATCCTGATTTAATCCTGTCTGATTTATTGATGCCTGATATGTCCGGCTTTGAGATGTATGAGGCAATACAAAAGCGCTTTGGAAAACATGTCCCTGTTGTCTTTATGACCAGCGCTGACGGTGAAAGCATAGAAAAAAAAGGTTTTGAAAGCGGTGCTGCTGATTTTATCCGTAAACCATTTCAGGCTTCAGTTCTCCTTCGCCGTATTGATAATATTTTAAAGAGTCTTGAACTCATCAAAGGATTGACGGAAGAAGCCTCCCGGGACAGTCTGACTGGCTTTTTGAACAAGGGTGCTGTCACTGAAAAACTCACTGAATTGTGCCGTATCCGCAAAGGTATTCTTCTTATCATTGACCTGGACTCTTTTAAGCTGGTAAATGACCTGCATGGACATGAAAAAGGCGATAAGGTTCTTAAGGCATTTGCTGACATCATGAGAAAAAATACCCGTTCCGCTGACATTTCCGGACGAATCGGAGGAGACGAGTTTATTTTATTCTGTACGGACAGCACTGACCGTGCCACTGTTTCCCTCATCTGTAAGCGCATGAACGACCAGCTTGTCATCCGGGCAAAAGAAATTCTTGGCGAAAACATGACGATTCCTCTGGGCGTTTCCATTGGTGCGGCTGTCGTTCCGGAAAACGGCACTGAGTTTGAAACTGTTTTTCAGCAGGCAGATCAGGCTTTGTATACAGTCAAGCAGAATGGAAAGCATAGTTTTGCCTTTTGTGACGATAGAACTGAGGGTGGAGAAGAGTTTTCTCAGGAAGAAGATTTGCAGAGCCTCAATATGATTTTCGAGGAGCGCAACATCTCAAATGGTGCATATTTTATCGGACGGGAAGCTTTTACCCAGGTTTACCGCTTTTTCCTCCGTTATGTGCGCAGTTACAAGGAATCTGCCTATACTGTGCTTATGACCCTTTCTCCTGCTGAATCCTGCAATTCTTTTTCCGATATCAGTGACTTTTTTGGTGAAATTGTGGGAAAATCCCTCCGCAAAAGCGACATCATGGTGCGGATTCGTCAGAATCAATATCTTCTTCTCCTGCCTCACGTAAAGGACGATTTCTTTGAACCCCTTATGGAGCGCATCCTTAAACGCTGGAATTCTTTCCCCAGTGCAGACAGCGTAAACGTTCGCTACGAATACAAATTCATAAACGCCGAAACAGAATCCGAACAAACCCGCCGCTCAGAAGATTAGAGATAAAATTAAAAAAGTTGTTAGATTACTCATTTGATGCCTCACTTGCGAATCCGGAATATATGTGGGCGTATTACAATACGAGTGATGGATGCTCGTATGTCTATAATGGGAAGAAATGGACACTTCTTGCTGGTACGCCACAAAAAATATTTGATATACAGCCTGTAAATCTTACAGTAAAAATGATTGAACTGCGAAATCTAAAAGATGATACCGTACAAACTGTTGGTGTACTGCCGATAGGTTTTATTACTGGAAATACGGACATTCCCTATATCCCTCTTACCACAGTATATCTTCAATGGTTTCTTAATTCAAATTATACAGTTTCTTCGGTAGCAAAAGATTCTACAAAAGTAACAATAACTAATACGGCGCGAAATGCTCATGCAGTCTTTGATTTATCTACGCATAAATGTACTTTTGATAACTATGATGCCTTTTTTCAAACTTCTGAAGTATATCATGATGCTGCGTCGGTATCTAAAATTGATTATATGAAGATAACGGATGCCGCAAATATAGCAGGAAAGCCAGTTGTAATTGATTGGTCAGCCCTTGATGTAGGGATTACCTTGTGCAAAATCGATACTGATTATGCACTTGCCATTCCGCTTCAAACATTCAATGATTTATTTCTGTCGCCACAGCAAGCTTTTCTTATTTATAACGGTACATATTTATATCCTTCAAGTACGCTAATGTCTTCACAAGACTTG
>DFDV01000138.1 GCA_002369025.1 Treponema sp. UBA3819 | reverse complement strand
TCTTTTTGAGTTCCGAGATTATTTCGTCTTTTGAGGGTGCAGATTTATGTTCGTTGAGAGTCGCTGCCTCAGTTTCCTGCTGAGCGGCAAAATAAGTTTCAGAAACAGATTCGATTTTATGGCATGAAAACAAGAAAAGAGAGGCAATTATTGCAAGGGCTGGAAGGGTAATTCGTTTCATAAAGTCTTATTCGAGAATTTAATTCATCCTCCGTGAAAGCCTGTGCGACATTATACGAGTATATATTTTGTACACACCGAAGCCCGCGAAAGTTGTGATGATTCTGTCCAAAATGATTACAGGAATTCTTCCCAGAATCGAAGAAGCAAGAAAGTCAAACTGTTCTCCGTTAAAGGCATAGATAATCTGGTCGAAGGTCCAGTCTTTTTGATTCAAGTTGTAAGTAAAGTACCCGATGAAGCCCGAAACCACGGAACAGGCAAGCCCTGCAAGAATGGAAGCGGTCAGAATATAGAGGAAAGTGAGGTTCACGCCCTGATGAAGTTTTTCCTTGCGCCGGACAAAAAGATGCGTCACAAGAATGATGGTGAGCGCAGAAAGCGTGTAAAGATAAACATGGTCAGTTTTCCCATAAAGAAAAATAAGCTTCACGCACACAAGGGATATAAAAATGACATATTCAAAAAGGGCAGAGACAGGACCGAAAGCAAAAAGAGCGGCAATCATGAAAATCGTGTCGAAAAAAAGCGGCGTATGAAGGATGTCCTGAAAGAAAGTAGTCGCACAGAAATCGAGAATACTGAAAATCAGGATGGAGAGGATGAGGTGAAAATAACTGTGCCGAACATTGCTTGAGTCTTCGTTTTTCATAATAAGATTTTGCTTTTCCATACTATACCACAGGATTTTTGATTGTTCTATTGTAAAAAAAGCCCGCCTGTACGCGACAGACGGACTTTAAGTTCAATTAGTTGAATTTACCGTTTTATATACTCAGGACTGGAATCTGTTGATTCTATGCTCGGAGTGTCCAAAATTTTCATTTTGAATTTGCCATTTGTTATGGTTAAAGGAATTGTTCCAAAATTAGCAGTTCTCTCATTATGTGTCTCTGCAGTAAAAGATATTACGCCATTAGTCCAGTTTCCAGATGTTCTAGACCATTTGCCTGTATAATCGGTACTACGATAGAATCCTAATGTGTATTCTCTACATTTCCATGTTCCGTCTGAATAGAAATAAATTGTTTCATAGCCGACTGAATCTTTATATCTGAATACAGCAACGGCGGATTCCCCGAATGATGATTCGTAATAGGCATCAGATTCTGTGCTTGTTGAACTATCCTGTGAAACATCATAATCACTACTTACAGCCGTGAATGAACCATAGGTGTTTTTAAGAGTTCCATTTGTAATCGTACAGTTGATTATTTCTGATTTTGTTTTCCATGAACCATTTTTATATTCTTGATTTTCATTAAGCCTCATGGTTCCGTTTGTAAAATTACCTGTCATTGTATAAGTGCCTTTTGCCTCTTCCTGACCATTGCAATATTGTACATAAGTGCCGTTGTCGAATTTAACGACATATTTTCTTCCGAGTATAGTTGCTGCGAAAGCGGCTGAACCATTGGCAGCTGTAGTATCCTTGTATTCTGGATATGAGCGTGTATATTTCACGTTTCCAATTGTCATAACACGATCTTTAATTTCGTTACCAAAATAACCATCTGAGAATTTTATGTTACCATCAAACCAGTCACCAGAAGATAGTGAATATGTAGAGGACTCCAAAACTTCTATGTTTGTATAATCGCCTGCAGTTATAATAGATAAAACTTCATAAAGAGATTTTCCGCTAGAGCTATCATATTCATAGAAGACATAAAGTTTTTCTTTTGTATAATTGTCTCCTTTTTTCTCAGGAGCATCAAAAATGGCATTGATTTTGTCATAGTTTATGTACTTCTCTTTTGAAGTAAAAACATCGGCATCGAATCTATATTTTCTATTGACCCCCCCATTGAAGAAAACTCTTCCAAATTCATCTTTTTTAATGGTATATGTGCTTGCACTTGGAGCCCCAGCTGATGAAAGTGTAATGTCGGAATAGTTTCTATTGTTCATATCTATTACACCATCATAGCTTCCTGTAGCTAATACAGATGTCTGGATACCGCTGGCAGAGTCTGCTTTTTTGGTAGACAGCCATGTGTTGTCTGAGAAAAAGAAAGTTGCTATTTTTCCAAGGTAAATTTTATTAGACTCGCTTGTTTCATCGTTTGTAATAAATAAATTGACAATCTTTTTTTCAGAATACTCTTTATTGTCAGGGAAGTACACCATTTCCGGGAATACATTTTTATCGGCTCCGCTTGCAATTTCCTTCACAGAATAATCATAGTAAGAAATTTTCAGCACTCCATCAGAAATTACATGTACGCCTGATTCAATTTTGGGGTAATTTGAAGTACTGCTGTTTTTTATTGCGACACAGCCATTGTTCCAGTTTCCAACGAGCGAATATGTACCTGATTCTTTACCATAGTTGCGGTCCGAATATTTGAATTCGAATGTGTTGTTTGAATAAAAGGAAATAAGGCTCAGATTGTCATAGTTGTATTCCGCAAGAAGTTTTTTTTCAGTCTGGGAAGGTTCTTTTCCAGAATTACCGCTTTCGTCAGACGGAGTTTTGAGGCTTCCGCCGGTAAGGATATATGTCTTGCTACTGAAAGTTATTTTCTTTGCTGAAATTGTTTTAGTACCAGTAAATGTACTTGCTTTTGTGCCAGATGTTGCAGTCATTGAGATTGTACCGTTTTCCCAGTTGCCGGAATCAAGTGTATATGTTCCGACTGCATGAGGTGTATTACTGTCACTTACAATTGCTTTGAAAGTAGAATCATTATAAAAGGTCAATGTTCGATTATCATAACCAGTATTGCAGGTAAAAACAGCCAAAGCAGAGTTCGAACCGCCATTTCCGTTGTTTCCCGAATTGCCGGTTGGTGCTCCACCGTCATCTCCGCTACTGCACGCAACAAAGGTCAAAGTTACTGCCAGCATTCCGATTGCACACAGAACATATGCCACCAGAAATAAATACTTAAATCTGTTCATAAGAAACTCCTTATTTTTTATATAAGAAGCATTGTAATTCGTATGCGGAGAGGAAAGAAAGTGAGTTTTACCCACTAATTTTTGAGGATGAGTCAATCGATATGTCTTCTTTCTTCACTTTCGCCCAATCGAAGGCGCTCACCGCATCGGAAAGCAAAAGGCTTTCTTCTTTTTCGATGCACCCGCACAAAAAGCGAGCCTTCCCCAATGGAAAAGCTCTATCTGGTCATCATCTGTAAGTAAAGGAGCAAAGGCTTTCCAGAAAAATCAGCCCATGTTTTCCAGTCTGTGCTCAAGCTCAACGATTTTTGTGTGGATGTAGTGGTCTACGGTGTATTTTTCAAGAATGCCCATGGGCTTACCCTGTGAGTCCACAATGTTTATCGCCTCGGTGTCATGGTCGGCAAAAAGTTGGTAGGCTTCGGGCAGGGGTGTTTCCGGCAAGCAGGTTGCGGCAGGCTTTTCCATGACATCAAAGACCGGCATCATGTCGGCAAGGGCACCAATCTGCATGGCATCCTTTATGCGTGCAAGGGAAACCTGTCCCACAAGGAGCCCGTCCCTGCCCCGCACTTCATAGTTCATGTTTTCATGGGTTGCAAAATCAGCGATGATTTTTCCAATGGGGTCGTTTTCATTTACAATTGCATAGGATGTAGAAGAAGCAACGGCCTTTCCATTGACGGTAACTTCTTTGACCAGGGTCTTTTTGAGGATATCTTCTTCCGTAACGTTCAGACCTACTTCGCCTGCCTTTGTTACACCATATTTTACGCAGATAGGACCAAGAATCTGCACGACAAAGGTGGTTGCCGTAATAATCAGCATAATCTGGGGGCCGACGCTGTCCGGAAAGTCATTTCCCGCCGCAATACTCAGGCCGATTGCAACGCCCGCCTGGCTCAAAAGGCAGAAGGGAAGATACTTACGTACGCTTTCCGGAGCTTTGGTCAGATGGGCACCCAGGCGGGAACCGATTGTCTTTCCCAGAGTACGGCCGCCAACATAGAGCAGGGCGATAACCAGAAAGAAAGGAGTTAAAATCCAGACATTGAGTTTTGCACCCACCGTTACAAAGAAAAGCACATAGATTGGCGGGGTAAAGCGTTCCACCAGCCTGAACATGGGTCGTGTCTTTTTATGGGCAAAATTGGTCATAAAAAAGCCGATGAACATGGCGGAAAGAATGTGGTCAAGGTGAATCAAATCACAGATGCCTGTGCTCAAAAGCAGAATGCCCAGGGAAAATCCCAGAACCCGGCCGTCATCATCCATTGTGTATTTAAGAATCAGGCTGAGGATAAAGCCAAAGGCCATTCCCATCGCAATGGAACCAAAAATGTCATAGGCAATTGCCGCCAGCTGTGAGGCCAGGGAAATGCTGTGTCCGCCCAGCAAGGGAGATGCAATGGTAGCGGCGACCGCATAGAGAATAAGGGCAACCGCATCGTCCATAGCCACAATGCCCAGAATCGTTGTAGTGAGGGGACCTTTTGTGCGGTACTCCTTTAAGACATCCGTGGTGGCGGCGGGCGCAGTTGCGGCACAGATTGCACCCAAAAGCAGGCCCAGGGAAATTGAATAGGGAAGGTTTCCTGTAAACAAGAAGGAGACGGCGCCGGTCAGAATGCCAACTACAAAAAAGGGTGTAATTGATTCTCCCAGCAGAATGCCGACAAACTGCTTTCCGTATTTTTTTATCACATCAATCTTCAGTTCCGCACCGACCAGAAAGCCTATCAGCGAAAGGGCTATGGTACTGATTGGATTAAGGGCTGCGATCGTCTCTTTTCCCAGTACAAATAAACCTGAAACACCCAGCAAAATACCCGTCACAATGTAGCCTACAACCTGGGGAATCTTAAGTTTCTGAAATAAACGTCCGCCTGCTGAACCAAAAAACATCATCACGCCCACAAGCAGGACAAAACGTGCACCGGTAAGCGTTACAAACTGCATGAAAGCCGGAAGTAAGTGTCCGAAAGGATTTTCCATTATTTTTTCTACCTCTTTTTTTTAGTCTAGCGTTTTTTTCCATTTGAGAAAAGAGAAAGCATGTGATATACTATATGTCAAATCTTTCTATAAAAAGGTGGTTTACTATGAAAAAACATATTTTTATGATTCTTACACTTTTCTCCATGACAGCTCTTTTTGCCGCTTCTTTTGAAAAAGGTGCCAGAGTTTATGTTGCTGACAAGAGTGCAAAAGTAAAGTCTTCAACAAGCTTTTTTGCCTCCACGGTAACAACTGTTGCCTATGGTGATGTATGCACCGTTCTGGAAAGCAAATCCAGCAAGACACAGGTACAGGTAAACGGAAAAACCGGATGGATTTCAAACAGCAGCCTTACTACTAAGAAAATTGACAGCGGCGACCAGATTCTCAGTTCCATAGACAATCTTGCACTGGCCGGAAAAGGTCTGAAGGCTGCAACAGAAGAAGATTTTACTAAGGCCGGAAAGAAAATTAATGAAGATGTAAAAGATGCCACAGAAAAATCAAAAGATGCAGCAAAAGAAGCCGGCGACAAGGCTAAATCTTCTCTGGAAGAAAGCGTAAATGCCGCAAAAGATTCTGCAAAAGACACTCTTAAAGATGCAAAAAAGAATCTGAAGAAACTCTTAGACGACTAATCTATGAATAAAACAAAAAAACTGAAACATCTGGCTCTTTTGTGCACACTGGTTTTTGCGCTGGTGTGCGCTCTCCATTTTGGCGGCTTTTTTTCCTGGATTGAACACAAAAGTTACGACAGCCGCATGAAAGTCACTGCTCCTTATTTTTCTCCCTCAGAAAAAATCAATATTGTCCTCCTGGACCAGAAAAGTCTGGACTGGGCTAAAAAGGAAATGGGCTGGGGCTGGCCATGGCCCCGTGCCGCCTATGCTTCCATGATTGATTTTTTTAACCGGGGAAATGCAGCCTCTGTGGCTTTTGATATGATTTATTCCGAGCCATCACTCTACGGCCCGGAAGACGATGACGCTTTTGCTTCAGCCTGTCAGCGTTTTGGGCGGGCGATTCAAACCGTATACTACGATGCAAATTTCAGTGCGGAAAAACCTGTCCTCCCTGTAGAGCCCCTTGCCGCCTCTGCCGCACTGCTGGCAAATGTCACCAGTTCACTGGATGCAGACGGCACCGCCCGCCGCAGCAGATTCTACGCAGACACTGCCGCCCGCGAACCCGGACTTGCCCTGGCAAACCTTGTCGTGGCAAAAAAACTTCCGGATATTTCTGCCATTCCCCATGCAAAAGAGGGCGGCATGTATGTCCGTTACCAACGCGATTTGGGCCGCTACATTCCCTATAACGCTGCGCAGATTTTACAGAGCGAATATGCCATTGAACGCTCAGAAAAAGACGGTAGCCCTCTGGGAAAATCCATTCTTGACCCCCGGCAGTTTAAAGGAAGCTATGTTTTTTTTGGACTTTATGCTCCCGGACTTTACGATATCTGTACAAGCCCGGTTGCCGTCACCTATCCCGGTGTAGGCGTACATATTTCCCAGCTGGACACCATTCTGCAGGGAAATTTTCTGCGGGACACGCCGGAGCCACTTGCCCTCTGCATCATATTTTTTACCCTTCTTGCGGGCTGTCTGCTTGGCGCGGTTTTTTCCCAGTTACAGATGCACAGCATGACTATTCAGGCACTGCTCTTTGTCGCCGGAATTTTCCTCTATATTTTTGCCGCATATCTGGCATTTTACTACGGCCTGATACTTCCCTTTGGAGCCCCTCTGGCCGCCTTTATTCTGTCTTTTGCGGCAACAGTTTCCCTCACCTATGCTACGGAGGGCAGACAAAAGCGTTACATCAAGGCGGCATTCAGCCAGTACCTGAGCCCTACCGTCATCAACAACCTGATTGACAATCCCTCACTCTTAAAATTGGGCGGGGAAAGGCGTGAAATAACCGCGTATTTTTCTGACATTCAGGGCTTTACCTCTATTTCTGAAGGACTTTCCCCGGAACAGCTTTCCGCCTTTCTGAACACCTACCTGAGCGCCATGACCGATGTCATCCTCTCTTACGGCGGAACAATCGACAAGTACGAGGGAGACGCCATCATCGCCTTCTGGAACGCACCGACTTTTCAGAAAGACCATGCCCGGCGGGGTCTGGAAGCAGCAATGGAATGCCAGCGGAAACTTGCCGAAATGCAGGAAGAACTGATGGCAATTACAGGAAAACCCGTCAAACAGCGAATCGGCTTAAACACAGGCTCCGCAACCGTGGGCAACTTTGGTTCCAGCAAGCGCTTTGACTACACCATGATGGGCGACACCGTAAATCTGGCATCCCGTCTGGAAGGAATCAACAAGCAGTTCGGCACCTATACCATGTGTTCCCAGTCCACCATGGATGCGGCCCAGGCAGACGGCTCTAATCTTGCCTTCCGTAACATCGCAAATATTGCCGTTGTGGGTCGGACAGAGCCCGTGCTGGTCTACACTCCCATGAGCGAGGCGGAATACAAGGAAAACGAAACGACTTTTGCCGCCTTTGAAAATCCTTATGGACTCTTCCGTCAGGGTGACTTTGCCACAGCAAAAGATTTATTCCACGATCTGGCAGACAGAGACCCCGTAAGCGCAAAATATGCGGAAAAATGCAGGTATTTTATTGAAAATCCACCGGAAAACTGGCAGGGCTATCTGAAAGCCACTGAAAAATAAAATTTAAAAAGGGAAAGGACACCTTTTCAAAAAGGCTTTCCTTTCCCTTTCAATCCTTTTTCTTCCAAAACTAAGCCACAGGATAGAACTCTTCCTGAATCACCGCAAGTATTTCTTTTTTCTTATAGTCTGCGTGATAAGAAGAAGCAGATTCAAAGTGCAGGATGTAAGAACCGTCCTTATTTTGGGCAAAAAGAGGTACATAATCTCCTATTTTTTGCTCATACATCAGCCAGCACTGAAGAAAGACAAAATCGTCGCCCTGAGTATAGGCAGTTTTATGAACAAGGGGCGAGGCAATCACATCATCCCGGATGCGCGTCTGATCCGTTCCAAATTCTTCATTTGCGGCAAGAACTGCCTTAAAAAGATTGTAGGCCGCCATAAGGGCATCTTCATCGTTTTTTATCGTAGCCGCTTCCACAGAGTTTTCTCCCAGAGTCTTGTAGGGAAAGCGGTATTTTGTGTAGGTCCGGATTACTTCTGCAGAAAAGGCTTCATCCCTTTCCATAATTCTGCGCTGAATTCCCTCCTCCGCTCCTGGCGGTAAATTTGGACTGGCAGAAGGATTAGCCCTGGTAAAGCGGGAAAACTTTTTACTGAATGCACTCAATGCAGAAGAAATTTCACTCATTGCAGTCAGTATAGCATGAGGGCATAAAAAAAGCCACCAGCTTCTGGTGGCTTATATGTCTCCTAGCGCAACACCTGGTGCGGGAGCTCTAATATGGTCCTGCTTAACTGCAGGTAGTTGTATTCGCTTACAGTTTTACGCCTGTCGGACGTGTTATTTTTGTCGGGATCTGCATAACGCCTCCTTTTTACGTAAGGGGGTCAGGTCCTCATCTCCTGCCCTTCCTCACTTATTATGTTAGCACACTTTCCGGATAATGCAAGCAAAATTTGCAATTTTTTTTTACTTTTTTTGAAAAATTTTTCGGGCAGGCCCTCGCGGCTAACATACCATCATATTGCTCAAAACTTCATATTCTTGACTTTTCCGAAGAATGTGGTATAGTAAAAACATAAGGGAATGCCGCACTAGCGACTGTCTCCTTAGTTTTTTCTCAAAGCCTGCCGGAGTTGGTCACTGGGGCAGGCTTTATTCTTTTTCAACTCTTTCTAACTTGGTTATAGAGAGCGAGTGCATTTACAATCAAATTCAGAATTGCAATGATGAGCATTGCAATATCATAATTCGTCATAAGCACGGGCCTCCTATTGATGTAATAGGAGACAGCCTACCTGTGCGGTATTCCCAATATACTACTATACATTTTATAATTACACTTGTCAAGCAAATTTGTATAGTTATAAAAAAGGACAGCGCCTCAATGAGCGTCATATTATGCACCGCTGCAAATTCTCTGGCTTTCGATTTGTCAAATTATGATTTGACGGCCTGTAAACAAAAGAGAAAATTTTTACCGGCGGACTTTCCACATTTAGTGTACTTTCATTAAATTTCTTTTAAAAAACACTATTTATCCATTGCCTTTTATAAGAGAAAAGAGTATATTGATGGGGCAAAAGACACCGTTGCATAGCGACGGCTTTAATAATATTGCTTGCTAGACACAAGCCCTCTGAAATCTGTTATCTCTTCTTTATGAAAGATGACCCCGCGGGTCGGCCTGTCTATGCTGGCTTTGCAGCGGTTCAAGGGTATAGTGTCTCCAACAAGCCAAGGAGATTCTATGGCAGAACAGGAAGCATGGAAAGGCTTTAAAACCGGTCGGCTCTGGCAGGACGAAGTAAATGTCCGCGAGTTTATTCAGCTAAATTACACCCCATACGATGGAGACTCATCATTCTTGGCAGGTCCTACTGATGCCACGAATACTTTGTTCAATGAACTGCAGCGTCTCCAGAAAGCAGAACACGACAAAAAATCAACAGGTCTTGATGGAAAGGAAAGAAGCGGTGTCCTCGATCTTGATACAGACATCGTTACAGGCCTTACCGCACACAAACCCGGCTACATCTGCGAAGAAGGCAAAAAGCTGGAGAAAGTTGTAGGTCTGCAGACTGACAAGCCCCTCAAGAGAGCATTCATGCCCTTTGGCGGAATCCGCATGGCAGAACAGAGCTGCGAAATGTACGGCTACAAGCCCAATCCCGAACTGCACAAAATCTTTACTGAGTACCACAAGACACACTCAGACGCAGTATTCCAGGTTTACACTCCCGAAATCCGCAAGGCACGTTCAGCACACATCCTTACCGGTCTGCCTGACACCTATGGCCGCGGACGCATCGTTGGTGACTACCGTCGCGTAGCCCTCTACGGTATCGACTTCCTGATTAAGTCAAAGGAAAACGACTTTGCAAACATCGGTGACGGAACCATGACTGATGACGTTATCCGCCTGCGCGAAGAAGTTGCAGAACAGATTAAAGCCCTCAAGCAGATGAAAGAAATGGCTGCTATGTACGGCTTTGACATTTCACAGCCTGCAAAGAATGCAAAAGAAGCATTCCAGTGGCTCTACTTCGGCTATCTGGCTGCAATCAAAACCCAGAACGGTGCCGCTATGTCTGTCGGACGTATCGCAACCTTCCTGGACATCTACATCGAACGCGACCTGAAGAACGGCGTCATTACAGAAAAAGAAGCACAGGAACTGGTAGACCACATGGTCATGAAGTTCCGCATGGTTCGCTTTGCCCGTATCGAATCTTACAACAACCTCTTCTCCGGCGACCCCATCTGGGCAACACTGGAAGTTGCAGGCCTTGGCCAGGACGGACGCTCAATGGTTACAAAGAACGACTTCCGCTTCCTGCACACTCTGGAAAACATGGGTCCCTCTCCCGAGCCCAACATCACCGTTCTCTACTCAAAGAGACTGCCCGAAAACTTCCGCAAGTACGCGGCAAAAATTTCTATCGACACCTCTTCAATCCAGTACGAAAACGACGATGTTATGCGTCCAATCTGGGGTGATGACTACTCAATCTGCTGCTGTGTCTCTGCAACACAGACTGGTAAGGAAATGCAGTTCTTTGGTGCACGTGCAAACCTTGCAAAAGCCCTGCTCTACGCAATCAACGGTGGCCGCGATGAAGAAGCTGGCCTGACACCGGGCGTACAGGTTGGTCCTGAGCTGCAGCCCATCACCAGCGAATATCTGGACTACAATGAAGTAATGCACAAGTATGACATCATGCTGGACTGGCTGGCTGGTCTCTATGTAAATGCACTGAACGCCATCCACTACATGCACGACAAATACTACTACGAAGCAGCAGAGCTGGCCCTTATCGACACCGATGTTCGCCGCACATTTGCAACCGGTATTGCAGGCTTCAGCCACGTTGTTGATTCAATCTCTGCAATCAAGTACGCAAAGGTAAAGGTTCTCCGCCGCGACATCGACATCACCGACAAGAAAGGCAACAGGATTTTTGCCCCCAACATGGCATACGACTTTAAGGTAGAAGGCGACTTCCCCCGCTACGGTCAGGATGACGACCGCGCAGACGAAATTGCAAAGTGGCTGCTCAAGACTTTCATCGGCAAAATCAAGAAGCACCACACATACCGCAACGCAGAACCCACCACTTCAATCCTTACCATTACTTCAAACGTTGTATATGGAAAGGCAACTGGTGCCCTGCCCAACGGACGCCCTGCACACGCACCCTTCTCACCGGGAGCAAACCCCTCTTACGGAGCTGAAACAAACGGCCTTGTGGCTTCACTCAACTCTGTGGCAAAGGTTCCCTACGAGTACGCACTGGATGGTATCTCAAATACACAGACAATCAACCCGTCCGCTCTGGGACATGACGAAGCAGAACGCGTAAAGAATCTGGTAAATGTTATGGACGGTTACTTTGCAAAGGGTGCACACCACCTGAACGTAAACGTCTTTGGCGTAGAAAAGCTTAAGGACTGCCAGGCTCACCCCGAAAAGCCCGAATATGCAAACTTCACGGTTCGTGTTTCAGGCTACGCAGTACGCTTTATCAACCTGACCAAAGAGCAGCAGGACGACGTTATCGCCCGTACCTGCCACGCCGCGCTATAACAACACAACACAGGGGAGAACCCCTGTGTACCCCCTTCACCAGGGGAAGAGAGGAACCTCTACTCCGAAGCGTTGCTCCTCTCTTCTCCTGACCCCATCACTCTTCCAGCACGGCTCAGGAGCGTCTGCCCCTAAGAACCCCGCTTCGTGAGAAGAAATAATTAAGGTGCACATTATGAATGACGGTAAAACAATCGGTAAAATTTCTAAATTTGAATCCTTTGGCTCTGTAGACGGCCCGGGGGTGCGATTTATTGTTTTTTTGCAGGGCTGTCCCATGCGCTGTCTTTTCTGCCACAACCCGGAAACCTGGGAATTCAGTGGCGGTGAAGAATGGTCTGCAGAGGACGTGCTCAAAAAAGCCATGCGATACCGTGAATACTGGGGAGACGAAGGCGGAATAACCGTAAGCGGCGGCGAACCCCTTGCCCAGATTGACTTTCTGATTGACCTCTTTAAGCGTGCAAAAGAAGAAGGCATACACACCTGCATCGACACATCCGGCGGCCCCTTTAACCGCAGCCCTGCCTGGTTCAGCAAATTTGAAGAACTGATGGGCTATACAGACCTTCTTTTAATGGACATCAAGCACATAGACCCCGCCGAACACAAAAAACTCACTGGTATGGGAAATGACCACATCATGGACATGTTCCACTACCTGGACCAAATCAATAAACCCATCTGGATTCGCCATGTACTGGTGCCGGGCTTAAGCGACAATGATGAATACCTTACAAAAACAAGAGATTTTATCCGCAGCCTGCACAATGTAAAGCGAGTTGAAATTCTTCCCTACCACAGCCTTGCCATTTCTAAATACGACAATCTGGGCATCAGCTACCCGCTCAGAGACACGCCCATGCCGGACGCAGAACGCATTCAAAACGCAAAAAATATTCTGGAAACTGAAAAATATACAGGCTATCTGGAAAAATAAAGCAGGATTTTAAGGGCGCAGCCCTTAGGAGAATGGGGTGCGGCGCAACGGAGTGCGGCGCAGGGGAAAGGCTTTTCCCCTTAGCGGGCAACCATGGCAAGTTCTACGCCACCGTTCTGACTCTGAAAGAATTCATAGACCTCTGCGGTAAAAAGTCCTTCCAGACGGCCACGGTAGTTTTCTATCTTGCCAACATAGTTCAATGTATGCTGGGGAGTTTCATTGTTTTTGACGCGGGTTGTGCCGGCATTGTACATAGCCAGAGCGGTCACTTCATTTCCTGCCACATCCATACAGAAACGCAGATGTTTCATTCCATATTTTGCACTGGTGTTGGGATCAAAGAAATCTGCCTCAGTCAGTTTGGGAAATGATGCGCTGTTCAGCTGGAAAAGTCCGCGGTCAATCGTGTAATTTGTATTCTTATTTATTGCACCCGGCTTATATTTGCTTTCGATGTAGGCAAGGGAAAAAGCCAGAGCCACAGGGATGTCGTTTCTGTCAGCATTTTCCAGAATTGCCAGAGCAACTTCGCGGCTGCCTGCAATATTGGTGTAAAACCATTCTACAGCCGGGCGGGTTTTTGGTGAACGGTAAAGAGCCAGTCCCTTGTCGTCGCGGGCAGAAAATGCATCAAAATCATCGTTTTTCCAGGAAGCGTCGGCAACAAAAGTGTCAGAATCTGCATAAAGAATTGCAGAGTGAGAATTAAAATCAAGCGAATCCGCCGGCTTTTCTGCGGCAGGAACAAGAAAGTACACCAGCAGACAAATAGTCAGCAAAAACAGGCTCAGTGAGACAGTTCCTTCTAAAAGACGTTTGGTATACGAATTCATGCTTTCATCATCTCACAGAAGGCCTTTTAAGTCAATGGAATTTTATAACATTTTACCTTATTTTACTGCAATATTTCGCAAACATTGCGGTTTATTGCAGATTTACAAGACCTTCTGGCGCATCTTTACAGAAGAATACATACTGCCCGTGTTTTTGAGAAAGCTCTGCTATATAGTCCGCTGCAGGGCTGCCTTCCGCAAAACCGTCTTTTGCAAGGGCCTGGGGAATAGAAAAGCCTGCCACAGACACGCAGTCCTTAATGCGCCTTGCACAGTGCTTCATGGCGGCCGTAAAGGAAGCGGCATCTCCTTCTTTGTCAAAAAGAGCATCTATGTAGACAAATTTACCGGCATCTTCCAGAGCCTTCAGTTCTTCCCGCAGGGCTGCCAGAAAGGCTTCGTCATAGGCTTCTGCCTCAGGTTCTACCTGGCTCCATGCCACGCTTTTTGCCATGCCGTCTGTATTCACCGCATCTCCTCCGATTTTATAGAGGGCACGGTCTTTTACTTCAAATACTTTTTCCAGTTTCATTTTTTTCTCCAACAAAAAAAGACCCTGTCTTGCAAGGGTCTTTCTACGAGCCAGATAAATGTATGACTCAACAAACTAGTCAGTCAGGATTTTAATGACTTCTGCCTTATCCTGAGTTGCCAGAATCTGAGCACGTTTTTCTGCACTCTTAAAGAGCAGGCTCACTTCTGCCAAGAACTGCAGGTGTGGTCCTGTTTTGTTGACCGGGGAAAGTGTCATAATGAAGATACGGCACGGTTCCTGATCCAGAGAATCAAAATCCACAGGATTGTCAGAAATACCGATACATGCTACCAAATCGGACACAGTGTCAGTCTTTCCGTGCGGAATAGCGATTCCGTGCTTCATGCCTGTTGACATCTTGCGTTCGCGATCAAGCACGCACTCACGTGCAGCAGCCTTGTCGGTTACTTTGCCAGCCTTAATGAGGATTTCCAGCATCTCATCAATAATTTCTTCTTTTGTTTTTCCTTTGAGATGCAATTCTACCGTTTCCGGTGTTAAAACAGTTTTCAAGTCCATACTCTTAGTGTACTTTCTGCGGTGGCAAAAGTCAAGAAAAAAATGGGGGAAAATGCACGTAAAATGAAAATCTTTTTGGCTTTTTTCTCAAACTTTCTTCCAAATAGACACAAAATTTTGATATTTCTTTGATATCTGCTTCTTTACTTTCAGCCGTTTTATGGTATAATTATTGAAGCAACAAAAGTGTAAATATAGATTATCATGGAGTTGCATGTGAAACATATTTCACGAAGAACATTCGTCCTCGTCCTTTGTACGATATTAAATTTAGCCTGTGCTTTTCTTATCAGTTATATCGGCCAGGCAAGAGAACAGGTCATCCGTTTAGGTTCCTTTATCATTCCAATGATTTCCATACAGGGAATTTTTTCTGCCCTGCAAACGCTGACCTGTATCCTCATGGTCTTTGCCAGTTATAAAATCGGCATTGTCATTGCGTCCATCTTGTCCTGCCGGGCACTGGTCAGTTCCCTTATGCCAATCGTCCACTACCACACTCTGTCTTCACTGCCGGGAGTGGTCAGTACTATCATTTCATTTGTTACGCTTCTGATTATCTATTCATTCTACAAAAAAGCCTCCCTCAACAGTCTGACAGACTACATCACCGGATTGAGGAACAGGCGCAGTTATGCAAGGGAAATGACTGAACGGATGAACGAAAATAATCCCCTTGCCCTGGTATGTGTAGAAATTGAAAGCTTTAAGCAGATTAACAATGATTTTGGCATGCAGGCGGGAGACTACATTCTTCAGCAGGTTGCAAACAAATTTACCTCACAGCTGGAAAAAGATGACATGGTTTTTACAATCACCGGCCCCACTTTTGCCGTCGTCTTTAACAATGTCAGTTCGGTAGATGAAGCCCTGCAGAAAACAAAAAGTCTGGTCAAACCCCAGCCCATGTCCATCGTCCTTTCAAACAGCAGTCTGGAAACAGGAAAAACCTGCATGGTCACCTTTGCGGCCGGCATCACCTTTATTGAAAAGCCTGCATTCACACGAAAAAATGCTTCCGCCATTCTTAAAGATGCAGAAACTGCCATGCTGGCCACAAGAAACAGAGAGTCAAAAGTCTGTGTATTTGACGAATCCATGGAAAATGCGGAGACCAAGCAGAAAGAAGCGGAATTCCTTATCCGTGAAAGTCTGGAACATGACTATTTCTATCTGGTTTATCAGCCCCAGTTTACCACCGGGAAAAAGAAACTGCGCGGCTTTGAAACCCTTATCCGCTGCAAAAAACCGGACGGCTCTATCGTCAGTCCAGGCTATTTTATTCCCGCTGCAGAAAAGAGCAATCTGATTATAAAGATTGACGACTACGTTCTGCGCCGCGCCATGACAGAATTCAAGCCCATTCTCGATTCCATGAAAAAAGGCTGCATCCTGTCCATCAATGTGTCTGCAAAAAATATTGGCAGCGACCATTTTGCAGAAAAAATTGAAAAGCTGCTGGATGAAACTCAGTTTCCGTCAAATAATCTTGAAATTGAAATCACCGAATACTCTTTTGCGGAGTCCATGGAAACCACGATTGCAAACATTCAGGCATTGCGGGCTCTGGGCGTACAGATTGCGCTTGATGACTTTGGTACAGGCTACACTTCTATTGCCCAGCTGATGAAACTGCCGGTCAATCTGCTCAAAATTGACAAGAGCCTGATTGACGACATCGAAACAAGCCAGACTATGCGCGACATGGTGGATTCCGTTATTTACATGGGCCACATCATGAACTGCGAAGTAATTTCTGAAGGCGTTGAAAACGAACAACAGCTTTCCCTGCTCAAGGAACACAACTGCGACTTTATCCAGGGATTTGTATGGGGTAAGCCCCAGTCATTCTCTGACGCAGAACAACTCTGCAAGCAGGAAGGTGCATAAAAATGACCGATACACAACAATTTCTTTCTGAAGCAAAAAAAATCATCAAGTACGAAAGGGCGGACAATGGCGGACGCTACGACGGAAAGCGTGCCTGCAACAAACTGGCAGACCTGCTGGAAAAGCGCAATCCTTCTCTGGGTGATTTGCCCCATTCCATCAGCGATTTTTGGCTGAACACTTACATTCTGCCTTCTAGTGACGCCGTAAACGAACCGACTGAGGAGCATCTGGAAAAACTGTCCGCTTTTAATGCCTTTCTGGCAGGCGAAGACGATGAAAATGGCAGTCTGTCCGCTGATGACTGGAAGAATCTTCAGGAACTGGTAAACTACGAAGCCGAAGACCTGCCTCTGGACATTCTTGAAAAAATGATGGGCATTATTGTGGATAAGGGTATCCTCTAATGCCATCTGACGATTCATTCTGCGCACACACATCTTTATACACTGCATGTACTCAATGTCCCCGGGCCTGTAAAACAGACCGCGCAGGGGGTAAGCGTGGCTTTTGTACGGAAAATGCAGACCTTCGCGTAGCCCTGGCATGCCTGCACTTTGGCGAAGAACCTCTGGTCACCGTACACGGAGGAAGCGGAACCATTTTCCTTACCGGATGCAATTTGCGCTGTGCCTTCTGCCAGAACTACCAGATTAGCCAGCAGGGAATGGGACGGGCTGTTTCAAAAGATGAGTTTGCCCGCATGTGTCTGAGCCTTGAAGAAGCAGGTGCTGAAAACATCAATCTGGTAACCGGTTCCCACCATATTCCGGTGCTTGCAGAAGGACTGGAAGAAGCCCGGCGCCAGGGACTGAGCCTCCCCATCTGCTGGAATTCCAGCGGCTATGACAGCCCGGAAATGCTGAAACTTCTGGACGGCCTTGTGACAATTTATCTGCCAGACCTAAAAACCCTCAACCCTGCCCTTTCCCGGCAATTATGCGCCGCAGAAGACTATGGCGAAAAGGCAAAAAAAGCCCTCACCTGGATGATTGAACATAATCCGCTGAACATTGTTGAGGTAGAAAAGGACGGCGTAAAAAAAGAAAAGATTCTGCAGGGTGTGATTATCAGGCATCTCTTTTTGCCCGGCCGCTTTGAGGAAACCGCAGAAGTTTTAGACTGGCTCAAGGCAAATGCAGACGGAAAGGCAATTATTTCGCTGATGAGCCAGTATACACCCGTGCCCTTTAAGGACAGCGAGTCTGAACTTGCCCGCAGGAAAAAAGCCCTGTCTGCCATTGAAAACCGTCTTGTCACCACAAGCGAAGACTCAGACCTGCAGGATTTAATCGAAGCCTACGATTTTGACTATCTTTTCTATCAGGACCTGAGCGACGACACCAGCTGGCTCCCCGACTTCACCCGTCCCCAACCCTTCTCCAACGCCCTAGCAAAACCCCTATGGCATTGGAGAGATGGATTTTTAATCTAAACAACAACATGGCGGCGCACAGGAGGTGCGCTGAAAAGCGAGACGGAAGCGACAGCCTCCGTCGTTTACCAAATTGACAGGAGGTCAATTTGGTAAACTATGGCACTGGCGGGATGGATTTATAAGCTAATTTTCAAGCGGAAGCTGGCCGCGCGTGGTTAATTTGAAAAAGACCGGCATCAGAATAAAAATCAAGACATAGCCCACAATCATACTGAGCACAAGAGAATGCAGGAACATCGGAAGGAATGGCATTTGAGCGCCGTGGCTTGTCGCCATCTTCCATGCAAGCGCTACCATGGCAAGCGTAATGACCGGCGTATAAATAAGGTCAGACACAAAAGATTCGGCGCAGTGGGCCGGCAGTGAACGCGGTTTAAGGTGCAGTGCATTTGCGAGGCTGTCGCCAACTTTTTTCATTGGAACAAGAAAACCGATAATCAGGCTGATAAGAGTGCTTACGGCAAAACTAATCAAAAATCCCAGCAGCGTAAAATGACCTGAAGTGAGATTTCCTAAAAGCGACAGACAGAAGCTGAGAGACACTCCCATCAGAATGCTCATTCTCCGTCCGATTTTTTTCATCATCTGGGCTCTTGCAAGTATTTCCCTTTCCTGGGCATGAGCCTGAGCCATAGCCTGCATTTCTTCTTCTGACATATCTTCCTCCCACTAAGAATATGCTGACAAGTGCAATTTCTTCTATTGTGTTAAAGGCCGTCTATTTGCTGCCAAAGATGCAGTTGCGGCCAGTACGTTTTGCATTATAAAGAGCGTCATCTGCCTGCTTAATCGTTACTTCGTAATTCTGTGTGTAATAATGAGGTGCAAAACCGATACTGATTGTTACCACTCCTCTTTCGCTCTGCTCAAAGGGCATGGCAAGATTTTCCACCTTACGGCGCAGACGCTCGGCATGCTCACGAAGTTCATCGTAGGTGTCTTTGGTAGTAAGGGCACAGAATTCCTCGCCACCGTAGCGGTAGAATTCAAAATCATTTTCCTCGCCAAATTCAGCAAAACACTTTCCCAGAGTACGCAGGCACTGGTCACCTGTCAGATGGCCCAGGGTATCGTTGTAAATCTTAAAGTAGTCAATATCAATCATAAAAAGACCGGCAAGCGCACCGTTGCTTTCCTGAATGTCTGTCAGACGCTCAAAAAGTTTACGGCGGTTGGGCAAATCTGTAAGCATATCAGTATTTTTCTGATGCTCCAGCAGACGGTCTTTTTCAAAATTGGAAAGGCGCACATAGCGTTCATAAAGACCGATTATGATACCACCCAGCGTAAAGGCAGCACCATTGAACATATCCAGCACAAAGTTACTGTAATCCTTGAAGAGATATGACAGCACAGAATGCATCAGATACATACCAATAAAAATCAGGTTGATACGGTAGGAGCGGTCAAAAATCAGCAGGGGAAAGATAATCTGCAGACAGATAACAGAAGAAGCCGCATGAGAACCAAGCCCGGAAGCCGAAGAAATGCTCGCAAAAATACCGAATGCATAGAGATAAAAGACAAAGGTATAGACAAGAGGCAGATAATGAAGGCTTTTTGTCACATGAACCCTGCGGAATAAAAAGGTAAGTACCAGAAAAACAAAAAATGAAATTGTATAGATAAGCAGATACTTTACGTTAAAAAAAGGCAGTGCAAAAAACATCAGCACGCCAAAAATGACAGTCATTATCAGAGAAATTATAGCAAAAACCTGAGAGCAGAATAAACTGATATGTTCTTTTTCCTGAATAAGTAATCTCTGCTCGTTTTTGTGGAAGTCAATCAACGTCCGCAAGGTATTGCCTATAAACATTCTTTAATTATACACCAAACCACCCGAAATTGTTAAGTCATTCCCCCTGATATTCTGTAAAAATTCTGAAGACTCTGTCCCAGCTCCGTGCAGTGAGTCTCAATTACGCGCCCTTCCAAATGTTGTCAGCGTGAAAAAAATCACCAAAAAAACGGATTACAATAGAAGTATCTATACTGTCTACTTCAATTCACTTCTTGACCCTTCTGACGCCTCCAAAGGAAGATTCAAACAGAAAGCCTACATCAAAAAATGCTGCCGATGACTTGCACGCAATCATCACTTCCCTCAAAAGGCTGCTCAAAGGAAAATGGCTGGCACAGGGCTCAAGCAAGGGAGGTCTGACCTCAAATCTTCTCTGCTACTACCACCCGGAAGACCTTGACCTGACAATCCCCTATGTCGCGCCGCTTTGTAATGGCAAATACGATTCAAGACTTTTTGACTTTATTTGTGACACAGCCGGAAACGAGGACGACCGATACAAAGACAAGGCAGCTGAATTACGCAAGCTTCTCAACGACAATTCAAATCTAGGCGAAGGAACAAAATCAAAAAAGGAAACCTTCTTCGAATGCCTTGATTCTGCCGCACAGACTTCTAACAGTCCGGCCAGTGATTTTTCGCCCTACTACTTCCAGAGCTTTACAGAACTCGGAAACTACAAACCCGGCCTGAACAGACTGCGAGAAAGCGTAGTCAAAGCTCAGGCGGAAGGAAAAAATGTCTGACTGGATTAAGACCACCGATGAAAAAATCATTATGATTTACGGAAACAGCGATCCCTGGTATGCAGTGCGAATCAACGATGTGGCGCGCGACAATGTCCACATTTTTGTTCATCCGTCCAACAACCACATGTCTGCCATCACCCTCTTCCCGGAAGCCCAGCGAAACCAGATCCTGAATCTGCTCGTAGAATATCTGTTGAAGTGATTCCTGTCTGGAAGTGGATATTGAAAAAGGTGAAAGCTTAGAATATTACCCCTTACATTTTCTGACATCACAAAAGAATTAAATTATGATATGATAAAGAACTAACTATCATCAAAAAAAGGACATCATCATGGCTAAAAGCAGACCGGCAAAACCCTCTTCATAGATGCCCGCAACATGGGCCACATGGTAGACCGCAAGCACCGCGACTTTTCCGAAGAAGACATCGCCCGCCTGACCACCGAACTTAGCGGAATGTTCGCAAAGAGCCACGAGCTCGAAGAAGAGATAAAGAAAAATCTGGTAGGGATTGGGTTTAAGATTTAGGACGTGACCCTCGCCTTGCTCGGGTCGGGCTTTGCGCACTTCCGCTTTCGCTTCATTCCTTCATTCCGTCGCTATGCTCCTTCATTTCGGAACGCCTTCGGCGGTGCTCCAATCCCTCACGCTTAAAAAACTTGACTTTCGGCTATTTCGGAGTTATACTCCAAATTAGTCGGACTGCACAAAAGGGGGCTTTATGTATATAAACCGTCACATTCTGCCATATTTGCACAGAATGAAAAAACAGTTCAGAGTTCTCTTAATTAC
>DFDV01000003.1 GCA_002369025.1 Treponema sp. UBA3819 | reverse complement strand
ATTGTTTCATCCCATTTTTCTTCGGGTACTTCGCTGTAAATGACTTCAGCATAGCCCTGACAGAGCCAGAAGTCACCGCTTGCAAAGGACTTTCCAAAGCCTTCAGCGTCAAATTTTACAAGATTGGGTTTCCACTGCTCGGTGATCATATCGGCAGCAGCTTCCAGT
The DNA here is from genome assembly GCA_002369025.1 of Treponema sp. UBA3819. Classification (GTDB taxonomy): domain Bacteria; phylum Spirochaetota; class Spirochaetia; order Treponematales; family Treponemataceae; genus Treponema_D. The sequence continues at coordinate 31,159 of DFDV01000003.1, read as the reverse complement.
TCTGCGTCATCCAGTGAATTAACGCTGTGTCCCTGATGAGCCAGAGCGTCTCCCATTACTTCGCGCATATCGTCCATCATGGTTGCATGGCCTGCAAACTGCTTGTCGGCAAAAATGTTCCATGTGCGTTCGTATTCAGCAGTAGCCTTCAGTTTGTTTACGGCAATTCCGGCTGCACCAAAATAATAGGGAACGGCATATTTCATGTCGGGGTCATAGCTTGCTTTTTCCAGAACCAGGGGATTGATGTTTTCGCGGTTGGTCATTTTTGTCTGATCAAGTTCGCGCAGCATTCCCTGTGCAATCATAATTGAAGTGTAGTCCTGTGAGGGAACTACGATGTCGTATCCCTTTGCACCGGCGCGGAGTTTTGCATACATCTCTTCATTTGACGCATAGCTGTCCACTTTTACCGTGCAGTTAAATTCTTTTTCAAACTGCATGATTACGGATTCAGGAGTGTAGTACGTCCAGTTGTAGAGATACAATGTCCTGTCTTCCTTTTTGTTGCAGGAAACAAGACCCATCGTTGCAGCGAATCCCAGTGCTGCGAGTGCGATTTTAGCGATACATTTTTTCATGCTGTACCGACCTCAAAAATATGAAGAATATGAGACTTGCTTAGGCGAGCCTTATAAATTTATCATCTTGCGCTTGCAAAACTTTTCAGTCCCTTGCGCAGGATAAACACGAGAACACAGATGCCTAAAATCAATACGAATGAAAGCGAATTGATTACCGGGCTTACACCAAAACGAATCATGGAATAGACATAGAGGGGGAGCGTAGTACTTCCCGGACCACTTACAAGTGAAGTGATGACATAGTCTTCCAGAGACATGGTAACGCTCATGGCAAAACCGCTGACAATGCCGGGCATGATTGCGGGAATGATTACCTTGTAGAGCGTCTGCCATTCATTTGCTCCCAGATCGTGGCTGGCTTCTATGATTGAATAGTCAAATTCATCAATTCTGGCACTCACCATAAGATAGACGAAGGGGAGACAGAAGGTTGTGTGTGCGATAAAAATGGTAAAAAGTCCCAGTGACATCTTGATTCCGCTGAAAAAAATCAGGAGGGAAACACCCATGATGACTTCAGGCAGAACCATGGGTAAAAAACTGATGGACTGGATATAGGATTTTCCAAAGAATTTGTACCATGTTATTCCGATTGCTGCCAGAGTTCCCAGAAGGGTAGCTACCAGAGAAGAAGTGACTGCAACCAGAAGACTGTTAAAGAGGGCTGACCACAAATCTGTGGAGTCAAAAATCAGTTTTTCATACCAGACAAAAGAAAAACTCTGGAAGGTCGTATCCTTTGCTGAATTAAAGGAATAGAAAGTGATTACAAAGAGAGGAATGAAGAGAAACAGAAGTGAAAGGCAGAGTACTGTGTTTGACAGACTGAATTGAGGAGCACGCTTTCGCCAGCTGCGTTTTGCATGGCGTGCGTTTTCACTGGAGCGTTTTACCCGGGTAAAGAGCTTGTAGGGGTTGAATTTCATTGCTCACCCTCCGTTTTAGTCTGTGCGGCAGCGATGATGTTGCCTTTTTTAAGATCTGTGGCCAGAAGCGGTGTGTTTGTATTTGCCGCCGTATCTTCTTTTGTAGACATCTTTTTCAGGTTTGCTTCCTTGCGGTTTGTAGAAAGCATCCAGAGAATTGCAATCATGGAGACAGCGGTGATTACCAGACTGAATGCAGATGCGAGCGGCCAGTTGCGTACCTTCTGCACCTGATCAACGATAATATTGCCCAGCATGTAGGAGTCTTTTCCGCCCACCAGCTGAGGCACTGTGTAAGTACCGAAAATAGGAATGAAAGTAAAAATCAGTGCGCTTACAATGCCGCTCTTTACACCGGGAATCAGAACCTTGAACATGGACTGGGGTTTTGTTGCACCCAAATCCCGGGCCGCTTCCAGAAGACTGAAGTCAAAGCGGTCAACAGCTGTAAAAATCGGCAGAATTGCGTAGGGAAGGTACATGTAAATGCTTACCAGAATAACCGCCCCTTTTGTAAACATGAATTTATGAGGAACAAATTCACTGCCGCCAAAGCCCAGCGCATGCTTAATGTTCCAGAAAAAATGAAAAATCGAATTCAAAAGACCGTTGTCGCCCAGAATTGTCATCCATGCAAAAATGCGGATAAGGCTGTTTGTCAAAAAAGGAATGACAACGAGCACCAGCAGCAGTGTCTGGCGCTTACTCCGGGCCATGGCATAGCCGCAGGGAAGGGCAATTATAATGGTAATGGCTGTAGAAACCACCGTAATGAAAAGAGTCCGCAGAAAAATCATGCCGTAGGCAGGCACCAGCATCTGCTGATATGCTTTCAGCGTAAATTCGCGGATAACGCCGCCGTAAACATCGCGCTTCATAAATGAATATGCCACGATGATGATGAGCGGTACTACAAAGAAGAGTGTAAACCAGAGTCCCATGGGATAGGCATAAGCGGGACCGGGATTGTATTTTTTGTATTTCGCGCTGCGGGCTTTTGCCGCAAGTCTGAGCAGAAAATTCTGCCCGCCTGCTTTTTCTGCACCGTCTGAGGTTGTTTTTTCGCCACTCATTTATGGATGTCCTCTACGATATAGCCGTCGTTTGCCGCCCAGGAAATGTACACGGTGTCTTTCCATGCGATTTCGGGCCCGTCATCAAGGTAATTCGTATGCTGCTTGAAGACTTTTACGATTGTTCCGTTTTCAAGACGTACATAGAATTTTGACTGGAAGCCTGTGTAGACCGGTTCTTCCACCACGCCCTTAAATACGTTGATGTCCTTGCGTCCGGCAAATTTAGGTTCTTCCAGCGTAATGCGGATTTTTTCGGGACGGATAGTGAAAGCCACTTTCTGTCCCTCGTCGGTATGTTCGTAGTCGGTGACCAGAATATTTTTATCTTCTTCGCGTGTAGCGGCGGTTTCTCCCGTAAGCTGTGCCTGCATGCCCAGGGCGGGAGTGTTCAGGGTGACCATGTGTTCGATGTCAGCTTTGCCCGGCACCTTGTATTCTTCACATTTTACTACCGTGCTTTCAAAGAGATTTGTTTCGCCGATAAACTGGGCAACAAACTGTGTTGCGGGGCTTTCGTAAATTTCAAATGGAGTTCCCACCTGCAGGACGTGACCACTGTTCATAACTGCAATGCGGTCGCTTACTGCCAGAGCTTCACTCTGGTCATGGGTAACATAAATGAAGGTAATGCCGATTTTATCGTGCAGTGCGTCAAGGTCAATCAGCAGGTTTGCACGCAGTTTTGCATCCAGTGCGGAAAGGGGTTCGTCCAGAAGCAGAACCTTAGGCTCGTTAATCAATGCGCGCGCAATGGCAACACGCTGACGCTGACCACCAGAAAGCTGGTTCGGCTTTTTGAACATGTGGGCTTCAAGCTGTACAAGTTTGAGGTATTCCCTTACCTTTGCATCAATTTCATCTTTGGGTAGTTTTTTTAATTTGAGCGGAAATGCAACATTGTCATACACACTCAAATGCGGGAACAGAGCGTAGGTCTGAAAAACCGTGTTTGCCTGACGCTTGTTGGGAGGGTAAGGGATGACGTTTTCTTCATCAAAGAGTACCGCGCCTTCATCAGGATATTCAAATCCGGCAATGATGCGCAGCAAAGTTGTTTTTCCACAACCGGAAGGACCAAGCAGGGAGAAAAATTCCCCCGGCTTAATCGTAATGTTGATGTCGTCCAGGGCGACAAAATCACCGAATCGCTTTGACACATGGTCAATAGTAACCTGACTTCCTTTCACGCTATTTCCTCTAAGGTTTTACAATAGAACGAATGCGCAATCTATTCAATAGATTTGAGGGATTTATTTCGATTATTTTTAGGGGAAAAGCCTTTCCCCTAGGGTGCACGCTGTTGCACCCATACCCCTTTCTAACGGGGGTGCCCCCCCCGTAACGCCCCCCGTCTTCTTTTACAAAAAGATTAAATACTGCTTTGTATGATTTTATTCTTCCAGGAATTTATGACTTTTTCGCTGTCATTATACCAACTGTCAAAGTTTGCGCTTACTAAAGATAAGTGATGTATATTAACCAGAAGTGAAATGAAATCCATTATCGGTGCCTCATGTTCATATATAAAGGCAATAACATCTGAATACATGGTAATGGTCATCGGTATGACAGGTACGGGTTTTCCAATCCAACTTTCTTTGTTCAGAATAAAAAACTGCCATTTGGTGCGGATGTTTATGCTTGAGGAAATGAACAGTCCGAATACATTTTTGTCATCATTTTCTTTTATAAATTTATAAACATGATCTATAACGCTTGATCCCTCATGTTCCCATTGGCGTATGCCTGTCATTAGGGATACCTCCGGCAGAATGATATAGCTTCCGGCATACAATTCCATATCCGGTGTATTTCCAATTCCCGGTGCGAAACTTTTTGGCGTTAAATCTTCCTCAATGTTAAAATTACGCTTTAACTGCTTGTCCCCTTGTATTGCAAGCAGGGATTTCCATGTGTTTACTTCCAGCCAGAGAGCGCTCATATCATCGTCCTTCAGAATGAGCATAAAGCGATTTAGAATTTCTTGCCTTGACTGTTCGGTAAATGCGAGATGGTGTATAAAATTACTCTCGTTTACATTTGTAATATAAGTGATTAACTGTTTTTCAAGTTTTTTTGTATCTGTGTCCGAGTTTGTATGGGAAAAGATGCTGGTAATGCCTTGCAGATCATTTTGAATTTTTTGCGCAGTAACTCCTGCTGATACACTTTCCAACTGTCTGATTAGGTTAATCTTCTCTTGAATAATCAGCTTTCTGTTTGCGGAATTATCCCAAGGAAGGCAAATTGCATCTGGATTTCCAAACCACTCCCAATACTCTGATTCACTTTTCCAAGTGTTATATGAAAAAACATAGTTTTTAGCCAGAAGCCTGAACTTTAATTTTGAATGCTCTGCAATGCGTATTTTGGCAGAAATTCCCGGCCCATGTGAAGAGAATAGTCCTGTATATAATAGCGCTCGGGCAAAAGCGTCGGCGTAATCGTACATGGAGTCAATCTTATTGTCGAGCCTGCCATACGTGTCTGTGTAGATTTTTTCGCAAAGTAATTTGATGTTTTTCTGCTTGTTCTGCAGACTTTGATATTCTGCTTTGAATTTTGAAATTGCCGTCAGTGTTTGCGGTATCATGTCTTCTTTTGTACATCCAAACAGCAAAATCAATTCGCTTCTGTTTAGGGAATCGAATTTTTGCAACGCCTGAATCAGCACATGCATGGGAAATATGTGCCATGCACCGATTTCACTTTTTTTGTACGATGCGTTTGGAAAATTCATCTTAAGAATTTGCTTTAAAAAATCTTCGCTGTCAAAATTATTTTCCAGAATAAGATTTCCAACTTTTGTCGAATGAATGACCCCCTTTTCGTCTACAAAACCAAAGCCAAAAAACTCATATGTTGCTTTGTCATAACTTATTCCTCCGTAAGGCACATTAAACTTTCCCTGAGCATTGTAGCGGAACATAGAGGAATAACAGTATTCACGAATAAAATAGAAGAGGGCGGTGTAAAATTCTGTATTGCCCGCAAATGAAACCGTATTGTACAAATGCCTGATATACATATAAAAGGCACTGTGTAATGAACATTCTAAATTCTCGTATATCTCAGGTGTAGTTATTCCGCCTTTTTGCAATGCTATCTTTTTAATTCTCTTTAATTTTGATGTAAGATTTTTTTTTATTTCTGAAAGAAGGATATGTTTGTGACTTGCATCAAGAAGAAGACTGCTGAATTCTTTTTCGTGCAGCTGAATAAAACCTTCAATCTGGGTGTCAGAAGAATCTGTATAGAGTGACTGAAATTCAGCCGCATGTTGCTCTGAAAAGACGGCAATGCTGTCCCATTTTGTACATATTCCATGGAGGCAATTAAAAAAGACGCTGTTTTCACTTTGAATAAGTTTATAAAGCGAAATGAGTTCGTGGGATTTGTCGTTTATAAAAAATTCCTGGGCATCAGTGTTTAGAAATACGGCACCGCCACCTACAAATGGTTCTATGTAGCGTTTAAAATGTGAAGGAAGATGTTCTTCTATTATTGCTAGCTCTTTTTCCTTACCGCCAGCCCATTTTATGAACGGCTTGTTATGGCTATGTGACATGGCAACCTTAAGTGAGAAATCAGATATGTGTAATTATGTACATCTGATAATCAAACTTGATTATTTTATATCACAAATGGACGACTTTGTATATTTAATTACAAAAATAATCACATTTGCTTAATCATTTTTTTTATGAGTTTTAAAGATAACTTGCGGGATGAACTGAATTATCAGGGGATGATTGTAAAAGAGCTGGCGGAGAAGAGTGGAGTCCCAAAAGGAACGATAGACCACTATCTTGCAGAAAAAAATACCGAACCCATTGCCGATAATGCAGTAAAAATTGCACAGGCCCTTGGAGTAAGTGTAGAATATCTTGTTACGGGAAATGTCTCTGTAAAAGTAAGATCGGCGGATTTAAATGGATTTTCAAGTGATGATTTCAAGCTGTTGAAAAAATACGCTTTGTTATTACGTAAACTGGATGTGTTGCCAGAGCCGGTAAAAAATAGTTTTTGTGTTTTAGTAGAAAAATATGGACTATAGTGTGTCAGAATCAATGACAGGCAGCGAAAAACGTTAGCGCTGGGAGCCCCGCAGTGCGTGGCGAATAAGCCGCGCATGAGCGTAGCGAAGGGCGGACATAGCGACCCGCGTAAGCGGGTAACGCCATTATTTTTCCTCAGCTTCTTTTGCCGCTTCTTCTTTTTTTGCTTCTTTTTTATCTTTGATGTCTGCAAATCCGATGAAAACGGCGATGAGGCCTACGAATGCAGCCAGGACGGGAGCGGCTCCCTTTAAGACCATGATGATGTCCGCGCCCCAGTTAAGACAGTTGGGAAGACATGCGGCTACCGCAAATGCGATAAGTGCCAGACCGATGATAATAGCAAACATATATTTTCTCCTATTTAATTCCGCGTTAGCGGTCGTGCAGGAAGTCACGGCTAAGATTGTAACCGCTTCCTGCTTTTTCTATCATCGCACACTTCGCTTGAAAATTCAACAGAAAGAGTATACAGTTGAACAATGCTTGACCAGTCTAATTTTCATCGGGCCATAAAGACGACTATTCCGGTCTTTTTTGGTTACATAGCCATCGGCATCCCTTTTGGACTCATGCTTGTGAATGCGGGATATCCCTGGTGGCTTGCACCCATTATGAGCGTTTTGATGTATGCCGGGGCTGGTCAGTACATGGCGGTCGGGCTCTATGCCGCGGGAACACCTCTTCTTGCCATTCTTGTCGCTCAGTTTTTTGTGAATATCCGCCACATTTTTTACGGACTTTCCCTGATTTCAAAATTCAAGAATGTGGGAAAAATCCGTTATTTTCTGATGTTTGCCCTTACAGATGAAACCTATGCCCTTTTAACGGGAGTGAATGTTCCGGAGGATGCGGATGCGGGTGAATATTATGGAACAATTGCGCTTTTTGACTGGCTCTACTGGATTACTGGCAGTGTAATTGGGGCTCTGATGGGTACGCTTATTCCCTATGATTTTGCGGGTGTTGATTTTGCCCTTACGGCTCTCTTTGTCGTGCTGCTGATAAATCAGATTAAGGCCAGTCATGACATTCTTCCGCCCCTTACCGGCATTTGTACGGCGCTTGCGGCAATCATCCTTTTCCGTCTGGGCATTCTTCCGGCTCAGCACATTCTGCTTACTGCGATTGCCCTGGGACTTTTTGTACTTACCGTCATGAGAAGCCGTAAATTTCATGAAGCTGAGAAGGAGAAGACTGAATGAAACTGAGTCTGTCTGCCGCACTGATTGCATCTGTCTTTACTGCCCTGCTGCTTTTTCTGCTCCGCGCCTTTCCCTTTCTGGTTTTCAGCAAAAAAGAACCGCCTGCAATCATCCGATTTGTAGAAAAATATATTCCTTCTATGATAATTGCAATTCTGATTGTCTACTGTCTTAAGGATTTGCAGTTGCAGGCTGCCCCGTTTGGACTTCCGTCACTTGTCGGCATAGGTGCTACGATTTTCCTGCATCTGTGGAAAAATAATTCCATGCTGAGTATTTTTGGCGGAACAATTATTTATATGGTGCTGAATTATTTTCTGAACTAGTGCCTTTGCCCCGGCCTACATACTTGACCTAATTCCTTTTAAATCGTATAGTATTACTCCCCGTATATGCGTTGGCAACTGCTCATTGCTGACGACCTGGCGATTCAGAGATGCTAACTGAATTGCAGAAGACTTTTTAGATAAAGGTATATACAATGAAAACCATTTTTGTACGCGATGTAGACCAGAAACGTGACTGGTACATCATTGACGCAGCAGGAAAACCGCTCGGACGCGTTGCTGCAAAGGCTGCTTCAGTTCTTCGTGGAAAGAACAAGGCTACTTACACACCGAATCAGGAAATGGGTGACTATGTTGTTATCATCAACGCCGCTCAGGTTGCTGTTTCCGGTAACAAAGAAGACGACCACCTGTATCGCCACTACACTGGATTTGTACGCGGTCTGCGCACGTATTCTTTCAAGAAATTGATTGAACGCCATCCTACAGACCCGCTCAAACTTACTATCAACGGAATGTTGCCGAACGGACGCCTCGGACGCAAAATGCTCGGCAATCTCAAGATTTATGAAGGCGCAGAGCATCCCCACGGAGCTCAGAACCCCAAACCGCTTGAAGTGTAAGCGTATAGGCAGGAGTTAATAGAATGGCTACGATAAAGAATATTGCTATCGGAACAGGAAGAAGAAAGACCGCTACAGCTCGTGTATTTTTGCGCGACGGCAGTGGAAAAATTGTTGTGAACGGCAAGGATATCGCTGAATACTTTGCTTCAGAAGAGCAGGTTCGCACGGTACATCGCCCGCTGCTGGTAACCAGCAATGAAAACAAGTTTGACATTCTTATCAACGTTGTTGGCGGTGGTTTGAACGGACAGGCTGCTGCATGTCTGCATGGTGTAAGCCGCGCACTTCTGCAGATTGACCCGGACAGCCGCGCTTCTCTCAAGGCAAACGGTTATCTGACACGCGACAGCCGCATGGTTGAACGCAAGAAGTACGGTCAGCGTGGTGCACGCCGCCGCTTCCAGTTCAGCAAGCGTTAGTTCTTTTTTGCTGCGGTTTTTCCCGTGGCAAGGAGATCTTTTGGAACTGTCAGTAGTTTCAGTAAAACAGGTCGGTACGGACTGTGTGGAAATCACCAGTTCAGAAGGACCTGTTTTTTTTGTCCGTACAAGTTATTTACAGTCTGTCTCTCCTGACGCGCTGACCGAGGGCGCTCTTTTTGATGAGTCCCAGGCGGAAGATATTGTACGCGCCGGAGAAGCCTTTGCCGTTGAAAAAAAATGCGAGGGGCTTCTGGCCCGTTGTGAACAGTGCAGGGCGGGATTAGAGAGAAAAATGCAGCAGAAAGGCTTTTCAAAAGAAGCCGTTTCCCTTGCCCTGGACTATCTTGAAGGAAGAAATTTTTTGAGCGATGAGCGTTTTGCTTCTTCCTGGCTTCGCATTCATGCTGTAAATAAATACCAGGGACGAAGCCGCCTTACCAGTGAACTGCTGAGCCGGGGAATAAGCCGCTCAATTACTTCCCGTGCCGTAGATGAATTTTTTACTGAACATGATGAAGAAGAATTTTGCCGTAAGGCTGTAGAAAAAGCAACCCGTGCGGGGCGCACGGGCGACAAATTGATAAAGTATCTTTTAGACAGCGGTTTTTCTTACCGCATGATTCAGAATTCGCTGCAGTAGTAGGCCGGATAGGTCAGACTTGCTTTCTGAAGCTGTCTGGTAAGCACATTTGAACCGGTAATATGTGTCAGCAGATTTCCAAAGAATGATGAAAAATGATCCGTGTATTCGTAGCTGTATTCTACGCTTTCCATGTCAGGGTCAAGTTCAAAATCTTCCAGCATTGTTTTGTATGCGTCGTCGTATGAGCATATACCGTCAATCAGACCTAATTCTTTTGCCTGTATACAGGTGTAAATGCGACCGTCTGCAAGGGAACGAACTTTTTCAATCGGCATATTGCGTCCCTCTGCTACAATACCGGTAAACTGGTCGTAGGCTTCATCAGAAATTGCCTGCATGATTTTTATCTGCTCTTCCGTCAGGGGTTCATCGACGCTCAGCATTGTTTTGTTTTTGCCTGAATGGAATGTGCGGGTTTTGATTCCGATTTTCTGGAGCAGTTCCGTTGCGTCTATGCTCTGTCCAAAAATGACGCCGATTGAGCCGGTAAGGCCGTTGCGGTTTCCGTAGATTTTATCTGCCGCACAGGCGATGTAGTATCCGCCGCTTGCTGCCATCTGGCTGACATAGGCATAGACCGGCCGTTCAGTCGTCGCTTTGTAGTCAAGAAGGGCCAGATATACTTCGTCAGACTGATAAACACCGCCACCGGGAGTATCGAGGTAAAGAATGATACCGGCATTTTTGCTGTCGTCCTTTAAGTCTGCAATCGTTTCCATGATCCAGTCCTGATTGTAGGTGTTTGTTTCATCGGTGATTACGCCCTCAATGTAAATCTTTGCAATGTAGTCGTCACCTTTGAAAAAGCGTTTGCCGGATGTCTTTTTTGAAGAAAATTTAAAGCCGGGCAGATTGATGTTGAATCCGCTTACAGATGACGGACGGGATGTGTCTGTTCTGGGGCGGAGCAGGGTGATTGCCGCAAGCAGAACGGCAAGTATGATAATTGCGATAAAAATGATAAGTCCAGATTTCTTTTCAGCCATAGATTCCTCTCTGTTGTATGATTTAGTTTGCAGGCGCAAAGTCTGCAGGTGTAATTTTATTTGTCATAAAGGCCATGTTCTTTAATGCGGCATAGGCATTGGTAAATGACATATTTACATAAGGCATCAGCCACAAAAATCCGATTCCAAAAGAGAGAACGCAGAGAAGACCCCAGCCCAGGAAACTCAGTCCCATGATAAAGAGGTCACCCTTGTGTCCCTGGGTGATAATCTTACTAATCTGCATGGCCTTGCGTACGCCGATTCTCGGATTTTCTGCAAGAATGAAAAACATCTGCGAATAGGCGATGCTTTTGACGATACCGGGGATGATAAAGAGCAGAGACCAGAGAAATACCCAGAGACTGTACCAGAGCATTCCCAGTGCACCAGAGGCCCAGCGTTCCATTCCTGTCAAAAATGTATCAAAAGTCAGTTTCTCTGTTGTGTGCATCATGCGCAGGTATACATATAAAATTGCAATTGTCAGAATGCCTTCTACACAGAGTGAGACGAGGGAGAGCGTGGTGTAGGCCATGTTTTCTGCACCGGTTAAAAATTCCGCATCGTCAAAAACACTTACCGGCAGGGCAATCATAGTGGTCAGTATGAAAGAAATTACACAGAGCATAATCGGGAGACCCCATCTTCCTTTGAGCTGATTTCTCGCTGCCTTTTTGTAGCTTTGTCTGTCGAACATCAGTTTTTCTCCTTTGCCGCTTCCCGCAGCATGTCGCTGTAATAGCGTTCTTCTATTTTTTCTTTTGCAATTCCTGATTTAGCCAGAATGTCCTGCAGTTCCTGCTGGCAGGCTTTTACGGTCTGACTGTCGTTTGCCGGGGAGATGATTTCTATTTCCAGAAAGTCTCCCAGGGGCGGAACATTGCAGAGTTCCAGGTGAGCGTCTTTGTATGTCCAGCCCATCACTGATTTTTCCTTTTTGAGGGAAATTTCAAAACCGATGTCTGTAAACAGGGTAATGAGAGGCTCCGGATCGGAAAGTTCACATTCTTTTTCGTCGTTCACTTCAGTTTTTGTGCCGTTTTCATCGATGCGAAGTTCTTTCCGTTTGTAGGTGAGCAGGGTTTTTGTAGCAGAATCACTGCTTTCTGTACGGATACGGGCAGAAATTTTTCTTTCGCCCTGAATCAACTTGTAATAGGTGTCACTTTTTTGAACTTTGCCGCAAAATGACGCAAATGTATTGATTTTTGCAATCGTTGCATCGCGGTCATCTACATGTGCCTTTAGTTCAATTTCGTACAATTTCCTGACCCTTTCCTTTTTTCAGTATAGCACCCTTATGATAAAAAAACAATCTTAGGATGTATTGCTACAATCTGTGATGTTACTGACTCAGCCCATTCGATCCTGGGGGCATTTTTCAAAGTATTCCTTTATGCGTTCCCGGCTCTCTTTCGGACTTGAGGCGTTGAGCATCTGTGTCTTGAACCAGTGGCCAAAGGAAAAATTGTCGCAGTAGTAGGCAAAGAAACGCTGGAGCCGGGTCTTGTAGAATTCAGGTGGCTGGCATTCTTCTACATCGTCAATGAATTGCAGGGCAAGTTCTTCCCGGTTGATTTCTGTTTTTGTGCCAAGAATCTCAGAAAAAATCCAGGGCTTTTGGGCGGCAGCACGGGCTATCATCACACCACTTGCGTGGGGAGCTGCCTGAACTGCCAGCTCATAACTTGCCCGGTCACTTACAGCGCCATTCAAATAGACGGGAATGTCTTTGCAGCGCAGGGCAAGGTTTTCTACATAGGAGTAGCGGGGTTTTGTGCGGTATTTTTCTTTTTTTGTGCGGGGATGCAGGGTAAGAAGTTCAACTCCTTCCTTTATAAGCATGTCGCAGAAAGAAAAAAAGCCTTCATCGGTAAAGTCTTCTGCCCCCAGACGGAGTTTTACGGACAGCCTTTTTTCCTGCCGGCCGTCTTTTGCCGCATTTGCAATGGCAGACTTAACGCCCCTCACCATCGCTTCTGTTTCGGCTATTGGCTTTGTCATCCAGGAAATGCCGGCTCCCGTGTTTGCAATTTGTGGTGCCGAACAGCCCATGTTCAGGTCTATGCCTATGCCTTCCCTCCGGGAAAGAAATGCTGCGGCTTCTGCCATGGCTTCTGCCTTGTTTCCTGTCAGCTGCCACACAATTTTGTCCGGCTCGGGCCCTGACATAAGGTAAAAATGCTCCCAGGGACCCATGTTCAGGAGGGAAGAGGCGTTTATCATTTCGGTAAAGTATTCATCACAGCCGCCAAAGCGTGCCACCGCCCGCCTGAAGGCTTCGTGAGAAAGGGTTGCCATGGGGGCTAAGATAAGTTTCATTTTGCCTTATCCTGCGGCTTGTTTTTGTATTCTTCAAGCCAAGTGGCAAAGATTGCGGCGGCTTCTCCGCACAGGTCGGGACAGGGCCGCTTTTTGTAGTATTCTGCCGTGCGTTCTTCGGAAACAGGCGAGTCAGCCTTGTGGTTCAGGACTTTGCCTTCTTTTAATGCTTCCTGACTCTGCCCCATGGGTACCAGGCCCAAAAGTTCGCGACAGATGATTGAGCCATGCTTTTGCCGGAAGCGGTCAGCAAGTTTTTGTCCTTCGGCATAGACTGCGTCCTTGCTTTCCTTTGTGCCGTCTGCGCTTCCCATGCACATGCCCAGGGCCGCCATCATGCCACTTACCGTGCCGCATACTTCGCGCATTCTGCACATGCCCGCGCCAAAAGGCTGCATGAGCCGTAAAACCATGTCGCGGTCATAGCCAAAGAGCTCGGCAAAAACTGCCGCTACTGCCGGCGCGCATGCGTATCCGTCGAGAAAATTCTGTCTTGCCTGGGTCCTTGCTTCTTCGGGAGTAAGTGTGTTCATGAGGACTTAAATCTTTTCAATCAGGGCTGCGGCTGCATCCAGATATTCTGCATCCAGTTTTTCAATCTCACCTTCATCTACAGCGCGGGAAAATCCTTCGCTCATGGGGATGCGGGCAAGAACAGGAAGACCATAGTCTTTTGCAATGCCGTTGATATTGCTTTCACCAAAGAGATGAATGTCTTTTCCGCAGTCCGGACACTTGATGTAGCTCATGTTTTCGATGAGTCCGACAATCGGAATCTTCATTGCTTCTGCCATTTTAACGGCTTTTTCTACAATGACGCGGACCAGCTGCTGAGGACTTGAGACAACGATGATACCGTCCACCGGAAGAGACTGGAATACCGTAAGGGGTACGTCTCCTGTTCCCGGAGGCATATCAACAAACATATAATCAACATCCTTCCATACTACATCTGTCCAGAACTGCTTTACTGCGCCCGCAATAACCGGACCTCTCCAGATGACGGGGTCTGTCTCATGTTCCAGCAGAAAGTTCATGCTCATCAGTTGAATGCCACCTTCTGAAAGCACCGGATAAATTGCACCGCTTTTGTCGCCCATTGCCTTTTCAGTTTCTACGCCGAATGCTGTCGGAATGGAAGGGCCTGTAATGTCGGCATCCATAATCGCCGTTTTGTAACCGAGCTTGCTCAGTTTTGCCGCCAGCAGAGACGTTACCAGGGATTTTCCAACGCCACCTTTGCCGCTTACGATTCCGATTACTTTTTTTACACAGCTTCCATCTCTGAGCTGGGCACGCATATCTTTTGACTTACAGTTTGAACTGCATGTAGAACAGTTGTGTGTACAATTTTCGTCACTTGCCATATCAAAATACCTCATTTTAAAGATACTGAATAAATCCGAGGTTGTAAAGAAAAATAAATCTGTGCTATAATATATGTATGCAGATAATTCCTATTGCTAGCGGAAAGGGTGGGGTAGGCAAAAGTCTTTTGTCCGCAAATCTTTCCATTGCACTTGGTCAGGCAGGAAAAAAAGTAATCCTCGCAGATTTGGATCTGGGTGCTTCAAACCTTCATCTTGTACTCGGTCAGTCATCTCCTAAAGCGGGTATCGGAACTTTCATTACAGGCGAGAATAAATTTGAAGATATTATCGCTGACACGGAATACGAAAACCTGCGCTTTATTGCCGGAGATTCTGAAGTACCGGGATTGAGTTCGCTCAAGATTTTCCAGAAAAATACGCTCATAAAAAAGTTTCAGTCTCTGGACGCAGATTACCTGATTCTTGACCTGGGTGCGGGTACTCATCTGACCATTCTTGACCTCTTTCTTCTTTCTCCCCAGGGAATTATTGTAACGGCACCCACAGTAACGGCTACACTGAACGGATATCTTTTCCTTAAAAATGCAGTTTTCCGTCTGATGAGCGCATCTTTTAAGAAAGCAAGCAAGGCAGCCCAGTATCTTGAAAAACTCAAGACAGATGCCGCTTCACTAAAAAAACTCTACATTCCCAGACTGATAGAAACTCTGGATGAAATTGACCCCAAGAACACGGCTGTCTTTAAGGAGCGGCTTTCTCAGTTCCATCCCCGTCTGGTTATGAATATGATTGATGACCCAAAGGATGCAGACAAGGCTCTTAAAATCCGCCGTTCCTGCCAGCAGTATCTTGGACTGGATGTGGAGTATCTGGGCGTGATGTATCGGGATTCCCTGCAGGACAGGGCCCTTTCTTCCCGTCTGCCCGTCATTTCATACAAACCCAATTCCGTTCTTTCTCAGGCTATTTTCCGCATTGCAGAAAAAATCCTTCAGAGTGAGACGATGGAATTTACGGATTTTGCCGCCGCAACGGATACATCCTTTGAAATTGCCCAGGAAGAGGCAAGTGATGATTTCAGTGCAAAAATGTCCTATGTAGAAGACCTGATTGGCACAGGAGCCCTTTCTACCGGTGAACTTGCGGAAATCATCAAAACCCAGCAGTTTGAACTGAACCAGCTGCGCAATGAAAATCTTCTTTTAAAATCAAAAATCGTTAAGGCTGCAAATCAGGGCTTTAAGGTGTAAGACATGAATTTATACATCAACTATCCTTCATGGATTCATCCGGAAATTTTTCCAAATGTTCCGGTGCTTGGACTTGTCCGCTGGTACGGACTTATGTACATTTGTGCTTTTGCCACGGCTTTTTTCATCCTCAAAAAACTGCTTAAAGAAGGCGCATTAGACAGTATTGACCGCAAGGCAAGTGAAGATGATATTTTCAGCTTTATCGCCACCGGCATTATCGGCCTGCTTTTGGGCGCCCGCATTTTTTCGACTCTTGTTTACAATCAGTACGACCCGGCAAATCCGCATTCAATCAATTACTGGACTCATCCCTGGCTTATTTTCTGGCCCTTTGACAAAACAGGCCGCTTTACCGGGCTTGCGGGCATGAGTTACCACGGCGGTTTTATCGGCGGACTTCTGGGTATGATTTTCTGGTGTCTGCGTAACAAGCGGCCCTGCATGCGCTGGATTGACGCCATGTGTACGGCCATTCCCCTCGGATATACTTTTGGCCGTCTGGGTAATTTTATGAACGGCGAACTCTACGGCAGAATTACAACCCTTCCCTGGGGCATGGTCTTTCCGGGGGCAGAGCGTTTTTCCCTCTCCATCAGCTGGGTGCGCACCTTTGCCGAAAAATGCGGAATGGATGCTGCTGCCGGCGGACTGATTAACCTGCCCCGCCATCCCAGCCAGCTCTATGAGGCTTTCTTTGAAGGCATCGTTCTCTTTACAGTTATCTGGCTGCTGCACAGAAAAAAGCCCTTTGACGGTTTTAGCAGCGGACTCTATACCTTAGGCTACGGCATTGTCCGCTTCTTCATTGAATATTTCCGCGAGCCGGATGCAGATATCGGTTACCGTATTGCGGCAGATACCAATGCGCCTATCTATATGAACACATCGCTTCTGAATATTTCTACAGGTCAGATTCTCTGCTTCCTGATGATTTTAGGCGGTACCGGTATACTGATAACCTGCTGGCTTCTGGACAAAAAGAAAAAGGCTGCGCAGGAAAGCACAGCCTCGTAAAAAAATCACATCTGCATTAGTCTTCGGCTTTCTGCAGGTCTTCAAACACCGCCTTGATTTCGTAAACAAAGGAATACAAGTCGTTAAAAAGCATTTCGTTCTTTGAGGCACTGTCCGCAAAGAGCGCGATGCTTTTTTTGTTCAGTTCTTCTGCCTGCTGAATATTCTGGATGATGGTATCCATATCCTTCATATTGCCTGCAATAGCGGAACTGATTTGTTCTACGTCAGTGTTGTTGGCGGCATTCAGTTTGCGTACGCTGTCAAAGCGTTCAAGCGTGCTGTCTGTTGCCTGTGCCAGATCCTGCAGGGCACTTGCGTTGTTCTTTGTGTCGCGCTCCAGTGTGGTGATGGATGCGGCAAGTTTTTCCATGTTCTCCATGATTTTTTCGGTAGAACGCTGGGTGTTTTCTGAAAGAGACTTAACTTCATTTGCGATGATGCGGAAACCGGCTCCAAGGGTGCCTGCATGTGCCGCCTCGATAGATGCGTTGAATGAAAGAAGGTTTGTCCGCTCGGAGATTTCGGAAATGTCGTCAATCTGGCGTTTGATTTCCGTGGTCTGCTCAATGAGTTTCTGAAACTGTTCGGTGTATCTTTTGTGTTCTTCTTCTATTTTATTGGCTGCTTCGTGCAGGTCAGAAATTGCAGAGTAAATGCCACCCAGACGCTCAATGTTCTTTTCTGCACGTCCGGACATCTGGCCGGTTGCCTGCTGCATGTCGTTAGAAGTTTCAATCAGGCGGTTCAGGGCTTCGCGCTGTTTGTCTGCGCCTTCTGCCTGTGCTGACTGTTCACTCAGGTAACTGTTCAAAAATTCGCCGCCAACTGCATCCTTTGCCAGGTATGCAATGAGCGTGTTTGCAAGATTCAGTCCGTTTTCTATAAGTTTTGCTGATTCCATATTTTAGTCTCCCACAACCACTGATACCAGGGTCTGATTACAATGAATGCGCCCAATCTGCTCTCCGTAACAGGAGAATCCGCAGAAGGTGGGGAAGGTATTATTGTATTTTCTGATAATGTCGCTGCCGATTTTCATGCGGTCAAAAGCCATGGTACGGGTGATACAGGTCATCAGAAGGGTAAACCTGGGATTTGCTATGGCTTTTTTGATTCCTTCACAGGTTTCGTCCGCCTTTATTTTTGGGTCTCCGATATGCATCATTTCCAGCGTTGAGTTTGGAACGACGCGGGCAAAGAGACCGATTTTTTTGTCCGGCGTAAAGCCAGAGAGGGCAGCGATATGGAGGGCTCCGTTCAGATAGCGTCCGAAGGGGTTTTCAAAGGTCATGCCTGCTGCCTCTGATTCTGAAACACCCAGTTTTTGCGCATATACTGTCTGAGCCGGTTTTCCGTCCAGAGAGGTAATGGTACGGTTGATGGGGTCTGACGCGGTGACAAGCATGCGCTTTCCGGTCGGGTTAAAGATGTCTTCTTGCCTGATGTCAAATTTACAGGTTGTTTTGACAAAGAGCATGACCGCTCCGTCTCTGGTGACATTTCCGTTGTAGCTTACAAAGGTCTTTGCCTCGGTTCCGGTAAAGCCTGCTGTTCCACCAGCCAGGGGAAAGTTGTCATTTTTGATGATGGAATAAAAATTTGAGAGAATTGTTTCTTCCGCATTGTAAACGCCGTTGATAAAGGCAATGGCGAAAGCATTTCTGCCGGACATGGGGTTTCCACACTGAATGCCACAGTATTGCAGGGCAGCTTCTATGTCTCTTTTGTTTCCTATCGGATACTTGCTTCCGTTTTCTACCAGAACGCCATGAACTTTTGACTCAGGAGAATACATGGTGGTAAGTACAACCGTATCATTCAAAAATCCCTGGGGAGAAATTTCGCCGGCAGTACTTGTTCCGATTACTTCTGTATCAGGAAACCTGCTTTTTATTTCGCGGGAAAGTTCTTCAAAGTCATAGGTGATTGCCGCCATAAAAATTACAGCATTGTATTCGGCTGGCCGGCGTTTAAGTCTGCCGCACAATTCATCTACTGCGCGTTGAATATTTGTGTTTTGAGAAACAACAACTTCTTGTTCCATAGTGATACCTCTGTCTTTCCATTATATCACACCATTCCCGCTGGTGCAATTGACCAAATGAGCGAAGAAACATAAAATATAAAGACAGGTACAAGTGTTATGAATACCATTATCCGAAAAGTTTTTTCAGTCTTTGCTTTTATCGTTCTTTCTGTTTTTGCATCTCAGTGTTTTGCTGAATCTGGTGCAGCCAGTGCAAATAATACGGCCCGTGAATCACGCCAATATATGGAAATGATGTACGGAATTTTTGATTTCGTGCAGAAAAATTATGTGGATGATGTGGATCCCGCCGTGCTCTACCGGGGTGCTCTCAAAGGTATGCTGGAATCACTGAATGACCCCTACACACTGTACCTAGATACCAGTACCATGCGGAATCTTACTGACACAACCGAGGGGAAATTCGGCGGTGTAGGTCTTTCCATTTCCAAGCCCTATGAATCAACTCCGGACAAGCCCGCCTATGTGGAAGTTGCCTCTCCTATAGAAGATACTCCCGGTTTCAGGGCAGGCATTCAGGCGGGCGACCTGATTATTTCTGTGGACGGAACCGATACCTCAGAAATCACCATGGAGGAAGTTCTTGGAAAACTCCGCGGCAAGGTGGGCGAAAAAGTTGACCTGCTTATCCGCCGGGGAAAGAACATGGAATTCCCGGTTACTCTGGTGCGTGATTATATAGAAGTTCCTACCGTAAAATTTGGAACCATAACAACAGGTGACACTTACGGCTATATCAGAATTATTGAATTTACTCCCAATACTGCGGAGCGCGTACAGGAAGCCCTGGATTCCTTTAAGGATACTATTTCTGCGCTGATTATCGATTTGCGTAACAATCCGGGCGGACTTATCACCAGCGTTGCCGATGTAGCGGACAAATTTATTGACAGCGGTCCTATTGTAAGTACCAAGAGCCGCATTGCCTACGAAAACTCAGTCTTTACGGCGAGCCCCAAAAAAACGACCTTCAAGGGTCTCCCCATCATTGTGCTGATTAACAAAGGTTCTGCAAGTGCGTCAGAAATTCTTTCCGGCGCCCTCAAGGACAATCACCTTGCATATCTTGTTGGTCAGAGAACATACGGAAAGGGGTCTGTTCAGCAGGTTCTCCCTCTTTCTGCTACCGACGGCATTAAGATGACGATGGCCCGCTACTACACACCCAGTGACACCAATATCGACAAAATTGGTATTCCGCCGGACAGGGAAGTGCTTTTCCCGGAACTGGGAGAAGATGGAGAAAAGGAATACGCAGAATTTATCAAGAATGATGATGTGGCAAAATATGTAGAGGCTCATCCGGGCATGACGGAAGCGGATATTGCTGCATTTGCAAAAACAATGGTAAAAAAATATCCCCATATTGACGAGCGTACTTTCCGCAGGCTTACCCGTAATCAGGCAAACCGTACAAAGCCGGCTCCCCTCTATGATTTAGATTACGACATTCAGCTGAATGCTGCGCTGGATATTCTTGCAAAAGAAAATTTTGCGGCGCTGGTAAAAAATACCAAAACCCTTAAGGAACTGCAGCAGGAAGCAGAGGCGCAGAAGGCAGCCGAAGATAAAGTTGCCACGACAAAAAAATAATGCGCCAGTATGTAAGTGACTGTCAGCCGGACAAAAAAGGGCTGCTTACCGTAAGTGGTAAAGACTACCGCTATATGAAGCAGGTTCTGCGCCTTGCTGTAGGAGACATGCTGAAAGTACGCCTCCCGGACGGTCGCCTGCAGAATACTACTGTTTGCCGTATAAATGAAAGTGAGCGAAGCATTGTGCTGCAGGTTTGCGCAGATATGGAGACGGGACAAAATCAGCCCCAGGAACTGCCGGAACTGGATATGTGGCTCTTTCAGTTTGTTGCAAAGGGCTCAAAGATGGATGCGATAGTGCGGCAGGCTACTGAATGCGGTGTGAGTACCATTGTGCCTGTTCTGGGAGCCTACTCTCAGGCGGGCGGCGGTGAAAAGAATTTCAGAAGCGACAGGCTTTTGCGCATCATAAAGGAAGCCCGTCAGCAGAGCGGTTCTGCCATGGATACCCGCATTCTGGATGCCATGCCCCTTGAAGAAGCCCTTGCCCTGTGGAAGGAAGAACATGGCTCTGCAGAGGACTCTTTTGCCGCCGTTTTGTATGAGCGGATGGAAGATACACAGGCCCTGCACAAAGCTGTTGCTCAAAAAAAGATCCGCCATGTGGCACTGGCTGTAGGAGCGGAAGGCGGCATCAGCCCGGAAGAAATTCTTCTCTTCAGGCAGGGCGGCTTTGTGCCGTTACATTTTAAGACGAATATTTTGCGGTGCGAAACGGCAGCCCTCTATGGTATTGCCGCCTTGCAGAATGCAATTACGGAGCAGAATATATGGCAATGCAGAGAATAGAATTGCTGGGGGTATCTGTAGATATCTGCCGCCCGGAACAGCTGGAAGCGGAGATTCTGGAGATTCTGGCGCGTCCCGGAACAAAACAGATTATTTTTCTTTCAATCTGGGATTTACTCAGGGCGCGCAGCAAGCGGAGTGACTTTGGTCAGTGCATAAAAGAAGCGGATATGGTTCTTCCCATTTCAAAAAGCAT
Source organism: Treponema sp. UBA3819 (assembly GCA_002369025.1). Lineage (GTDB taxonomy): Bacteria > Spirochaetota > Spirochaetia > Treponematales > Treponemataceae > Treponema_D. The sequence continues at coordinate 9,793 of DFDV01000003.1, read as the reverse complement.
TCTTTCCGGTGCCCGTTTCCTCAAAAAAAATATTCCCGTCCGCTATAATCCTTTTAACGCTACCATCAATATTCTGAGCGTTCTGGATCAGCATTACAAGTCTCTCTATCTGTTGGGAGGCCGTCTGAAGAATCTGGGACAGGCGGAACGCAATGTGCGTCAGACTTTTCCCAGCCTGCAGATTGTCGGACGCTTTACAGGCTATTATGCAAAATCCATGGAGTCTGACATTGTTCAGGCAATCTATAAATCATCTCCCTCTCTTACACTGGTGAGCGACGGCATCCGGGAAAAGAATCTCTGGTCCTACCACCGCCGCAACAGTTTTTCAAACAGCATTTTCCTCTATTATCGTGATGCCTTTGGTATTTTTTCTGACCGCATAAAGAGGGTGAGCGAAAAGACTTTTGAAAAAGGCCACGAAATCTGGACGGAAATCCTTCATAATCCCCTTAAACTTTTTTTGCTTTTCCCATTCCTTAAGTATGGTATACTGTTGGTATGGTACAGGCTTTTTAGGAAAGACGCTCAACCGCAAGGTTAATGAAAAAAAGTTTTATTCTGGTCTCACAAAATTACCGTTTGATTGACGGTTTCCGCCGCCTCTTTTCTTCTGCATGTAAGGTCACCTTCTGCACGGATGTGAGTGAATTACAGCCTCTGCTTTTGCGCACATTACCAGATGGAATCCTGATTGATGAATTGTTTTCCCCTCATTTATTTCTTTTTCCTGAAAAATTTTCTTCTATCGGGCGTCATAAACTTTATGTCATTACCGAAGCAATCAGCTATCACCTGAAACATGCAGGTCTTCCTTTTATATCATTTCCCCGGGATATTCCTCTTTTGATTAAAGGAGAGAAAAAACTTTCCCCCTCTTTATCTGCCCGTGAAAAGAAAATCCTTGAAGGCTTTGCGGGGATTTCTCCGGCGGCGCAGAGAATTCGTGAGCAGATAGTGGCTGCCTCAAGAACTGACATGCCGGTGCTGATTACAGGCGAAACCGGTACGGGAAAAGGCGTGACGGCTGCCCTGATACATGACCTTTCTTCCCGGCAGAACAGAAAAATGGAAGTGATGAATATGGCCAACATGTCCGACAGTCTGGCAGAAGCGGATTTGTTCGGTACGGTTAAGGGTGCTTTTACTGATGCGGTCAGCCGGCCGGGCTCTTTTGAGCGGGCAAACGGCAGTACTCTCTTCCTTGACGAAATCGGAGAATTCAAAAAAGGACTTCAGGCAAAACTGCTGCATGTAATAGAATCAAAAAACTTTCAGCGCCTTGGTGGCAGTGAAACTCATCATACGGATGTCCGCCTTATTTTTGCAACCAATGTTAATCTTAAGGCGGCAATTGCCCGCAATGAATTCAGGGCGGATTTATACTACCGTATCTCGCATTTTTGCATTCACATTCCCCCGCTCAGGGAAAGAAAGGAGGATATTCTTCCTATTGCCCGTTACTTTCTGCGTCCTCATGCAAAAGTGCTTTCTCAGGGAGCAGAGGATTTGCTTTCTACATTCAACTGGCTGGGAAATGTACGGCAGCTTTTGAACTGTCTGGAATATGCGCTTACCAGATGTCATGGCGATGTGATTGACCTGCCTCACATCGTGCTGGGATAGTCCTTAGTCAGAGGCTTCCGTGTGATTGCGCTGGGAAAGGCCGGCTGCCTTGTCAAAAATTTTTTCCAGGTAGACGGCCTCTCCCTCGCTCATGGCGGCCCGTGAAAGCAGCATGCGCCAGAAGCGTTCCATGTCAGGCCGGCCGTTCAAAGAGAAAAAACCGATTTTCTGCAGGTTGTCGGTGATAATCTTTACCGTCTGGTCTATGCGTTCAAGCGTAAGGGGAGTGTAGCCGGGAGAAGTCTTGTCCTGATTGCGGAAAAGATGATAACAGATAATCTGTACCGCATGAGAAAGATTGAGCGAAGCAAAGTCCGGGCATGAGGGAATGGTAACGCCCATAGTACATTCCAGAAGTTCCTCATCGGTAAGGCCTGTGCGCTCGTTTCCAAAGACCGCCGCAATTTTTCCGCCTTCGTCAGGCTTTGTGCCCGTTGCCCGGGATGCGAGTTCTGCAAATTCTTCAGGGAGCAGAAGTTTGCCCTTGCGTTTTTTTCCCCGGCGGCGGGTTGTTCCGGCTGCAAAAACACAGTCTGCGGTGGCGGCGGTGACGCTTTCATAAAAAGTGGCATTTTCCCAGATGTTCGCCGCATGAATTGCCAGAATGCGCACGCGCTCATCATCAAAATCTTCCCGCTTTCCTACAATACGCAGGCTGGAAATGCCATTATTTGCCATGGCGCGGCAGACAGCACCCACATTACGGCTTTCGTCGGGGTGGACTAGAACTATGACGATTTTCTGCAGATTCATACCTGACAGTCTACTTCTTTTTACGCTTTTGCGCTATAATGTTTGCAATGAAAATATTTGCAGGGAAAAAAGCTTTGCTTGTAGGCGGTTCCGGTGGCATTGGGGCAGCCCTTTCAGTGTTACTGGCAGAAAATGGTGCGGAAGTTATTGTGCATGCCGGTCACCAGAGTGAAAAATGCGATGCCCTTATGAAGCGCATCCGGGCCCTTTCTCCCGCTTCTTCCTCATTTGTTCAGCCCCTCTCTGCGAAAGATTTTTCCCGTCTGGAAGAGACTCCTCTGCTTGCCCATGCAGAAGTCTGTGACATCCTCTGCGTATGCTATGGCCCTTTTGTACAAAAATCACTTGAAGAGACGACAGCGGAAGACTGGCAGATGCTTTCCCTTATGGATTATGCTCTCCCGGGCCTATTAGTGAGTAAGGCTCTACCCCGCATGCAGGAAAAGAAATGGGGGAGGATTCTGCTTTTTGGCGGCACGGGAACTGAAAGGCGCACGATTTTCCGGACGAATGCGGCCTACGGTGGAGCAAAAGCAGGCCTGAATGTAGTGGTGCATACGGTTTCTGCCTTGTATGGAAAAGCAGGCATTACCTGCAACGCTGTCCTTCCAGCCCCTACCTTTACCGAATACACCCGGGATGCAGAGGTTCTTGCGGAAAAATTGCCCGGAGGAAGCCTGCTTTCGCCGGAAGAAGTGGCATCTGCGGGGCTTTTCCTGCTGCAAAATGACCGCCTGAACGGGGTTCTGCTTCCGGTTGACCGGGGATGGAATCCATCTTTTTCCTGATTTTCTCTGATGGCAGGGGATAATAAAGTTTGACAATATATTTCTTTTAAGGTATACTTAGTTTACTGCATTACGGTAGGAGTAGTATGGCTAACAATAACGATTTGGTTCCTGGATTTAATGATGAACGGGATGACAGTCTGAAGATTTCCCTCGATAAGATTCCTGATGTTGATAAAGGTCTTATCGTTTATCTTAACGGATATATTGATACCTACAACTCAAGTTTCTTCCAGAAAAGAATTCAGAAAGTCGTAGACAGCGGTTATGTTAATCTGATTTTTAACTGCTCTTCACTCAATTATGTGTCTTCTACCGGTATCGGTTCCTTTACCGCATTCTTAAAGATGGTTAAGCCTAAGGGTGGCGATATCGTTCTGCTGGAAATTCAGCCCAAGGTATATGAAGTCTTTCAGCTTTTGGGATTTTCTCAGTTCTTCAACATCAAGGACAATATTGGAGATTCAATCAGTTTCTTCAAGTCCGGCGCACCTGTGGACGACAGCCCCTTCCCAAAGATTTTTGGCTGCCCTGTCTGTTCAAAGCGTCTTAAGGCAACAAAAGCAGGCCGTTTCCGCTGTTCAGAATGTAAGTCAATTCTTGCAATCGATCAGCAGGGTCAGGTTTTCCTGGGATAAATCATTTTTATTCAATATAAAGCAGCCGGTTTCTGTAAGAGGAACCGGTTTTTTTATGCTGTGTGTAAAACCTGTGGATAACTTTCCATTTTTCTTTTTATGTTAAAATATACTTAAAATGCTGTCTGCTGATACTGTAAGAAAATAGTGGCTTTTATCGCCAGTGCTTTTGTAAAAATTGTTTAATTCTATATAATACATAGAAATATATCCTTTTTGACTAACGAATGTTAGATATATGGCGGCGTAGAAAAAAAATAAAAAAAATTTTAAAAAAGTATTGACAGACTTTTTTTGTGTAAAGCCTGTGGATAACTTGTGTTGTCTTTGCGCATAATTGGATACATAATCTGGTTGTTTTTAGCAGTTTTTCGTGATATTCTATATATAATGAAATATCCGGTTAAACTGACAGTCATATTTCTGATTTTATGCGTCGTGGCAAGTCTGGCGGCCTCTGTCTTTGTCATGCTGACCTATGACCTTTCCATTCTTGTGGCTGGAAGTGACGTTACATTTTTTTCCACAGATTTTTTTCTCAGGGCTTTTTTTGATATAGTTCCTTTTATCTGCATACTTTCGCTGATGATTCTGGCGCTCTATATTATCCGCCATCCGGCAAAGCGTCTTCCTCTCTATCTGACCTATGCTTTCCTCTGCCTGCTGGCTTGGGGTGCTTTTCTTCCGCTTGATATTATGGCGGCCTTTGCCTATGAGGCAGATCCCTATGAAGCTCCGGTCCCCGAAGATTTGTCTGCGGGTTACTTCAGGGAGTTTGGTGGAAATGTATATTTTTATTCCCGCGTTTACCATTCTTCTGAAAAGGATAAAAATCTTTATGGCGAAGGATTTTTGATTGACAAAGCGGGGCTGCGGGGAAAGGCAGGTGAACTCTATCCCTTTACGACAGCGGTTACGATAAAGCCGGGGAATGGGTACACAGACACTATTTTTGCCAACGCAACAGAAAAACCGCCCGTAGTGAGTAAGCCTGTAAATGCATACAAAGTCCTGCAAAAGGCGGCCCGCGCATCCTGGTCTGCCGGTATAATTCCCTGGATTGCCTTTGCTTCCATGGGACTGGCACTTTTTTCCATTATTTTTATCCGCAACGTAAACAGCTGGCGTTTTTTGAATGCAAGTATTGTGATGGCAGCTTCCCTGATTGTCTTTACAGTTAATGCCCTGATATATGCTCACAAGATTTTTTCTGACCTTTCCCTGACATGTGCAGATTTCTTCTTTAATCTGGAGCATTATCTTCCGGATATCTTCAGTGGAGTGGGGCGGGTTCGTGAACCTCTGGCCTTGTTTGTAAATATTGCCTTTATGCTCTTCTTCCTGATATTTGGTTTTGTCTGTAAAAAAATCAACAGCCGTGAGGGAAACATTACTTTTTTTGCGGAAGAGGATGAAGAATGAAAAAAGTTTTTATTTCCCTGTTCGCTTATGTTCTTACCGCTTTCCTCATCTGCATGGGAATTTCCATTTTTGCGATTGATAAGCCGATTCTGCTTGAATCTCAGAATGCATCCTATATTTTTCTGCAGGGAATGCTCTATTTCTTCCGGGTACTTCCTGCCCTCTTTGGAAGTGCCTTCCTGATGCTGCTTTCCATTTATTTTGGCCAGAATACGGGAAATGCAAAGGAACGTTTTTCACCGGCGATTTTTAAGCACTTTAAAATGGTCATCTTTACTTCTCTTGGTATGGTCTTTATCCTTACCATGAGTTTTGAGATTTTTGTACCTGCAATAAATGCCCATCAGCGTCTTGCGGAGGCTGCCCCCCGGCTTTTAAATGAATATCTTATAAGCGGACGCTATTGTTATGTAATCAAAAACTATTATCTTGCCCATGAATACGGACGGCAGGCTCTCAGGCTTTCTCCCGGTAACGAAGATGCTCAGAAGCTGATAGATGATTCTGAACGCAGTCTGCACAGTATGCGGGCTCGTCCCAAGGCCAGGGAAAAGGCAGTTGATGACAGTTACCGCTGGCAGGAATTGCAGAATGAGACGGTTACCACGCTGCTGGAAAAATCAAAGAAGGCTTATGCTGAAAAACGCTGGTTTGATGCCCATTATTTTGCCCAGCTGGCGGTTACTACGGGAACAGAGGCTGATGTAAATATGCTTGATGCCCGCCGTATGGCTGCAGAGGCATGGAACCGTTTGAATGATTCTGCTCCTATTGCAGACCAGGCGGCAAAAAAACTCTTTGAGAAGAAAAAGAAGGCCTATTTTTATCTGATGAATGATGACAATCTGGAAGCCTACTATGAGTTTCAGGAATTGTATAATGAAGGCGGCATTTTTGTAGACCCTGACATAAAGAATTATTATGAAATTGCAAAAGAGCGTCTTGCCCAGGAAGCATTTTTTATAGATGAAACCCTTCACCTGCAGCTTTTTGAATCTGCACAGAATGTTTACTTTACCATCACTCATCCTGACGGTGTGAAGGACGTGGTCTATATAAAAGGCATTACCATGGTTTCCAATTCGGGCAGGATGATTCAGTATCTGCGTGAATTTTCGCTCTACACTTATGGTCGTGACGGACATTTTATCCGCTCGGTTAAGACTCCTTATGCCAAAATGGTTGCTGAACCCATCTCCATTTTTGATGCAAATACAGCCATCCAGTATGACATTAAGGAATCTTTTAAGAATATTCCCTATGTGATTTTGCGTTCTGTTGCAAGGGAAAACACCCGCCTGAGAAATGATCCTGTCTTTACCTATGCCCAGAGCATTCCTCTGGATGAGAGGGAAGAAGAAAATGTTCTCCTGCTGGCCATGCCCTTTACGGACTTTAACCTTGCCTGTGATGCTGTGGTTGGTCCCAAAAACATGAATCTTGTAAACCTTATTAAAATGGTGAACAGGGCAGAGCACTTTGGCTATTCTGCTGAAGTATTCCAGGCGGCACTGATTCAGCGGGTGACCTATCCGCTTTTGCTTTTGATTCTGATGATTGCCTTTGCATCTTTTGCATGGAATTACCGGCTGAAGCACAACCAGATTTTTAAGTTCGTGTGGATTTTGAATTTCCCGGCCTGTACGCTGGTGCTTTATCTTGTTCTGGAAATCTGTATATATGTGAGTGAAATTCTCTGCTACACCCTTGTTGCTTTTTCCAGCCAGATGACGGTGCTTTCTGCAATAGGAATTTATATTGTGCTCTTCCTGCTTGTGTCTTTGTTCTTCCTGGCACGACGCTCCGGAAAATAATGATGAAAGTGCCCGCAGTCATAAAGAAGACTGTCCTCCGCATAAAAGACTTTATTCTTTCCCACAAAATTCTTCTCGTCTGTACTCTGATTGGCTGCGTGGGTGGCATTGGCGGACTTTTGGCTGGTCTTGTGACCGGAATTTTTGTGCAGCTGGTTGCAAACCGCATACTGGAAGAAAAAAGAATCCGCCGTACGGTAGAAAATGGTGGTTCTGACGAAAATATTCCGGAGCCTTTTTCCGGTGCCCTGTATCTTTGCGCTCTGGCTGTCTACTCTTCCGGGGATGTAGAGACGGCCGCCTTGCAGGCAAAACGTTCTTTTGGAAAAGAATATGAAGCGGACTGGCAGACTTTGTGTCGGGCGGCGGGAAAGCCAGGTGAGATAAACGGTGACTTTGTGACCGAATGTCTTGCGGCAAGGCTTTTGAAGGTAAGTGATAATAATAATCTTTTAAAATCTGTATTTGCATTTTTACAGACACTTGAAAGACAGTGGGATGATAATCGCCAGGGGGAAAAGCCCTCTGTCTACCTTGCCCGGATTATTGGCTATTCATGTACAAGCGGTGAAGTTGCCGCCGCATACGCGGATCTGGGACTGAGTGAAAATGCAGGCTTAGATGAAGTAAAGACTGCCCACCGCCGTCTTGCCGCCAGATATCACCCGGACAGCGAAGACGGTGACAGGACCTTGTTTGAAAAAGTGCAGAAATCGTACGAAATCATCATGCAGAAGCGTTAAACCGGTAATGGCTTAGCGGAAAAAGTCGTAATAGTCCAAAAATTCGTTTGCTTAGTTCAGCCACTTTGTCATATAGTATGATTGCGCACATTAAAAAATCATAAAGAGTTCAAGTAAGGAGGAACTGTTATGAAAAAGTTTAGCAAGGTGCTGACGGGAGTACTGTCAGCGCTTCTTTTGACTGTGGGAGGGGTAAACTTTACCTCTTGTTCTAATGATGATGGTGAAACAAAAACGCCATCTCTCACCGTTTCTGGCGACGCGATTACTGTAGAAAGTGGCAAAACAGTTACCGCAACGGTAAAAGGGATACTCGCTGACGATTCATTTAAAGCATTGGCAGTAACGGATTTTCCCGCAAGCTGTGTGACGGTTACATCTGATGATTTTACCGTAGGTACGATTGCTCTTAAAGAAGCCTTGGCTAACGGAGCCACTGTGGCAACCATTACCGTAGGTCTTACGGCAAAAACCGTTACAGCGGAAAAGAAAGGAACCCTCTCTGTTAAGGTGAGCCTGCCCGCAGAAGCACTTAATTCCGGCAAAGCGATTGAAAAAACAGGAACGGTTGCATACACGATTACAGCCGCCACAACGCCTGATCCCACACCCACACCGAGTGGAGATGGTAACTACGAGTTAGACCTTTCAGCGGCAGCAGAACTTGGAAAAGTTGACGGCACAGCGGCAAAACTTGATGATACCGTTACCATCATGGCTTCGAAATCTGGCAAGTCAATTCAGGCACTGAAAAAAGACTCTCCCTTGCGCTCTGTTGTTAAAATGACATCTACATCAGCAAATAAAACTTCTGGTGAAGAATATGGTTTACAATTAACGCTTGCAAAGGCTGCAAAAATTACGATTGAAGCATTGACCAAGCAGGGGCAGACAGCTGGTCAGTGGGTTTTGAAGGCTGCAAGCGGAAGTGATATTACAAGTACCGGCACACCGGCAGTTGCATCACAAGAAATTAAACTTTCGCAAGATCAGGATACAACGCCTGCAACCCTTACTTTTGCCAGTGTTCCAGCAGGAACATACATTCTTGGTGCTGCATCACAAGGCGGATATCTGTTCAGCCTGAAAATTGAATATACTGACTAATTCTCAATCATTTTAATCTAAGGCGTATTCCGCTGCCCCGCAGAAATGTGGGGTGAGGCGGGGTGCGTCTGCATTTGTGTGTGCGCCTTAATCACGGTCTGAGGACTGGGGTTTTAGGGGCTGAAAGGCAGAAAAAAAAGTTTGCCCCTAGGCGAAGGGGTAGCGTAAGACCGCTTGTCTGCTAGAGGCAGACGGGCGGGCTGGAGCGAGGGGAAGGCTTTCCCCCTCAAAAAGGAGTAAAAGTGTTATGAAAAAATTCAATAGAGTGCTTGCCTCGCTTGGTGCGATGGCGATGCTTGCTTGGGGGGGGGTATTTACCTCTTGTGGAAACGATGATGACGACTCGGGGCCGAGTTTTACTTCACAGGTAAAGGTTGTTTCTGTGGAGGAATTGGGAGCATCGGCAAGTGGTGCTTCATCTTCTGATGAGAAAATTGCGAAGGCAGAAGTGGCTGACGGCGCGGTAAAAATTACTTCAGTAAAGGAAGGAAATGCGACTGTAACGGCAACTGCCTCTGGATATAAGAATGCGGTAATTCCGGTGACTGTGGCTAAGACTGGCGCAATTACTGTAGGAAGCGTAACAAAATTTGAAAAGGAAGCCTCCGGCACTTTAAATAGCGTTTCTATCACTGGTGCGGAAAGGATTCAGTACAATGCTGCAGACATAAAATATACGGCTACGGCTGATGCGTCTGAAAATGCTTCTGTAACTTATGCATGGACGGTAACTGCTGATGAAGGTCTTGTAACTGCAAAATCAGGTGAAACTACCGGGGAACTTACTCTGACGGTGAACAATACTGCCGCTGAGGAAAAGACTTTTACCGTAAAAGTAACTGCAACTTGCGGAAGCACAAGCAAGGAAGCTTCAAAGACGGTAAAGGTTTCTGCAAATGGCG
>DFDV01000168.1 GCA_002369025.1 Treponema sp. UBA3819 | reverse complement strand
CAGGCAATCAAAAATCTTGATAAAATCTTGAAGACCCCGGCACAGACTTTTCAAAGGTTGTAAAAAACGTCTGCATCCAGAAATTGAAACTACAACTCTTGCAGAATAGTTTTTACAGTATGTATGCCCCTCTCACGCGCCACCCCATCCGCTTGGCGAAACCACAGATAAACAGTGATTAACACAGATGAGGCTCAGATAATAAAAATCATCCGTGTCTCATCTGAGTTCATCTGCGTCTATCTGTGTCTATCTGCGCGTATCTGTGTCAAAATCAAAATTGGTCATTCCGCTTGACCGTGCAAGGGCTTTTTGCGAAAATACATACATGGACATTTCTGAAATTTGTAAAAGTTTACATACTGCACAGGCCTCTCTGGCACTTCATACAGCGGCACAGAAAAATCGTGCCCTTGCCTGCGTGGCAGACGCAATCAGCAAAAACCGCAGTGCAATTATCGCCGCAAACAAGGCAGACTTGGACGCCGCCCGGGCAAAGGGTATGAGCGAGGCTCTGCTGGAAAGACTCATGCTGGATGAAAAACGCATAGACGGCATTTTAAGCAGCATGGGCGTCGTCATTGCTCAGTCTGATCCCATTGGCGAAGTAACGGGCGGCTGGGACACCCCTGCAGGACTTTCCATTAAACAGGTACGCGTTCCCCTGGGAGTGGTGGCCATCATTTACGAAAGCCGCCCCAATGTCACAGTAGACGCATTCTGCCTCGCCTACAAAAGCGGAAATGCCATTTTACTCCGAGGCTCATCTTCTGCCCTCAATTCCAACAAGGCCCTTGTCGCCGCCATTCAGCAGGGACTGAAGGCAGCGGGAAAAGACGGCATTGCAAATGCCCTGGCTCTCTGTCAGCCGCAGGCAGACCACAGTGATGTAGACTCCATCCTTACTGCAAGGGGTCTGATTGACTGCGTTCTCCCCCGTGGCGGCGCAAAACTCATTCAGAATGTCGTACAGAACGCAAAGATTCCCGTCATTGAGACCGGCGCCGGCGTATGCCACCTTTTTGTAGACGAAAGCGCAGATCTGGAAAAAGCAGCCGCAATTGCTGAAAATGCGAAAATCCAGCGTCCCGGCGCCTGTAACGCTATTGAGTGCATTCTGCTGCACAAAAATATTGCCGGAGCATTTTTACCCAAACTCGCAGCCCGTCTTGCAGGCCGTGTGGAACTGCGCTGTGACAAGGTCTCCTATGACATACTCACTTCAGCAGAAATTGACCAAAAAGACCGCCGCTTCATTCCCGCAGAAGAAAGCGACTTTGGCTTTGAATTTCTGGATTTAGTCTGCGCAGTCAAAGTTGTAAACGACCTGGAAGAAGCAGTTTCCTATATCAACAGCCACAGCACTCACCACAGCGAAAGCATCTGTACCAACAACAGGGCAAACGCCCGGGCTTTCCAGGCACAGATTGACAGCGCCTGTGTCTATGTAAACGCCAGCACCCGCTTTACCGACGGCGGTGAATTCGGTTTTGGCGCAGAACTCGGAATCAGTACACAAAAACTCCACGCCCGCGGTCCTATGGGAATCAAGGCTCTCACCACCACAAAATTCCTCATTGACGGCGACGGACAGGTACGGTAAAGTAAAACTATGGCAGATACAAAAACAGAAATTACTATTAAAAATACAATTGCCGAAGCACGTAAAATCGTCATCAAAATCGGCTCAAATACACTGGCTAAATCAGACGGAACCATCAACAACGACTTTCTGCGCAATCTTTCCGTTTCCTGCGCTGCACTCATCAGACAGGGCAAGCAGATTGTCATCGTTTCTTCAGGAGCCCAGGTTGGCGGTCTTTCCACAATCAGCGGCTGGGCAAGACGCAAGGACATTCATTACCGCCAGGCCCTCTGCGCCATCGGTCAGGTAGAACTGATTGACAAGTGGCGCGAAGCTTTTAATGCCCACGGCATTCATATCGGTCAGCTTCTCCTCACCAAAGATGATTTTGAAAACGACCACCGCTCGCTCAACATCCGCAACACACTCTTTACTCTGGTAGATGAGGGCGTCGTTCCGGTCATCAACGAAAACGACTCTGTTTCAATAGAAGAATTCAGTATCGGCGACAACGACAACCTGAGTGCGCAGACGGCAATTCTCTGGAGCGCAGACCTGCTCATTCTTTTCAGCGATATCGACGGCGTTTACACCGACAACCCCAAGACCAATCCCAAGGCAAAAATAATCGAAACCGTACACAGCGTAGACGAACTTCGCCGGCAGATTACCATCGGAGCCACAAACTCCTTCGGTACAGGCGGAATTGAAACTAAATTGCAGGCTGCAGAAAAAGCGGCAGGCTTTGGCATTCCCACCATTCTGGCAAACGGCGGCAAGGCAGACATCATAACACACCTGGCAGACGGCAGCGAAAAAGCAACTCTCTTTCTGGCAGATGAAGACTGTCTGCGCCGGGTTCTTGGCGGAAAGTAAAAAAAATCGGGGTCCGCAAGTTGCGAGCCCCTTTTCATTGAGGGGTTATTACAAACCCTCAAAACGGCGAAGTCAAGGCTTTAAGCGTTAGCGTGCCTTGACTCGACGTATTTTAGTTCTGTTTTCGTACGGATTGCAGTGATGAACGCCGGCGGTGCTGATTCAGGGTAGACTCAAGCTGCCGCTGGGCATATTCAAGTCCTTCTGTTACTGACTTTTCGCCGGAAAAAATCAATTCCATTTCTTTACCAAGAATAGCACAAAAATCAGACCATTTTTCCATCACAGGACGATAGACTCCGCCTTCCAGAGCGTTGCAGACAACCTCATACTGGGGAAACTTCTCAAGTACATCTTTATCCTTTAAGGAAGAATAGCGGCAGGGAACACCGCCCTTTGCAACAGTGGCTTTCTGCACATCCTTATCCATCAGATAGGCAAGCAGGGCAACCGCTTCATCCTTGTGCTGACTGTTTTTAGGAACTCCTATCGTCCAGATGCCGTAAATATTCGCATTATGACCTTCACTGTCGCGGCTGTCTCGTCCGGTTAGGGCAAGATAATCCATGGAAGAATTGCGTGTAGGCGTATACCAGCCCGGCCAGCCTATTCCCATTACAGCCGATTTATTGGCTATGGCGGCAATCAAATCATCTTTTTTTGCAGCCCGACCGGTCTCAATCAATTCCATATAGCCGTATATTGCCTTACGGAATTCAGCAGTATTGACGGCAGGGATATTATTTTTGTCTACAACCCAGCCGCCATAAGAAAGCAGAACCGGCAGAAAATCAACTACAATATTATTCGCCGTATCGCCCCGGTACATAAAGCCCAGACTATGACGCTTTGCATGAAAAGAACAGATGTTTGCAATATCTTCCAGAGACTTAATGTCGTCCGGCTTATAGCCTGCTTCCTCTACCATTAGCTTGTTGTAGAGCAGGACAGTAACGTTTCCGTAGTAAGGAGCCAGAAAAAGTCTGTCACCCTGATAGCAGATTGTCTTTGTGGCAGGAATAATGTCATCGTCCAGGTCGTAGTCATATTCCTTTAAGTTTGTCAGTACATTCCGGGATGTATATTCTGCCATCCACGAACCGTCAACCATGCACAAATCATAGAGGCCGGAATCGTTAGCGGAATCGTCTGCTATGCGGTGGTGCAGATCATCTTCACTCAGTTCCAGAACCCTGCAGCTCACCATGTGTTCCTTTTCAAATGCGGGCAGACATTGCTTAATGACATCTGCATAGGTGCCGGCACGCAGGGCAAGGGTAAGTTTTTGCCCGGAAGCAGTAGTATTTGTTTTTTTCTGTGAACAGGAAAGGCATGGCAGAACAAAACACAGAAGGATTGTCAGTTTTATCAGATTTTTCATCATTTTGAATCTCCTGCCCTGATTCGGAAATCTCCGTCTTCATAGCGGCGCATTGCAGTACGCACTTCATTCAGACTTTCTTCTATTTTGTTGTAAGGGATATGAACAAAAATGCGAACGATTTCTGCATCCAGCTGGGAACCGGCGGCACGACGGAGCTCTGCAACCGCCTCCTCATGGGTCATGGTCGCACGGTATGAGCGCTCCATGGTCATGGCAGAATAGGTGTCCGCCACGGCAATCAGACGGGAAGCAAGGGGAATCTGGTCGTTACGCAAATGGTAGTAGCCGGTTCCGTCCACGCGCTCATGGTGATATTTTATCCAGTTGGAAATCATGTCAAAAGCTGTAATCGGCTGCAAAATCTTTACGGCAAGTTCCGGATGACGGCGGATTAAATCCCATTCTTCCGGCTGCAATTTTCCACTCTTATTGATAATGCTGCGCGGAACCCCCAGTTTGCCCACATCAAGCAAAAGGGCCGCATACTCCAGATTATGCACATTTATTTTCAGCCGCTGGGTCAGGGGCAGATAGTCGTACAGAAGCAGGGTCAGGTTGCGCACATGCAGCGAATGACCTTCCAGATTGGGGTCTCCTGCTTCGATTACTCCCAGAATGGTCTCCAGAACCGTCATCGCCCGCCGTTCCAGAGTTCTCTGCTGACCAAAAGACCAGTAAAGCAGAAAAGTAACTAGAAGGCTTCCGACAAACAGGGGAAAGCCCAGCCAGAGGGAAAGAGATTCAGCCGTACAGGCTTTGATGTTCAGAACAAGAAGTGCCAGAAGGGCAGCAAAAACCAGCAGGGAAGGTAAAAATCGCCTGCCGACATTCTTTAAAAGGACTTCCTTGCAGATAAAAACCCGGTATATATACATACCTATGTTCATTGTGAGCAATATGATACTGACTACAAGCATATACTCCGAAAATTCCCATGCTCCAATCATACTGCCAGTACCTCCTCGCTAAAGTAAATACGGTTCTTTCCAGCCCGCTTTGACGCATACAAGGCTTCGTCTGCCCGCTTATATGCGCTGTCCAGATCTCTGTCTGCGGAAGAAAGCTGGGTTACGCCAAGAGAAGCATGTATGCCGTCCAGTCCGTCAAATTTTACGCTGTTAAGTGATTTCAGCATCTCCTCCAGTACCTCTGTCACTTCTTCTTTATTCTTTCTGCCCCGGATAAGGGCAATAAATTCGTCACCACCTAAGCGTCCTGCCAGACTTTTTATTTCAGAAAAATCCCAGTGAGAAATACTTGATTTTTCAACATCTTCAAGCCCCAGCGTACTTAGCATAGTTTTTCCCACAATCTGAATGACCTTGTCGCCCATCTGATGTCCCAGACTGTCATTTATCTGCTTAAAGCCGTCCAAATCCACCAGACAGATGACCATATACTCTTCATCCGCTTTTTCTACGATTTCTCCTGCAAAAGAAAAAAATCGACCCCGGTTCAGAAGTGATGTAAGCGCGTCAAAACTGGATTTTATTTCCAGTTCGTGTTGAATCTGCAGGTCTTTCTGATAGAGAACAAACTGCTGCATGCGGGCCCGCTGAAAAGTGTAATGCAGTCCGACAGAAAGAATCGTTACAATCGCAACATTATAGGTGTCGTAGTAGGCAATGGAAAATGTCTTGTAGGTAAAAGATGTCATCACAAAGATTCCCATGCCAAGAACTGCCATTATGAGTGTACGCACCATGCTGCCGATATAGGAAATGCCAATCACTGCAAAAAGTACCAGATACATGGTGGCAGGCATATAGGGCTGAGCCACTGATGAAAGAATTCCGTAGGAAAAGAGTATCATCGAACTGAAATAGACCATCAGTCCGCTTCTCCGCTCCGTAAACTGAGGAGCCAGAATCAGAAGGACTTCCAGAGCCAGCGTTACCGCCAGATAAGAGGCATAAAAAGAAATGCGTTCCTGAGAAACACCAAAAAGGTTCAGAATTGAAAAAATCAGATACACCAGATTAACAATAAAAAACCATGTGTTCAGCATCAGCACATGTTTTCTATTTGTTGCCCGTATCAGGCCAATACAATCAAAGTAGGTGTCTTTGTCAAAACCGTAGTAATTAAAGCTTTTTGCGGTCATTAGTCTCCTGCTTTATGCATAATCTTCCAGTGTTTTTTTCTGAAAGTGCAAAAATAATGCAATGGCCTTTGCAGCCGTCACCAGCAAATCCATATCTTCATGCTGCCAGATACGCAATGTTACAGTAGCATCCGCACGAAGATATCCGTAAAACTCATCACCATAAGAAATTTCTGCACAGAAGAGAGAGAATACCCCCTGATTTTCACACTGATTCATGAGGGCTTCCTGATGAACTGCAGCAAGCTGTCTCAAATCATTCATATAAAAAATAGAAGTTGATTTATTTACGTTCAACTGAATAAGGGCATTGTCTATATAGGAAAATTCTTTAACTCTGGAGAGAGCATAAACTTCAGAAAAAAGCATTTCTGACTTCCCCTGAATTGCCACATGGTCAATCATCAGCGTTGTAGTAAAGAACTGCAGCAGATAGGGAAGCGTTTTTTTGAGGTCGTCTGACTTTGCAAGCAGAGAAAAAATCGTATTGTGGAGCTGCATGGAATTTGAGCCGGGAGCGTCGCTGGAGTGAATCTTAATATCCTTGTGCTTTTCATCCAGATAGATGATAAAACAACTGCGCCCTTTCTGTTTACCCCTGTAGAGAGCCTTGTCTGCCTTCTCAAAGATTTGCTCATAGCAGGTGCCGTCTTTTGTGTGACGGGCGGCTCCCATGGTAATGGTCATAAAAATTGCAGGATAATCAGGTACCGTAAAAGTTTCAAACTGGGTAAATGCCTGGTGACAGATCTGCCAGGTGTCATCATATTCCTGAACATCCGGCACGATAATGACAAATTCATCGCCGCCAAAACGACCTACAAAGCCCCTGCCTTCATAAGCGGCCTTTAATTTTTGCGCAATAAGCACGATTACCTTGTCGCCCACGCTATGTCCGTAACCGTCATTGATATTCTTGAAATTATCACCGTCAACAAGCATGAATACAAAGGGCTTTTTTTGGGAAATCAATTTTCTGGCAAAATCTTCAATCGCAAAGCGCTCGTAAACGCCGGTAAGAGGATCATATTTGTTCTGTATTAGGCTGGTAAGGTCTGCGTCCATGTTCTATTATTTTACACCCATTCCGCAAATATTGCCAGTTATTTTTTAGGATAATCCCAGTCTATCTGTGTCAAAACAGCGGCTAGGGACTCCGCATTGAACATCAGTTCTGTAAAAAAAATGGCGGAATGCGGTTGTGGCTCAACAAAAACAGACTA
>DFDV01000165.1 GCA_002369025.1 Treponema sp. UBA3819 | reverse complement strand
TACAGAGCGTAGTTCTGGAAAACCATAGCGATATTGCGGTCTTTCGGCGGAACATCGTTCATCAATTCGCCGTCAATCCACAGTTCACCTTCAGAAATGTCTTCCAAACCTGCAATCATGCGGAGTGTTGTTGACTTACCGCATCCAGACGGACCTACGAAAACACAGAATTCGCGGTCTTCAATAGTGATGTTAGAATCTTTAACAGCGTGTACATTGCCGTCGTAGATTTTTCCAACATGCTTCAATTCTACCTTTGCCATTTTGGCCTCCAAGGGATTATAGTATATACTTATTATATGGCAGCTTGCCCCGGAAGTCAAACGAATTCATAAGGCTTTTCTGCAAATTTTGAAAATTCCTCAAGAAAAAAAATCGTTAAAGATGCAGCATTCCCTTGACCAGAGGTTCAGCAAGCACAAAAAGAACGCTAAAAAGCACCGCAGGCAGATAATTTGCAGTTTTGATTTTCTTTATGCCCATCAGATTTAAGCCTATCAGAATAATCATCGCTCCCCCGCTTCCCGTCAGCTCCGCAATCATCTGTTCGCTCACATAAGGTGCAATCAGCACGGAAAAAAGCGTCAGAGCCCCCTGATAGATAAAAATGGAAATTACACTGAAAGCCGTTCCAACTCCCATCGCCACCGCAAAACCAATTGAAATAAATCCGTCCAGAATGGATTTGAGGAGTATAATCGAATAGTCATGCTCAATGCCGGCCTTAAAACTTCCCACAATTGCCATGGCACCAACACAAAAAAGCACCGAAGCATTCAAAAAAGCATAGGCAAAATTTTTCTGGGGCTTACCCTGACTAAATGACGGGGAAAGCCTTCCCCCCGCTTCAAAGCCCTGCTTTTCCGCTTCCCCTTCTCCTAAGGGGGACTCCCCCTTAAAATCCCCCTCATTCTGTACAGTGACATCTTTTTTCTTCATAAAGATTTTTTCCAGCCACTTTCCAAATGCAAGAATTTTTCCGTCTATATCAAGCAGGGTTCCCACAATGCCGCCCAAAATCAGGGCAAGAGCCAGGTAAACCACATTCTGATACTTAAATGACATCTGCACGCCCATCACAAAAGAAACAAGTCCGCATGCCAGTTGAATTGCATCCGTTACCTTTTGAGGTATCTTTTTAGAAAAAAAGAGGCCTACCAGACAGCCGGCTAAAATGGTAGCGCAATTTACAAATACGGCAATCACTTTTTATTCCTCCACTGTAATCACATCCTGCAGCACATAACAGAAAGAAGGTGCAGAACTTTTTGCATTTTCCCTGTATTCTTTTCGCAAGTCATAGGTATCTGTTTCATCATAGGGATTTACACCCACATAGTCTCCCAAAAAGACATGCACCCTGCCCTTTTTAAAAGCCTGTACTGTTTCTGCGATTTTTTCTGCAGTACCTTCCGCCGCAATAATCTCATTCAAATCCAGCATCTGCACCCAGTTCAACTCAAAGCCGGCCCCGATGTCATTTCCGTGGACATTTCCCCTGATTGATTTTTCAATGGGCCTTTTTTCAAGCAAAGCATTCACGGCTCCCGTTACATAGGGAATCCAGTTTATGCGGGTACTGATAAGGGATGTCATTGGGGCAATGTCAATCATACTCTGATTGTAGCCAACGCCAAAGACATTCTTACCAAAGTGTTCCTCACAGGCAACGGCAGGACCATAGGTGTCGGAATGCTGGGAAATAATCACACAGTCTTCTGCAATCAGATGTTCGGCGCAGGCTTTCTCCAGGGAAAAACTTGCCCAGGTATAGGTGTATGCCACTGTCATTGTGGCAGAGGGTACAATTGCCCTCACTCCCAGCAAAAATGCAGTGTAGCCGGAAATTACTTCTGCATAGGGATAGGCCGCCACATAACCGATTTTTGCCTCTGCTTCAGTTATAATCTCTTTTTGAATGAGTTCTTTCAGCTTCATGCCGGCCACAAGCCCTGCAACATAGCGTCCCTGATAAATTTCACCCATAAAAGTATGATAGTTTTTTAGTACCGGGGCTTCATGGGCATTGTCACCCGTTGCCTGGCAAAAATGAACATGGGGATATTTCTGGGCATATTCCTTTGCAATAAGGGCATGACTGTAACTTGAAGTAAAAATAATGTTGCAGCCTTCACCTACAAGCTCTTCAAGGGCCGTATCAATCTGGTCGCTGGACACATTTGCCCTCACCACAGTCTGCACCCGGTCACCAAATTTTTCTTCCACCGCATGCTGGGCACGAATAAAATTGTTTGTGGAGGGAATACTTTCGTCACCGTCATACAAAAAGCCGATGGTCAAAACTTCATCATGAGTATTTTTTGGATGAAAAAAGACCTGGGCAATCAGAAAGAGGCTGATAAAAATGGCTCCGGTTATCAGCGTAAGGAGTACTTCTCTTTTCATTTTTCCTCATCCTCCTTTTTTACGCCTTCATAGAGAGAATCTACGTCTATCTTTCCGTCTGCAATTAACTTAAGCATAATATCAGTAATCTGAGGATCAAACTGACTGCCACGACAACGCTTAAGTTCTCCCAGAACAAAATCAAAATCAAGCTGCTTACGGTAGACACGGTTTGCCGTCATGGCGTCAAATGCGTCTGCAACACCGATAATTCTTCCGTAGAGAGGAATGTTCTCTCCCTTAAGTCCGTAAGGATAACCTGTTCCGTCATATTTTTCGTGATGATAAAGGGTTCCCTCATGCACGTGGTCAATCATCGTAAAGTCTTTCAGAATCTCCGCACCCCGGGTTACATGAGACTTCATCACCTTGTATTCTTCATCATCAAGGCGGGCCGGCTTGTTGAGTATGCGGTCAGGAATACCGATTTTTCCAATGTCATGCAGAAGAGCAGCCTTACGCAAATTCTCGCACTCTGCATCCGTAAAGCCCAGTTCCCGGGCAATCAGCACGGAATATTCTGAGACCCGCATTGAATGCTGGCTGGTATTTTCATCCTTGGCATCAACTGTCTTTGCAATAGCAAGAATGGTCTCGTTACCCAGACGCACCTGTTCCCGGGCAAAGGCAAGCTGCTGGCGCTGAATCTCAAAGGTGCGCTGTATCTGACGCCGGGCAATAAACCAGGTAAGATATGCAACTACAAGAACAGAAACAAGCACAAAGTAGACCCGGAAATAATTGGTATCGTGGATGGCTTCTTCCTTGTGAAGGTTGTAACTGCTCTGTTCCAGCACATGCAAATCCTTATCAAGAACAGCAAGGTGGAAAGTATAGTTTCCGGAAAGAAGGTTTGTATAGGAAACTTTTGTCAGCGCACTCTGGGGAATCATTATTTCATGGGCATCAAAACCTTCCAGCCAGTAGGTAACAAAAGGATCGGAAACCGAATAGTTCACAACTTCCGGCAAAAATTCAATTTTTGTCGTATCGCGGCTGATAATAAACTGTTCACTTCGTTCCAGCGGAAAAGCCACTCCGTCCAGCACCACTTTAGAAACCATAAGGCGGTAAGATCTTTTTCCCGTAAGGTAATGATGCATGTCTACAATATAAACGCCAGTTCCGCAGGAAAGATAAAGATGTCCGTCCTCATCACAGTAATTCCATGCATTTGCAGTAAGTGCCGCATTCAGACCACTTTTTGCGTCCAGCACGTCATACTGAAGCATATCATTCCGGGAAAGCAGATCATTTTTATTCACAACATGAATACCTGCACTTCCCAGTACAAAAAGCTGACCGGAACCGTCTGTCTGAAGGTCGTAGTTATTAAAGTAGGGAAAATTTCTTAAGGGCCTGATGATAGTACCTTCATCCATATAGCAGAGCGAATTACTGGTAACGATAAAGACCCCGCCTCCGTCCGGATCATTCACCGTGCGGAGAATAACATCCGAAGTCAGACCGTCCTGAATCGTAAAGATATTTTTTACGATTCCGTTTTTTATAAGCGCAAGGCCATTTCCATCTGAGCCGGCCAGAATCGTTCCGTCTTCCCACTCCATCAGGGTCAGAATCATGGCGTCAGTCAGTCCGTCGGCTTTTCCAATCGTGCGCACAATTTCATCATTCTGTATAAAGCAGACACCCGTTTCTCCGGCAGCAACAATAGTACCGTCCCTGAGTTCAATACAGACACGAACACGGTTTCCGATTTTTCCCGCCGTGTTTTTCTTGTCATAAAAACGGACGCTGCCATCCCTAGTGACTTTTGCAAGCCCCCGTCCATAAGTGCAGAGCCAGAGATTATCCCTTGAATCCCTGCGTACACAACGGATGCGCACAGACTTAAAGAGCCGGGTCAGGTCATTTTCCACTTTCTGCTCATCACGAATAATGTCCAGTCCGACGTCAGTACCCACATAGAGGGCATTGTTCCATTTTGTAATGGCATTCACCACAACAGGAGTAAAGCCCAAAGAACCATAGAGATTGATAAATGAAGAATGAGAAAGTTTAAGAATGCCCTGACGCGAAGAGGTAAACCAGTAATTTCCCTGGTAGTCAATGGTCATATTGTCAATGGAATTATTAAAGGAAGCTGTATTGATGGGATGAAAGACCCGGTCACCGTCAAAAAAGCCTATGCCGTTATCAGCGCAGATAAAAGTCTTGCTGCCGTCATAGGTAATGGAATTCATATTCAACAGAGAACCGCAATATTCAGTCTCCAGCAAAAATGCATCATCTTCCGCTATGCTGTAGGTAAGCAGGCGGTTGCGTGAAGTTCCCACACAAAGCCGCCCTTCTTCATCAAAAGCGCAGCAGGTAAAAATCTCACGGTCAGCGCCCAGTGTCTTTGAATAGCGGACTTCACTTTCATTCAGGATAAACAAATTGCCGCTGGAAGAAACTGCCGCCACAAAACCGTTTTTGTCAGCGCTCAAATTCTTGGTATATCCTGCATCCTTAATGATATTACAGATACGCAGACCTGCATTCAGTTCCAGCACAAGGATACCGATTGAAGTGCCCACATAATAGTAGCCGTCTGCGCCTTTTACGATTGCCTTAACCGAGTTTGAAGGAAGACCATCCGCATTGTCCAGGGTGTTCACGATTTTTTCATTGATGCAGATAGAAAGTCCGTTGTCATTTGTTCCTATCCAGAGGCGGCCTTCTTCATCAACATAAAGACAGTTTACGCTGCGGACACTTTCATATTCGTTCATCCATTTGAATTCACTGCCATTGTAGCGGTAAAGGCCGGCATAGGTTCCTATCCACAGAATACCGTCGCCTGTCTGTACCACATCATTTGCCTCACCACAGGGAAGACCGTTTTCGCTGGAGTAAACAGTCTGGACATAAGTATTAAAGAAATCAGCAGAGGATTCCGCCCGGATTTTTTGTGAAGAAAAGAGTGAAAAAAGGCCAAATACAAGCAGAAGTGAAAGAAGTTTTTGATTTTTCAGCAGTTTCTGCCGGTAGCGCCAGATTTTTATAAAGGAAAAAAGCAGCAGCATGGTCACTACTTTGTCCAGAAAATCAATATAAAACTGTCCGACAAACGTACTGATAACGATATTCAGACCAAATTCACATACAAAATGAATGACACCGTCTCCCCAGATATTTCCTGTCATGCCGTCGTAAAAAATCCAGCTCAGGGGAACAGAAATCATTACGGAAGCAAAGGTTACAAAAATGCTAATCGTCATAGTTCCGAAGAGACTTTCAAACCATTTTTTTCTGGCAGCTATACCTACTATTACGGCAATGGCAATGCTTGTAATACTATATGCATAGGAAATAGGATTGCTCCAGCTGTAGAGTATGTTCATCGTTACGCCGACAACGGCACCGCAGACAGGCCCAAAGACATAGGCCATGAGGACAGTTCCAACAGAATCAAGCCAAAGGGGTAAATGCAGGGCGGCCGCGAATACTTTGCCAGCCATATTAAGGAAAATACAAAAGATGACAAAGAGAATTGTTTTGAGATCTTTTTTAGAAAGCATTTCTGTTGATTATATCATATAATCAACAGAAAAACAACTTTCTATTTATGCTTATCCAGGGCAAACGCATTATAATCCATTCACAAGTAAGACAAAAAGGGCATAGGCGAATGAGTCCCAACAAAAACAGACTACCGCCTGAAGTTCCGCCTGCGGAAGCTTCCGAACCCGTCGCTGAAATGCGCGGTTGAGCGAATAAGAAATTGGACTCGCTCACTTGCGTTCGCTCGCCCGCTCAAAGCGATTTCTGCGCCGGAACCGCGTCTCCCGTCTGTTTTTGTACAATTCTTTTGCTTATCTGCCCTTTTTGTCTGCATGGCAA
>DFDV01000079.1 GCA_002369025.1 Treponema sp. UBA3819 | reverse complement strand
GTTTTGATTCTCTGACCCCACCAGGAATAGACATCTTTTACATCTCCGTGAACAAAGCGGAAAGTGTCTGTAAAACCTCTGGCAAGAAGTTTTGTAAAGCCATCCCTTTCTTCATCGGTAAAGCCTGCCGAAAAATGGTTTGAAGCCGGGTTTGCAAGGTCTATTTCCTTGTGGGCAACATTAAAGTCTCCGCAGGCAATGACCGGTTTTTTTGCATCCAGGCCGGAAAGATAGTCTGCATAGGCCTGATCCCATTTCTGGCGTTCGGAAAGGCGTTTAAGGCCGTCTCCTGAATTTGGTGTGTAGACATTAACCAGATAGAAATTTTCAAATTCCAGGGTTAAGAGGCGGCCTTCGTCGTCCATGGTATCCGGGGCATTCAGTTTTGCCTCAAGCCGACGGGGGGAAAAACCATCCCTGTACAAAATCATTGTACCCGCGTAGCCTTTTTTTGCAGGCGGAACGGAAGAAAGCCATTCAAGTTTGTAGCCGGGAAAATATTCTGCCAGCAGTTCAAGGTGTTTGTCCGAAGGGCCTTCTGCCGGAAGTTTTGTTTCCTGAATGGCGATTATGTCGGCATGGTAGGTTCCCAGCTTTTTTAAGACTTCCTGAGACAAAAGTGCCCGGGCCGAAGAGGAAGTTAAAGCCGCGTTGATTGAATCTATGTTCCACGAAATGAGTGTTGCCATTATATGCCTCCTATAAAAACGCCGCGTTAGCGGTCGTTTTCTACTTAATCTATGTATTCTGCTACTATGCTCTTTACCGGATTCAGGTAACTTTGTCCGAACATGTTCAGGTGATTTAAAAGATGGTATAGATTATATAAATCCCTCCGTTCCTCATATCCTGCCTGAAGGGGATTCACTTCCCGGTAGGCGGCATAGAATTCCTGAGGAAAGCCACCAAAAAGTTCTGTCATGGCTAAATCTGCCTCTGCGTTTCCCACATAAACTGCCGGGTCAATCAGGATGGCTTTTCCATCTTTGTCAGCAAGCACATTTCCGCTCCACAAATCTCCGTGGATGAGACTGGGTTTTTCCGGCTCGGGTAAAAAAGTGTCCAGCCTGTCCAAAAGTTTTGTATTCCGCTTACGGTCTTCATCAGAAAAATATGAATCCGCCGCCTTGAACTGTGGAAGCAGACGCTGATCCCGGAAGAAAGAAACCCACTTGTCTGCAGGCCTGTTTTTTTGTTCCCGGGCGCCGATAAAATTGTCCATAAAAAAGCCGAATTTTTTTGTATTTGTGGCAGAAGGGTCGGAATTTACCAGATCTTTTGTTTCGGCTTTGTGCATGGCGGCAAGTTCGCGGCCAAGAACTTCAAAGTAGTCATCACGTTTTTTTCCGCTTTCAATGAATTCCAGAAGGAAAAAACTGTAGCCAACTTCTTCGCCGTCATCGGTGCCCGTGCAGAGAATTCTGGGGGTTCCTATACATTCTGTTTCTGCGATTGCGGAAAGACCAGCAGCTTCAGCGGTAAAAAATGCAGCATTTTCTTTGGCGTTCGCCTTCATAAAAATACGGTCGCCTGTGTTCAGGGTCAGTGCGTAGGATTTATTGATGTCACCGCCAGAAAGACGGTCTGTATGGACAATGGAAACCGAGCTGCCGTAAAGGGAAACAAGTGCTTTGGCCAGTGAAGTATAATGGGCTGTGGATTCAGGAATCATACTGGTATGGTAGCGTTTTTTGCGGGCTTTGTCAGTGTGTTTTTAGTCAGGTAAAGGCACTTGTCCTGAAAGACGAGCCCTGGGCCAGCATGTCTGTCAGCGGATAAAACTGCTTCCAGTCAAATGCTTCTTCATAAAGGCGGGAGACCTGAAGCAGACTGATGTCATTGTGACGGGGAGCAATCAGCTGAAGTCCTATGGGAACGCCCTCTTTTGAAAAGCCGGCCGGAAGGGATGCGGCGGGATAGCCGGGGAAGTTTGCAAGGAAGGTTTGCGTCCAGCCGATGAGGGGCTCAATTTTTTTCCCGTTGATTGAGTCCGGTCCCCTGGTGTTCCGGTCATTTTGATTTTCGATGGCAGCGACGCAGCTTACCGGCGAAAGAATAACATCGTATTTTTCAAAAGCATTTTCAAATTTATCCAGAATTTCGCTGCGGGCAAGATTAAAGCGGTACATGTCTTCAATGCCCATCTTGTCTACAAGGTTTTTCCAGTAAATGAACTCCTGAGGAAAGTCTTTGCTGTGCTCTGCAAGCAGATCTATTCCTTTTTCCTTCAGGTGGTTTAAGTCCAGGGCACAGTCTACGGTTATTCCCATGCACCACTGGCGGGCTAGTTCCATGGCGCTGTGCTTAAAAGTGAATGTAAAATCATCTACACGGGCACCTATGTCAGAAAATCGTTTTGCGGCCTTGC
The DNA here is from genome assembly GCA_002369025.1 of Treponema sp. UBA3819. GTDB lineage: Bacteria > Spirochaetota > Spirochaetia > Treponematales > Treponemataceae > Treponema_D. The sequence continues at coordinate 4,119 of DFDV01000079.1, read as the reverse complement.
GCACGACAGATTTTACTTCGTCTTCAACTTCAAAAATTCCAAAATCATCAGTAAAGGCAATCTTTAAGCCTTTTGCCTTTTTTTCGTCACAAGCCCAGGGGTTCAGATTAAATTCTGTGGAAAAGTCGTGTCTTTTTGGAAGACTGTAGGGATCGCGCTTATCTTCATAGCTCATATAATTTAGAAGAATTGCGGTATCCTTTACGGATTTTGTAAGCCCGCCGTTAAAGCAGAGGGGGTGGGTTGCGCTCCATGCATCCGGGCGGCAGACAGAAGGAATTGTTCCCACGCCAGCCTTAAAGCCAACAAGATTGCAAAAACTTGCAGGAATTCTGATTGAGCCGCCCGCATCTCCGCCTTCAGCAATGGGTACCAGTCCCGCCGCCACAGCCGCAGCACTTCCTCCGCTGGAACCGCCGGAATTGTATTTTGTGTTAAAGGGCGTAGAGGTGGGACCATACATAAGATTGTCTGTTGTTCCCCTGAAGCCGTAAGCTGGAGCATTTGTTTTACCGATGGCAATTCCGCCGGCTTTTTCCATGGCGGCGCAAAAAACAGAGTCATATTCGTCAGTGGCAAGAAGGCATTTTACTCCGCCGTGTGAACTTTGCCATCCTTTTTTGTCGGGCAAAAAATCCTTTAAGGCAAAGGGAACGCCTGCAAATTCACCGCAGTATTGGCCTTTAGCCAGTCTTTCTTCAAGTTCCCGGGCTTTTGCAAGGGCATAGTCAGGTTTGATGTAGACAAAGGCATTTATTTTTTCATTGTATTTTTCAATTCTCTTGAGAAAAAACTGAATGACTTCTACAGGGGAAACTTTTCTTTTGTTTACCGCTTCCCCGATTTCCCATGCGGAAAGTGATGCAAGATTTTGCAGATTTGCCATGGCTTATCCTCTACTTGTACTCAAATCGGGCAGGGTCGTCGCTCAATTCCATCTTCTTGCAGTAGTCAAAATAGTCACGTCCAACGCCTTCTTTTTGCCATGTACGGCAGCGTTTGTAGGCGACTGGTGAAAAGACTATTTCTGAAAGAAGTTCAATGGCTGCTCCAATGGTTGCCATACCGATGATGGTGATAATACCGTAAAAATGTGCAAAGAAAGAAAATGCAAGGGCGGTAAAAATAAAATTGTCCACAAACTGCCCGATTATTGTGCTGACATAGGAGCGGGTGATAAAGGCAGTTTTTCCGTCAGGATTGTGTGTAAAAAGACGGCCGATGAGGGAATTTACAATGGCATTGATGATTCCGGACGCAACATAGGCAATGGTGGAAGAAATGAGGATTTGCCAGGGTTGTACTCCGCTTCCGGTAAAGCCCAGAACTTTGTCAAAGGATGAGCTTGCTCCTGGGAAAGGAAATTCAGAGGGTACGGATGCAATGATTCCCAGAAAGATGATTGCGATGGTATTTACGGCGGCCCCAAAAAGGTTGAGCTTGATGGCAGCCTTTGCGCCAAAGGTTTTTGTCACCATGTCCATGATTAAAAAGACGCTCCAGGACAAAAATACTCCGCCGGTTATCGAAATAAAATAATGTTCGCCGATTTTCAGACCGCTCCAGACAATTTTGTTTGCGGCAAGGTTCATGGTGACTGTTGAAACTACAAAAAGTGCAACAACAACGGCAGGAATTGAGCGCAGGAGCATTTTCCAGTCCTGCCTGTCAAAGAGCCAGTCAAAGGCATCCTTGACCCAGATGATGAGTTTTTTCAATGTAGATCTCCTAGTTTTGTTTATAGACAGGATGGAATTTCGAACTGTCTTTCGGTAGTGAGAAGTATAATGAAAAAGGCAGAGGATGTACAGAGCCGGAAAAAATGTGAAATAATGCTGTAAAAAGGCAGAATGCTATTTTTGCAGACAGTGTTTATTTTCCGGCAATGTATTCCAGGGCAGAATCAGCGGCGATTTTTCCAAAGACACAGTAATCAGCAACAGCGTTGCCACCCAGACGATTTCCTCCGTGCACACCGCCTGTAACTTCGCCTGCGGCATACAAACCGGGGATGGAAACATCTTTTGTGTTCTGTACTTCTGCCCTTGTGTTGATTTTTAAGCCTCCCATGGTGTGATGAATTGCCGGAGCACATTCAATGGCATAGAAGGGCGGCTGTATCAGCTGACGATCAAGGCTGGATGTAGTGCGCTGGAAAGCTTCGTCATTTTTTTCCTGTACATAGTGGTTGTAGTCTTCAATTGTTTTCTGTAGAACACGAATGGGCATACGCAGTTTTTCTGCCAGGTTTGGAATGCTGGAACCTTCAATAATCAAACCTTTTGCCGCATAATTTTCAATGGCTTTGAGAGACTTGCGTATGCCGGCGTCAAATACCAAAAATGCAGATTTTCCCGGCTGAGCAAGAATGCTGGCAGAAATAACGTCGCGGGTTTCCATTTCGTTTACAAAACGTTCGCCATACTGGTTCACAAGAATTGCACCGTTTCCGCTGACGGCTTCGGTAATCATAATGTTAGTACCTTTTGCCACAGTGGGATGTGTCTGAATCTGGGTCATCTGCACCAGGGCGGCGTCAAATTTTTCCACCATCTTAAATGCATCGCCAGTTGCGCCTGCATGGTTAGTTGTGCCAAAGCCGACAAGACCGGGGTTGTAGAGCTGAATCATTTCCGGGTTGGCACCAAAGCCACCGGTTGCAATGATAACGGCTTTTGCATGCAGGGTATATTCTCCCGCCTGTGTGCTTACTTTAACACCAGTGGCTTTTCCGTTCTCGCTCAGAATGTCAATTGCCTTGTTGTTCAGGCGCACGTCAGCACCGTTTTTTTGTGCGGCTTTGTAGAGCAGGGGAACCAGATGTTCGCCAATAGCTTCTCCGCCCTTGGGACGATGGATGCGCTTTTTTGTTGCACCGCCAAAAATTCCTACGTCCGACAGGTCTGCACCGATTAAGTCAGATTCCAGCCATTCAACAATGGCAGGAGATTTATCAACAAGAGTTCGTACCAGAGAGGGGTCATTCAGGTAGTATCCGCCTTTCATGGTGTCGTCATAGAACAAATCGGGAGAATCATCAATATGGAGACGAGCCTGTTCTTTTGTGTAGGATGCACTGATTCCGCCTGTAGAAAAATTGGAGTTCCCGCCCACAATGCTCATTTTTTCAAGGACGATAACCTTTGCGCCTTTGCTTGCGGCTTCCGTAGCGGCAACAAGACCAGCACCACCTGCACCGATAACGGCAATGTCGCAGCTTTCATCGGGTAGAACAGGAATGGCAACAGACTCCGATTCAGCGGATTTCTTTTTGCAGGCGAAAACAGAGAAGATTAAAAAAGCAAGCGTAATAATGGAACAAAATCTTCTAGACTTCATAAAATTGCCTCTTATTATTTTGTATGTTTTTAAATGATAAACGGTAAATGCTGTATTGTAAATCCTAAAAAGGGCTAAATGCAGAAATTTGCAGAGAAAGTAAAAAATTTAAGAAATTATTCACCATTGCTATTGAAAGTTATCTTAAACTAACATATATTATATCTGTCTATCGCCAATAAGGGGGATATAAATGATTCCTTTAGTATTTGCATCTCGGGAAGAAGAACAGGTTATAAAAAAAATTGGTGGCAATGAAGAGGTTAAGCATCATCTGGCAAATCTCGGATTTACAGTTGGCGGAACTGTTACCGTCGTCAATTCTCTTAACGGAAATATCATCGTAAAAGTAAAAGAATCCCGCATCGCCATAAACGAAGAAATGGCGCGTAAAATAATGGTATGAAAAATCTGGAGGTATAGATGAAAACGTTGCGTGAAGCCAAAGTAGGCGAAACAGTAAAGGTAGTCAAACTTCACGGTGAGGGTGCGGTAAAACGCCGAATCATGGATATGGGTGTGACTAAAGGTGTTGAAGTGTATGTACGTAAGGTTGCCCCGCTGGGAGATCCGGTAGAAGTAACGGTACGGAATTATGAACTTTCTCTGCGTAAGGCAGATGCAGAAATGATTGAGGTTGAATAAGATGGCAGAAATAAGAATTGCACTTGCAGGAAATCCGAACGCCGGTAAAACTACACTTTTCAATGCACTGACTGGTTCAAATCAGTTTGTAGGAAACTGGCCGGGAGTAACCGTAGAAAAAAAAGAAGGTAAACT
>DFDV01000186.1:16700-29996 GCA_002369025.1 Treponema sp. UBA3819 | reverse complement strand
AAAAGTTTAGCAATTCTGAAAGGAGATTCGTATAAAATGAACGCATCTCCTGTTGCAAGCAGTTCTCTCAGCCTTGAACGCCTGCGTCCTGGTTTGGGTGAAAGGAAGCCTTCAAATATCAGGGTCTTTCCGCCTGCGCCCGCTACACTTACCAGAGCGGCAAATGCACTTGGTCCCGGAACAGGAACAACTGTGTGTCCCGCTTTACGCGCAAGTCCCGCCAGGATTGCTCCCGGATCACTGATGCCCGGAGTTCCTGCATCGCTTGCATACGCTACCGTCTGTCCCTCATCCAGCATTTTGATTATTTTGGCACTTGCTGCTTCCTCATTCTGGGAACGGCATGAAACCAAGGGCTTTCTAATCTCAAAATGCGTCAAAAGCTGCAGGGTATGCCGGGTATCTTCCGCTGCAATCACATCAACAGACTTAAAAGTCTCAATTGCACGAAAAGTGATATCACCCAAATTCCCTATGGGCGTTCCGACAATATACAGAGTAGACACAATTTTATTATATATGGAAAAATATGAGAAAGCAAGTGATTTAAACGTAACTATTTGATAAAATGAATATTTGGAAAGATATATGAGAACACGCAGTCTGCCTGTCATTTTCATTCTGATGACTTTTATGACGGCACCACTTTTTTGTTATGATAAAATCTCTGACTATACGGCAGAAAAAATTGCGATGATTCTGAAGCCCTATGTCATTATGGGTCTGGAAGAAGAAACAGAAGGTCCCCTGCAGAAAATCTCCACTCTGGAAAAGGAAATGATTCCTACGCTGCAGAAAATCGCTGTTGATTACGAACAGGAAATACTGATACTGGAAAGCCTGTACCTGATGGAACGCCGCCACTATCAATTTGACCCTGAGACGAAATCCCCGGAACTGAATGAACTCTTTAAGGAACAGTTTAGGAAAAATGAACGCTGGCTTACTGCCCATGATAAACAGCCGGTAAATAAATGGCTGCTTCTTTTTACAGGAGATTTAACTTCCTGCTACATGGTGCGTTCCATAGCGGCAACCATCAGTTACGGTATGCATGTACGCCGTCTGTATGAGCGCGCCCTGGAAGAAGACCCCGATTTTGCCCTTGCCTACATCAATCTGGGGCTGTGGCGGCAGTACGCTCCCATGATTTTTGGTGGCGGTGAGGAAAGAGCCTTTGAAGAATACAGCAAAGCCTTTGACTGTGCAAAAACGAATTCAGAAAAATATATCTCCAGCATCTATATCTCCCAGTATTGGTTTGAAAAAGGCAACGAAAAAAAATGTGCCGACTATCTGAACATTGCGGAAGAGACATTTCCCCAGAGCAAAGAAATTCCCCTCATACGAAAGATGAACGGTCAAGGAATTTCGCTGTTCGTCTACAATCGGAATCAGTCTGGCGTAGACGACGATAACTAGGCCTCGGCAAAGGCATTACCATACAGCGGTAAGGAAGATAAAAAGGGCTTCCGCCGCGTTTGCCATGGGTAACTAGTCAATTCACCTCTTTTGTGCTATACTTTTTTCTATCATATATAAAAAGCAGACTCGTATGCCTGCGGGGGAACTATTGATGAATACACCTTTGGAAATTGCTGACATCTACATCATGGTTGGTGATGGCAAAACAACCCAGCGCACATGGAAGATGTTTTTGCTTGCTTTTCTTGCGGGAGCCTACATTGCTTTGGGCGCTCTGGCAAGTCAGATTGTTGCCTGCGGTATTGAAACGCCTGCCATCGGACGGCTTTTGAGTGCACTGGTTTTTCCAATCGGTCTGGTTATGATTATCATTGCCGGCGGTGAATTGTTTACCGGCGACTGTCTGATTTTTATTTCTGTTCTTTCCAAAAACACATATATGTCCGCCATGCTCCGCACCTGGCTGGTAGTTTATCTGGGTAACTTCTTTGGTGCAGTTTTCATTTCTGCAATGGTCAATTTTGGTCACGTACTGACTTTGTTTGACGGGGCTCTGGCTCAGGCTGTTGTTGATTCCGCAGTTTCAAAAGTCCACATTTCTTTTACTGATGCCCTCATCAAAGGCGTCCTCTGTAACTTCATGGTTTGTATCGCCGTGTGGATTTCCTTTGCATCTGACGACATTATGGGAAAAATCCTGGGTCTTTACCTGCCCATTCTGCTCTTTGTTGTATGCGGATTTGAACACTCCGTAGCAAACATGTATTTTATCCCCTCCGGCATTTTTGCCCAGCATGTTTACAATATTCCAAGCGAAGCATTGCACTGGGGCTCTTTCCTGCTGAAAAACCTGCTTCCCGTTACAATCGGAAATATTATTGGCGGTTCAGTCATGGTCGGCATGGGCTACTGGCTCATTTACCTGACAGAACGTGACGACTAGTTTTTGGAGAAAACAATGGCAAAAGAACACACTTGGCATTTTATCAAAACTGCAGGACTGGTTCAGCTTAAAATTGAATCTATTGACGATATCCTTAACCTGAAAAATCTTGACCAGAAACTTTGGGTTGCCCTGGCTTGTCCGGTAAAGGGACTGGAATTCAGCGAAGAAACCCTTTCACTTCTGGATACTGATCATAATGGTCGTGTCCGCGTTTCAGAGATTCTGGACGCTGTAGAATTCATCAGAACATACTTTACAAAGCCAGAAGTCATTATGACAAAGGGCACTTCTATTCCGCTGGATGCACTGAGCAGCCAGAACTTTGCCTGCGGTCATTCTCCCCTGGATTCTGCAAAATCTGTCCTTCACATTCTGGGAAAAGACGATGCCGCTGAAATCTGTCTGGATGATGTTTCCGTAAACGACAAACTCTTTGCACCAAATGTAATCAACGGAGACGGTGTTCTGCCAGCAGAAGCGGTAAAAGATGAAGCCACTGCGGCTGTTGTAAAAGACATTATAGCCTGTACAGGCGGTTCCGACGACATAAGCGGCGTAAAAGGCATTACCCGTGAACAATACACATCTTTCTTTGCAGATTTACGTGCAATCAGAGACTGGCGGGAAAGCGCACAAAAAGACGCTCCTGACATTTTCTTCCTCAAATTGGGAACGGATGCGGCTGCCTCTGCCTACATGAAGGTAAAAGATAAAATCAACGAATACTTCCTGCGCTCTTCACTCGCTTCATACAATGGCGACCTTTCCCTTGCCCTGCGCAAAAAAGAAGAAGAAAGCTTTACGGCGGCGGAACTGACTCAGGAAGAGCTGGCAGCCCTGCCCCTTGCACTGATTGAGCCTGGAAAAGCCCTGCCCCTTGGAAGCGCAATCAATCCTGCCTGGGCGGCAGATATTGAAGCATTCCGGAAAAATGTCCTTGTTCCCCTCTTTGATGAAACAAAAGACAGCCTGACCGAAAGCGAATGGAAAAAGATAGAAAACGATTTTGGTGCATACATGGCTTGGTATGCGGCCCGTCCGGCAAACGGTGTGGCAACGTTGAGTTTTGAGCGTGTGGATGAAATTCTTTCTTCAGATGCTGAACAGCTGATTGCCGCCCGTCTGGATGAAGAAGAAAAGCATCCGCCCATTGCACTTGCTACCGTTGATTTGCGCAAAATGCTGCTGCTCCGCAGGGATTTTGTGGATTTGCTGCGCAATTATGTTTCCTTTGAAGATTTTTATTCCCTTAACGATGATGTATGGGCAACCTTTCAGTGTGGTCGTCTCTACATTGACGGACGCTCCTGCGATCTCTGTTTCCGCGTACTGGATAGTGCAAAACATGCGACAATGGCACCCCTTTCACAGTGCTATCTGCTCTACTGTGACTGCAAGCGCCCCAGTGAAAATAAAAGCATGCAGATTGCGGCCCTGGTAAGCGCAGGCAACCGTGACAACCTGATTGTCGGCCGCAATGGTCTCTTCTACGACCGCGAGGGCAAAGACTGGGATGCCACAATCACAAAAATCGTGGAAAATCCCATCAGCATTCGAGAAGCCTTCTGGCAGCCCTACAAAAAACTTTCCCGCATGATTCAGGAACGCATTGCAAAAAAAGCGGCTGAATCTGAAAAAGCAATGGATGCAAAAATGGCTGCCAGCGTAGCCAAACCTTCTGACCTTGCCGCAACTACTGCCGCCAGCTCAAAGAAATTTGATGTGGGAACGATTGCGGCTCTGGGCGTTGCCTTTTCTGGTTTTGCTGCAGTTATCGGAACAATTCTGGGTATCATTACCCGCCAGTGGTGGATGCCACCTGTATTTATCATCGGTATTGTACTGCTTATTTCCCTGCCGTCCATGGTTCTTGCCTGGCTCAAACTGCGTCAGCGCAATATTGCTCCCGTTCTGGATGCAAGCGGCTGGGCAGTAAACGGCAATGTAAAAATCAATCTGCCGTTGGGTGCCGTACTTACGCAAAAAGCCGTTCGCCCCAGAGGCTCAAGGCTCAACACCTTTGACCCCTATGCAGAAAAAGGTTTTCCCCTTAAGCGCGTCATTTTCTGTGTGCTGATTATTGCATTAGCCGCCATTGCCGTAGTAGTTGTGGCAAATAACGGCTGGAATGTATTTGAGGCATGGAAGAGCGTAAGAGGCTTTTTTACGGAAACAATTCCCGGAATATTCAGAGACAAGACCGCTATATAATACGAATGCGGTTTTTCAGCTGACGCTTGTGTTCAATCATCGCATTATCCGCACGCTTGAAGACATCCATAAAGTTTGTGTCTTTTCCGCTTTCGTATTCGCTCATGCCCTGTGCAAGGGGTACTTCTATTTCTTTGTCCTGGACACTTACGCGGATTGCTTCCGAATTCAGACGGTGTAACAATGCACTTCTGTTCTCGTAATCAGAATTTTCAAGAAGAATGACAAATTCATCATCTCCGATACGGAAAACAGGACTGTGTGCAAAGATATTACATATTTTCTTGGAAGAAGCCATAAGCATCTGGTCTCCGACTTCAGTTCCATAACTATCGTTAGTTTGTGCAAGCTGACTGATGTCACATTCTACAACAGCGAATTTCAGGTTTGAATCCGACCTCATGCGCTCTTCAACCTGTGTGACTAACCTTCGGTAGGCAGAATAATTTCGCAGCCCGGTCAGTGAATCTGTGTAGAGATATTCAGGTAGAGAGCTTAAGGTGCGTTTGAATGTAGCGGCAAGCATACCGATTTCATCATTGTTTACCTTGGAAAGCTTTACTTCAAAATCACCCTCTGAAACACGCTCCGTCGCTGTTTTTAATTCTATGAGGGGGGTAACAATTTTATTGGTCAGCTGCGAAGTAATGATGATAAAGAGAGCTCCGATAACGATAACCAGGCCGATTGAAATCAAAACCATTTTGTCCCGCTCTGCATGCAATTCTTTTTTGGGAACCGCTACAACCACATGCCAGCCATTGTTCATCGTGGCAGAAACTTCCTGTATATCCTTTGCAGTTTCATAGCCGTCAGTTCCAAGCACATAGTCCTTGTGATAGATGATTTTTTCCTGGTCATCAGTGATATAGGCATAGCCATCCTTAAAGACATTCATATTGTTGATTTCGTCAATGATGATGGTAAAATCCGCATCCATACCCACAATTCCCAGCAACTTGCCCCGCACATACAGCGGCACGACATAGGAAACCATGTAAATGTTCAGATTTTTGTTTTCATAGGGCTTCATCCAGGTTGCCCGCCTGTTTTTTACAGGAACATAATACCAGCCGACATGTTCCAGATCAGAGGAATCATACTTATTGATATCCGTAAGTTCCATTTCTGAAAAAGATGCAAAACGACTGCGCTTTGTCCACAAAAATCCTTTTGCTCCATCATCTATCAGCTCAGAGTTATAGCGCACATAATAAGAGACGGCACTTGAAGTACGGTAGGCAATGGTATAGAACAATTCTTCGAATTCTTTTGTCAGTTTTTCCCGGTAAGCCTTATCCTTTGAAAATTTTTGCAAATCTCCTACGGAACTGAGCAGAACGTCTTTCATGCTGTCCACGGAATTTCGGATTGAACCCAGCGAAGAATCCAGTTTGTCTTTTTCTTTGTCACACATGAGCTGCAGGGCGTTTTTGCTGTTCTGGTCAGTTACATTTGTAAGGCGCCAGATAGTCACACCACCTATCAGAATGGCTGTAAAAAATATGCCCGCACTTGTCAGCGTAATCAGTTTTGTCTTTATTGATACCATTTTTTCTCCGATTTTTATATTTCTTCTATATGGTACACGTAGTCCAGTGTACGCAATGCTTCAATTATTTCCTTATGGGTTTTATACTGCTTCAGCTCATTGCTGCTGATTGAAATGGCGATTGAATAGACGCTCAAACCTGAATTTGCATAGGCCGGATTCATTTCGATGGCGTCAATGCGGAGGCCCAGTTTTCTGAGCGTCGTAACAAAGTTCTGCAGATTCAGGCTGTTTTTCAGTTCCAGATGAATTTCAAAATGATTGGAACGGTTTTTCAGATAAAATTCCAGAATCGGCAGGTGAGACAGACAGAAGAGCAGCATAAAGAATGCGCCCAGTGTGATTGTATAAAGTCCCGCACCAAGTGTCATGCCGATGATACAGCTTGCCCAGAGAGCAACGGAAGTGGTAAGACCCATAATTTGATTTCGCGAACTGAAAAAGAGGGTGCGGGTGGCTATGCGGGCTGTAGAAACAATGGCTGCCGCTGACAGCAAAAAGAGATGACTGTGATACATTGTTTCCAGATAGATGTCCAGAATCATCACAAGCGTTCCGGAAACAGTTACCAGAATAAAGGTGCGGAAGCCGGCTGAATGTCGCTTGCTGGAGCGTTCCCAGCCCAAAATAGCAGAAAGCAAAAGTGAGGCTGCCAGACGGACTATGATGGAACCAATGTTCAGTCCAACAGACCATTCTCCAAGTAGAAGTGCTATAGGATCTGTAAATGTGCTCATTTTAGCCTCCTTCTTACCGACTGCGCCAGGCTCTCTCTTTGTCCGCCATACATTGCGGAGCGCTGATTTTCCGCCGCTTCATTAAATGCAGCCTCTTCTTCATTTATCGTATGGGCAGGCAGTTCTTCTTGAATTTTTTGTATTCTTTCTATCAAAAGCTCAAGCGGAGATTTTTCCTTGCCGTCAGGCGCAGTTTCTGCAACATTGACCAGATCTTCCAGTTTTGTGGAATAAGACTTACTCAGATAGAGGGCAAGTTTTGCACAACCGGGACCAATCAGTTCATAGAGAACACTGGAAGCAAGGATTACCGTAAGGAGTGCGGCACCCGCTTCACCCTGTAATGTTCGGGCACCCAGTTCCGCAAGACCAATGGCAACGCCCGCCTGAGGAATCAGGGCAAGTCCAAGATAATTGCGCGTATTCCGGGGCTTTTTTGTAATCAGACAGCCGCCAAAGGCACCGGAAAATTTTCCCACGATTCTCGCAATAAAATACAAAACACCAATCAGCAAAAGCGGAGATGAACCAACAGAGCCGGAAGGATTGACCAGTGCATGCAAATCAAAAGACATACCGGAACGCACAAAGAACATCAGAAGAATTGGCGGGCTGAAATATCCCAGCTGTTTAAAGAGTTTGTCATCATCGGTCATGTTGATGTAGACCGTACCCATGGACATACATCCCAAAAGCGGAGAGACTTCAAAAACCGTACACACACCGCAGAAGGCAAAAAGCAGGGCCACGGAAATAATCAGGCGGTTGTCTGTGGAGCGGGTCTTTGGCCGAAGAAGCAGGGTCATCAGCACACCGAATACGCCTCCCAGCAGGAGAACTCCGGCATTGGTCAGCATGGGTGTAATAATGCCCCAGGCAGAAAATGCTGCCCCGGAATAGGAGTGTACCGCAACGGAAATTGCAACGCCGTATGAAAGCAGGGCCACAATGTTATCAAGGGCAACAACCTGCAGAAGTGTTTCTACAAAATCGCCCTTGGCTCCCGTCTGCCGGATTGTCATCATGGTGGAAGCAGGTGCCGTAGCAGATGCGAGGGCGGCAAGAACGATGGAAAATGCAAGTTCAAGGCCGAGTATGATATAGGTGACGACAAAAACCAGTGCAGAGGCAAGCAGGGCTTCCAGTAATGTGATGACAACTACTTTTGCCCCGTTTTTCTTAAGTGTATTGACGCGAAAAAATTCTCCTGTGCTGAAGGCAATAAAAGCCAGAGCAATATCAGACAGGAAGGAAGCACCCTGAATAATTTCACGGGGAACAAGATTAAGACAGAAGGGGCCTATGAGAATACCTGCCGTGATATATGCCGTAACATTTGGCAGACGCAGACGCTTGGTAACGCGGGTCATCAAAAAGCCTGCAAAAAGAATGATTGAAATTGAAATTATCGCAATAGCGGCAGGCGTACTGCCATCATATAACTTTGCAAACATATAAATACCCGCTTAATTTTACCACGGCTTTACCATCTGTACAAGTTTTTAAAATATGGTATACTGCACCCATGACCGAAAAAGACTGCATGATTATCGAGCAGTACCGTAATTCTAAAGCTGATTTTGAAAATCTAGAGAAAATAGTTGTCTCAATCTTAAATAATATTGCAAATACCTGCGGTATTCGCGTCTACAACATCAATCATCGCATTAAGGAAGAAAGCAGTCTTGCAGGAAAACTGGAACGCAAGGGAGACAAATACACTTCTCTTGATGATATTACCGATATCCTGGGAACCCGCGTCATCTGTTATTTTTCTGATGAAGTAGACACACTGGCTGCCCAGATTGAACACAATTTTGACGTAGACTGGGATGAATCCATAGACAAGCGCAAGTATCTGGAAGTAAATACATTCGGTTACCTTTCCGTGCATTACATCTGCTCGCTCAAAAAAAACAGTGACTATCCGGAATCATTAAAAAACAAACGCTTTGAAGTACAGATGTGTTCCATGATGCAGCACATCTGGGCCACAATGGAACATGATCTGGGATATAAGACAAAATATGGCATTCCCACCGCCGTCCGCCGCGACTTTTTCCGCCTGGCAGGTCTGCTGGAAATTGCTGACGAACATTTTGTCCGCATACGGGACAGCGTAGCCCAGTACACAAAGGACGTCCACAAGAAAATCATCAATGACGATGCAAAAGATATCCTCATCGATTCAGTTTCCCTTGAAGAATACATGGCTAACAGCAAGAACATGCGGTCCTTTCTCCAGACCATCGGCAATATCTGTGAAGCAGAAATCGCCTTTCAGAGCCCGGAAAATTATCTGCCCCAGCTGGAATGGCTCAAAAAGAAGACTTTGGGCGACCTGCAGCAAATGATGGAAAACAACTCTTCCCTTGCACTCAGAATGATTGAGAAAAAACTGGCTGTTGCGGAACTGGATATTCTTTCTTCTACAGTTGCCCTGCGCTTTTTGTGTCATGCAGAACTGATCAAGCGCCACTACCCTAAGGAACAAATCGTAGAATTCCTGATGATTTCTATGAAAGATAAAGAACGCGCAGAACGATATGCAGAAAACCTTTTGAAACACAAGGAAGCTTGATTCACCATGAAGGCATTTTCTACCAGACTTACTAAGTCAATCTTTTTTACTACCTTATGCATCCTTTTTTTATGCGTATCAGGCCCCTTGTGTCACTTTCAAAAAATTTTGATGTAAAATTATAATAAAAACTAATGTTTTTTATGGGTTGATTTTGGGCATACTGGGGCTATTTGGGTTATTTTTTTATCTACTTCTCCAAGTTAAGTGGTCGATTGACCATCATTTTTTGTTTTATATATGTCAGTATTGCGGATTTTTTCAAAACTATCTGTCTTTCTTGTACCATTCTTTTGATTGTAGGCTCAGAAACTTTTAATATGATTGCGGCAAGATTTTCAGTTAATTCCTCCGGCATACCGGGAAGTAGGTCAACTCCATCGTATGATGCCATAAGAAAATCTCTTGCAGCATCTTCATCAAAGTCGTTATCGCTAATTATGTTCATTTTTCCCCTCAATTTTAGCCTGTGTTATTAAAAAACTTCCTTGACTTGCACAGAACCATTATTTCTCCGTAACAAAGATCTTTTGCATTCTACGGATTCTGAATCATCGCTGCTTATAAATTTCAATGTCATGGGCTATTTCTCCTTATGCAATTTCTTCTAAATATGCTGACAGCAGGGCATTTGCAAATCCTGGTGGAACTGCATTGCCGATTTGTTTAACGACTTCGCTTTTGTTTCCGGCAAACTTGTAGTTACTTGGAAAGCCGGTTGCAGCTGCCAGTTCGTGTGGCTGCAACATTCTGAAACCTATGTCGATTCCATCAGGAATTAAGATGCCGAAACGGTCTTTTGTGGTAACTGTTGGAAGCGGTTCTTCAACAGTGCGGGCTTTTCCGTTGCCGTAGTATTCAACGATGATTGGAGATACAAGGCAATGTTCCTGCTTTGTGCAGACTGTTGGCAAAGGCTTGTCGATTGAACGGCTTCTGTCTTTTGCACTGGTCTGACCTATGCTCATAATGAATGGCTGGACTACTGCATAGCGGTTTGAAGTGTCCAGTGTAGGAACAGGTTCGTCTGTTGAATGAACTCTGTCGTCTCCTCCGTTGTAGCGTACCAGAAATGGTTTTGGCTGAATCAATGCGTAGTGTGCTCCGGATGTTGTAACTGTAGGAAGAGGTTTTTCAAGGCTTCTCACAGTGCTGGATCCACGGAGAATTACAAGAAAAGGTTCTGCAGAATCCTTCCAATATTTTTTGATTCCGTATTCGATTCTTCTCATTGTTGCAGGTGCAAGAGGCTTCTTTCTGTTCCTGATTGAAGGACATGGAATTGACCAGTCTATGATGTCTTTTGCGGCTTTCCATTTGGGAAGTTTATCGCCTGTTTCTGAATTAGTTGGCTCCGGCCAGATGATTTTTTTACTACCTTTTGCGGCCTGGATAAACAGTCTTCTTCTGGTTGTAGGTACTCCATAATCAGCTGCACAAAGGATTCTCCACTCAACGGTATAGCCTAAAGATTCAAGGGCTCGGATGAATGAATCAAACACCTGTCCTTTCTTTTCGGCAACGGGTTTTCCGTTTTCGTCGAGCGGTCCCCAAGAAGTAAACTCCGGCACATTCTCTATGATGATTCTGCCGATATAAAGTTCCTGAGCCCATTTGCAGATTTCCCATGCCGTAGCTCTGCTCTGGTCGCTTCTTGGTCTTCCTCCTCGTGCATTCGAGTGATGTGTGCATTCAGGTGAAGCCCAGAGAAGGTCAAGCTTTCCACTAGGAACAACTTTTGTTGGATCAAGATTCTGAACCGGTTCTTCATAGTGTTCAGCGAAAGGATAGTTTGCCGTGTGAGTTTCTATTGCTCTTTTCCAGTGATTGATTGCACTGAGTTTGATGTTAAAATGATACTGCTTGGCGGCTTGTGTTATTCCTGTGCTTTCTCCACCACCACCGCAGAACATGTCAACGATTTGTAGTTGTTTCAATTTTTTCTCCTATGCAGTTTTCTTTTCTTCCGACTCTCTGTGTGGAAGTGATTTTAAATATGCCTGTAGCGCTATTTCCATATCTTCTGCAGGGTCTATCAGGTACTCTGCCAGACTCCACCAAGGAATGCGAATGATTGTATCGCGAATTACTATGCAGTCAAGTTTGAAGAAGTTAAGGAGTGTCTGAATCTCATCGTATGATATGTGCATCATACCGGCTGCCTCACGGACTTCGTACATGTACTGGAGCCCGGTTTGAGCATTTCGGATTATGCACCGGATGAGAACTTCCTTTTCTTCTTTTGTGAGAGGTTGACGCAACTCGGATATGGAAAAAAGTTCTGTCATTTCTTTACATCCTCTGCCCTGCGTTCAACGTTGGTTAAGAATGCCATTACGCTGAGCAATTCTGCGTTTGTGCAGAGGATGTATTTTGCCTTTGAAAACTTTGTCTGTGTAAAGCTGTTGAGGCGGTTTTCCCAGTCATCGCCAAGGATTTTCTTTGCTCTTGCGGTTACAGCATCTTTGACTGTTGGCTGTTTCCAGCGTGGATAATAGCGGAATGTCTGCTTGCCCTGTTTTTCCAAAACGGAATTGAGGTCTACAAAGATCTGTTTTAATTCCTTCATGGAACATTCAGTGCAGCTCTGCTTTCCGCTGGCTCCAGAAATGATGAGGCGGTAGGTTGCATCATCAAGTCCTGCAGCGTTTTTCTGTGCGTGTATTTTGCTGATTAAGCGGCTTCTGTTTGATCGGTTATCCATTTCTTCCTCCTAAGCAGCGCAAAGTTTGTCGAGCATGTTGTCGGTGATGGTGTCAAGGCCGGAAGCTTTGGCCATCTTACTGATTGCGATTGAGTCGTTGACGATTGAGCGGAAGCCTCCCTGGGCATGGCGCACAAGTCTGTCGGCTGTATCTTTGTTGATTTCGATTCCGGCTGCTTCGTGGTAATAGGCGGCAACGTCTACTGCCTGGGCGCGGTCGAAAAGAACAATAGGATTTCTGATTCTGCTTCTAAGGCGTGGGATTCTGTCTGTCTTGGTTTTTAATCCTTCCTCGCCTACGAGCATGAAAGGAAGCTGGCATCGTTCGTTTACGGCGCGGATAATCTCAAGGTAGCGGACTGGAAGCTTGTCTGCCTCATCAATGATTACAAGCCGTCTTGTGTATTTGCAGTATTCTTCCAGGATAGTAAGACACTCTCCAAAGCTGTGTGGTCTTGTGTGTGCTACAGCTTCGCAGATGTCGCGCATGAGCTGAGTTTTTGTTGAGCCGTCTACAAAAAGAACGTAAGCGGCATTCTGATTTTCCTGAACGTACCATTTTGCAGAGTGTGTTTTTCCTCGTTCTGCTGTTCCAATTGCCATTCCGATTGAACTTGAAAGTGTTCCTTCTGGTGCAATCAAATCATCTGCAAGAGCTTTGAAACGAGATACGCTTGGAGTAAGCACCAGTACGTCTGTATCAATTATGATGCCTTGTGGTATACTGTTTGTGTAGCCCGCATTCTTGAGGCGTTCGATGTATTCATTTTCCTTGTCCTGCCAGTTGGGGTATGTATGCTGGCAGATTTTGACAATCTGTGATTTATCAACACCGATGATGCGGGCTGCTTCCTGCATGGAAAGTTTGTTGCTTTCAATCCAATTCCTTAAATCCATAATTTCTTCTCCTATGTGTTATCTGTGAAATTTATCTTTGATGTATGAGGCAAAATAATTTTCTTCGTTGGGTGTCATTTTGCTTTCATAATCAAACTTAAAATCAGAATCTTCGCGGCTTAAATGTTCGCCTGAGTAGAACTGATTCAAAATGTATTCGTAGCGTTCACGGTCGGTATAGAAGACCGGCTTTCCGTGGGCGCGGAGAACGTTTTCATTTCCGATTCTTGCGGCAAGCGTTTC
>DFDV01000186.1:0-16531 GCA_002369025.1 Treponema sp. UBA3819 | reverse complement strand
ACATCAGCTTTTTTTATAACAGGTGTCGGAATTACTGTTTCCGGCTTTGTGTATTCAAGCTGATTCTGCATTGCTTTTTCTGCAAGTTCTTCTGCAGTGTGAAGCTCTGTGAACTTCTGCGGCTCAGAAAGAACTCGCACGTTCTTGTTCTGTGTGGCAGTTTTGAACGCTTCCTGAACGGTGCGCATATTGCGTTTTTTCCATTCGAGCTGTTCAATCATTTCCTGTTCATCAAGCATGTCAATCTTCTTTACAGGACGGAGCGCAATTGCGTGATTTGTTCCAGGCTCAATTGCAAATACACCAAGGTCAAGATTTTCCGGATCGTAGCGGATTTCTATCTTCTGGCGGTTGTATGCAACAAGGGTTCCGCGGTTCTGCAGAATCATTTCCTGTGTCAAGTCTGGGCCAATGTACTCTGTTCCGTTCAGTTCGATTCTGTCGCCTTTTACCTGGCGCAATGTGCTTTCCATGAAAAGGTAAGCTTCATCACGAGGATCTATAAAAGTAGGCATCCAGCCGTCGCGCTTGTACTCTTCCAGTTTTTCTTTGGGTGTACAGCCGAGCGTTGAATGAACGCGGTTTTCGTAGATGTCGATTGCCTTAACAACCTGATGGATGAACTCATCGTAAGTGAGGATGTAACCGTTCTGTTTCTGCCAGTCCAGACGTTTTGTTGCCTGTTCTTCTTCAGGAGCAGAAATAGCCATTCCCTTTACGAGACCCGGCAAGCACTGATCGCGCAGAATCTGTTCAAGTGTGTTGAAGAATCGTTCGATTGGTTTTGTCTTTGCGTTCTTTACACGGGCAAAGATTCGGCGGTGCTGCTTTTCCCATTCGGCTTTTGTAGGCACTACGTCTACAACAAGCCCCTCTGTGTCTTCGACAATGTAACGTCCATTGTCGGCATGGTACAAATCAGCTTCATCCAGGAAACGTACTCCGTAGTTCTGCAGTCGTTCTACAATCTGGTCTGCAAGACGTGATTTTTCGCTTGAACCGTTATCGTTGTAGGTGCTTTCAAACTTACCGAATCGTTTGATTCCCATTCGCAAGGCACGTGTTACGGTGTAGGTATTGTATGCAATATCAAAGCTGATTCCGTAAACAAGTCGTGTTGCCATATCAAGCCAGAGATAACATTCTGCTCTGATGTACATATCCTTTTTGCCGGTTGCATTTGGATTAAGACACCAGAAGTCAAAGATATGCTGGTCTCCAACTATCAGCTGGAAAGGTAACAGTTTTGAAAGGTCACGGCTGATGTAGAACATATTATCCAAAGCACGCTGACCGCCTTTTGCAAGAAGCTTCATTGCGGGGCTGATGTTTCGGGCGTGAACGTATGCACTTGCTTCGCTTCCAATCTGCCAGCCCTGTCGTTGAGCTTCTGCCTTTGTGTTGTTGTAAGCATTGCGCACAGTACATCCGCCTACCTGCTGAATAGCGGCAAGCATAAAGTTTGTAAAGAAACTCAGTGCTTCGTCATCCCAGGCGTAAACGTGGCGGCCCTGTCTTCCTTCCGGAAGGGCAAACATAGAACCGTTTTCCATTTTGCGGATATAACGCTGAACAGTAGGAACAGAAATGTTGAACTGCGTTGCAATCTGCTCATAGGCTCTTGCCTTTGAGATAAGCGGACTGCGTTTGCGGAATGCATCATACACAGCGGCGCGCAGAGGATATTTTTTATCTGTCACAGGTGCAAAGGTTCTGACAGTTCCGCTCATTCATCAACTCCCGTAAAAGCATTAAGCTCTCTGTCTGTTTCTGCAATCTCGTTTACCAGTTCGCGCACACGTAAGCCGATGTTGCATACAGCTGCAAGGCGTGTTGCCGGATTTTCTATGCTTGTAAGAAAATCTGACAAAGCACCAAAGATATTCAGCTGAGCTTCGTACTGGTCGCGGTTTTCAAGATTGATTTTAGTGTACTGTCTGCCGTTGTGAAGAAGAGTTTTTGCAAAGTAATCATCATCTCCCCAGTTGAGCTTGATTTTCTTTTTTCCCCAGGTACGGGCAAGTTCTGCAGCACGTTCATTTGCCTTGCGGATTTTGTAAACACGTTCGTGCTCATTGGTCCAGCCGGCAAGACGTTCTCCAGTAGCCATTGCGTGTGCAATAAGATGTTCAAACTCTGCATCTACTTGTGGCAAAGCAGGATTTGCACTCTTTGCATTTTCAAGCGCATATTCTTCTGGTGTAAGAACTCTGTCGTTTGCTACATCGTAAAGCTTGAGCCAAAGATAGGCTGTCTTTTTTGAAAGCCCTACAAGCTCCAGGAAGTCGCAGAAGCCGAAGGTCTGAGCATCTTCACTGCGGCGGTCTCCTCCTCTCTGGGCAAGAGCTTCGTGTGCAATCCAAAGATCGCGGGCAACATCCAGGCTTACACTCTTGAGCTGTTCAACTTTTGGTCTGAGGGCCTGTACCGCGCTGTTCATGTCCCACGAATCAATTTCGCGGCGGAAAGGAAAAGCCTGGTCGGGTGTAAGTGTGCTGTTTTTTTGTACTAGACTGTTCATTCAAAAACTCCTTTGCCAGCGGGTGCTGACATCCAGCGAACACCCGCCGGATAAAATCAGCTTGCGGATTTGAGCAAATCCTTGTTCACTTCCTCGGTGTCCGCCTCGCAGAAGAAGTCGTCCGTCACCTTTCGGACGGCATCCACCTGCAGCAGGGCCTCGTCGGTAAGCTCTGCCATCGCGTTCTTGTCCGGCTCTTCCTTGGTGCGGATGCACTGGAAAAGGCTCATTTTTTTCAGCAGTTCCAGAGTGGTTTTCTTTACGCTGATTTTTGTCGTCTTTCTCCAGCCGAATTTGCCGAAGGAAAGTTCTACCGATTTATTGTCCTTGAACAAATCCGCCTTGTTGTATTCGGCGAAGGCGGCGATTTTTGAGGACAAGTCCTGAATCCGCGAGCGCAGTTTCTCACCCTGCTTCGCCGTCGTCGTCTTGATTTCGGCAATCTGCTTGTTCGCCTCGTTGTCGATTGCCTCAAGTTCCTTTTCCGCCAGTCCGATGTCCCGCAATGCGAGGTTCACATCTTCGAGGCTCTCCAGTTTTGCCATGCTTGGCTTGTAGCGTGTTCCCATTTTTTTCTCCTTGTGCTACTATGTTTTCGTTGCGAAATCACGCGGCGGGTTTGCCGTCGTGCTTGTCCGATGCCGGGAAGCGCAGTGCCGTGTGCTCTCCGGCATTTTTGTTCGGCACGTGCAGCTGTGCGGTCATCTCTCTGGCAGAGAAGCCGAGCGCGTCCATCACGCAGAAATATGCCGCCGCCGCGCTCCTGAGCGCGTCATAGGTCAGGCAGACCGCCGCATGGACACACTTGTCGGCGCTCATGCCGTGCTGCTCCGTGCCTGACATGTACGGCGGCTCCCTTCCGTTCAGCCAGATTTGCCCCCATCGTTTTCTCCTTACCGCCCGGGTGCTTGAATACATTGCGCCAGAACACGTAGTGCGGTTCGTGCCGGAACCTCACCATCATTCTTGCCGCAAGTCTCTGTTTTTCTTCTGCTGACATCCCCATATCAGCACCTCCCAAATAGTTCGGGCTGTCGCCCGTTTTCCTGATGGTATTCACTGAGTAGCCTGTCAACGTGCTGCTCAGCGAACTTTGCCCGGTGCAGCAGTGACGGATCTCTGGTCGAGAAGTACGCCTTCTGCAAATCCCGCATCTCCTGCACCGCATCCACGAAATCATCCGCTCTCATGCCTTCCGCTCCTTCTCCCGCGCCGCGCGGAACACCCCCACGATGTCTCGCATCAGCTGTTCCGTGCCGCACTCCGCGTCCACAAGGCGCACTGCAAGCAGCCTGTGCCTGCGGAAGATGCCCACGCTCTCTATGCCCTTTCCTCCCTGCGCGTAGCCGGGGACGTTCTCTTTGAGCGCATAGCCGTCCCAGTTCGCCGCTATCACGCCCGCCATTGATTCCAGCACGCGCGCCTTGCGGCATTCCTCCGTCCGGTCACTCATGCCTTCACCTGTTTTTTTCCCCTTGACCGCTCGTAGCGTTCCGTACTACAATTCTCACAATTGAACCATGTACGAGACAACGATTGCTCAAGAACTTCAAGCCATCCTTGAGGGATACCTTTTGAATTCAAAGCGTAAGCAAGTGCTTGCGCAGTCTCCAGAAAAGCCCGCGATGCCAGTAACAAAACGGCAGTTATTCCGTCTGAATCGCACATTCTTTCGGGTACTTTTGATTGGTCTAACGCCTGATTCACTACTTGATAACACAAATCCCGCACTGCTTCGGGCGTACATTGGCGAAGTGCAGAATACGATTTATGTATTAACTCACCGAACCTGCACTTTTTGGCAAGAGCCTGCTCACAGAGGAAAACCGAAGATTCAGCTTCTCCGCCGTTGCCAAATATCCGTCGCGCACTGCATCCATTTGTAATTTCAGCACACCCTTTGCAGAAACATTTCAAATCCTCAAAATCTGTCATGCCGCCATCTCCCGCATTGCCCTCAGTTCGGTTACCATGTCGTTCCAGCTTTTGTAGCCCAGGCGGGATGCAACTGCACGTTCTATGCGCTGGCTGTGTGATTTGCCGGAAAGAACGTTGCAAACATTCTGTTTTGAGCAACCAACTTCAAATGCAATATCTGCACTTGTTGTTCCCATGCACTTCAATCTGTACTTGATGTACAAGCCCTGTTCGGGTGTGATTTTCTTAGAGGCACGAGCAATTGCAGCAGCTTTCTTTTCAGCAATTTTCTGAGCGATGAATTCTTTGAGCTCTTCATCAGTCATTGTCTTTTGGCTTTTCACTCTTCTTTTCCTCCTTTTTTGTCGATATACTGATTAGTTGATTTGTACATTTTCATTGTTCCCCTAGAAAAACTTGAAAGTGTACTTGTTAACTTATCACAATTTGTAATTATAATTACATTATGTAATTTGTCAAGCAAAATGTGAGGATTTTAACAAAAAGATTACAATTTGTAATTACTGTCAAGGATTTTTAATGGAAATATCAGAACAACTAAAAAATATCCGTAAAAAGAACGGTATGACACAGGCAGAGTTTGCAGAAAAACTTGAAGTTTCGACTGCAACTGTCGCAAGTGTAGAAAACGGTTCAAGAGAAGCCCCAAAAGGGTTGATGAAATCTCTTGTTACAAAATTCAATGTTGATGCACGCTGGTTACTTACTGGTGAAGGTAATCCCGATACAGAATCAGCTCCTCTACAAATCATCCCTCAAGACGGAGAAGAAGCGGCGGGCATTCCCTTCTACGACATAGACGTTATGGCGCACATTGCAGAATCGCTGGACCTTAAGGAAGAAACGCCTGCGGGAGTGCTTTCCATTCCAGGCTTCAAAGACTGCATTGCGTGTTTTCCTGTGTACGGTTCGAGCATGGAGCCCAAAATCTCCAACGGCGACGTCATTGCCGTGAGCCAGGCCGTAACCTGCGACCAGATTCTCTGGGGCGAAATCTACCTGGTAATCACCAACGCCTGGCGCGTAGTAAAAACCGTCCACCCCGGCAAAACGGAAGAATACATTATTCTGAGGTCTATTAACCCTGCTTACGCTGGCGACACCAACGTAAAAAAAGAGGATTTGCGTGCGCTGTACCTTGTGCGGGGGGTTGTGTCGAGATTGGGGATGTAAGGATAAAAAGACCCCGCAAGTGGTGCGGGGCTGATGTGCTAAGCGTTGATGTCTTTTAGGGCTAGATCTACCAGGTAGCGGCTTATGGTTTTTCCGGCTTGTTTTGCTGCTTGGCTGATAAGTTCATACTCTGATGTTTTGGCAGCCATGGAGAATTTCTTTGTAGGGTCTCCAGAAGCTGGTCGTCCTGCACCTTCTCGGGCTCCGCCGTGGCTGGATTTTTTTTGTTCTGGCATATTACCTCACTTTTACTATTATCGAAACAATGGTCAGCGCAATTGTTATGCACTGAAGAACGATGAATGTTACCATAAGTTTTTCAAAGCGGTTAAGCATAACTTGACATCTCCTTATAAAAAAATCTATCATAAGGACAGGCACTCTCTCCGAGAGCCTGTCCGATGTTTTACAACATCAGTGCGAGGATGGCAAGGGCAACCTGAACAAACCCAATCACGACTGCAATCAGTGCGAGTTTGTCAGCTCTTGACCATCTTTTTTTCTTTTTAGCCACTCATAATCACCTCCTTGGGATTTCCCCTTGATGATTTTATAATAGCATGGTTGTTTGATTTTGTCAATACCTATATCAAAAAAAGAATTATAATATCTGCTCCAGAGATTCTGAAATGTAGACGAATTGTAATAAAAAATGATATATTTTTTATGTGCATTATACCGAAAATATGGTATACTATTGTGGTAGCAATAAGGGGTTGCTATACAAAAAGATATTCCCGTTGTCCGCAGGGAATATATATAAGACCGAATAATAGTTCGGCACTAGGAGTAAAATCTGCGCAAAAGCGCGGTAGGAGAAAAGCAAAATGATGGAAAAAGCAGAAACCAAACCTGTTTTGGTCAGTGCACTTGCAGCCTGTAAGACAAGAGCTCTGTTGGAAGATACTTTTTCTCGATATGAAGCAAATGATTATGACTTTAGGATTGAATGTATGAATGAATGCATGGGAAATCCTAAGACTTTTTTCTCACAAGGCGAAGATATTGCCTTGGAAGAAAAATACGAACTAACAGTTCAAATGTTCCTTATAGGAGCTTGGAAAATGGCTCGCGTGAATTCGGATAAAAAAGGATGTTAATTCTTCATGGTTGATTATAAACTAAATGATGAAAAAATCACTGCAATTGCAAAGCAATTTAACACTAAAGCGGAAACTGTACAATCAATGAATGCTTTGTATGCAGATATTTCTGATGGTATAAAATATCAGTATCTAGCACATGTTATTCGAACAGTTGAAGAGAAGGTTGGTAAACATATTGGAGAAGACCGTTTCCAAATTAAATGTATTGCTATGCCAGCTGGTGCTAATGTTAATTTTGGTTGTGCGCAATACTTCGGGAACGATTTGTATATTATTTATTATCCTGAAATTGATGAAAAGCAAATTCGAATAATAATAGCACACGAACTTGGACATTTAGTTGTTGAAACCTTGATAAAGGATGAGAATCCTAATGAAGGAGTCTCGGAACCTCTTTCTTCAATCTTTGGAATTCTTACAATTCTTGATAAGAATGATTTCTATCAGTGTCGTTCATCAAAATATCAACACCCTTCTTGGGAACAAATATTGCAAGATTTTGAACTTCTAAGCAATCGGGCAAAAAATATTAATAATATAAGCTAATATCCCCCCAGCACTCGCTGGGGATTTTTTTTGTCTGCTACTCTTTTTGCAGAGGAGTATAGCGTATGACAAAAAATAATTCTGAACATAAGCCCTACTACACACAGCGGAACAACAGGCTGAAGCCCAACGGCGCGTGCAACGTGACGGCGATGATTGCCGCCCTGCTTGCGGCGGGGTATGCGGTGGACGCGCTGGCGACGGAGGCGTACAGCCAGCCGGAAGACGCGCTCATGCATTTTATCCTTGCGGACGCGCGGGTGGATTCGTTCTGGCGCAGGACAGACCCCATCGGACGGTACGCGCCCAACGAGTGGCATCCGGTGCTTGCCTACGGCACGAACCTGTACCTGCGCGAGCGTGGCGTTATCGGAAAAAATGACGCGGCGGTGGACTGGGGCGAGTCGCGGACGCTCTCACAGATTGTGCAGACGATTCAAGACGGCGGCGCGGCGGTGCTTTCTGGCGTATTCATGGCGGGAGGGAAAGGAACAATCGGGCATGTGGTGGCGGCGGTCGGCTACAAGGCTGGCGATGACGGAAAGGTGTCGCACTTAATCATCGACGACAGCTGGGGCGACTACCGCACGGAGTATGCGAGCCATAACGGGAACGACATCGAAATGCCGCTTGAAGACTTTACGGCAAAAATCAGGCTCTGCGGGTGCGACATCAAAATGGCGCATCTGGTGCGGAAGAATCCGGGGGCAAAGGCATGAAAGCAAAGTCGGCCTCGTTAAAAGGCATCGTGTTCGCAATCGTGTGGATTGGTGCGCTCTCGCTTCTGCGCGGCTTTGTGCCGGTGCTGTTCCCCGGAAAGGAGTTCGGGCTTTCCATTGGCGAAATTACCTTTACGGGCGGGATATTCGTCATTCTGTTTACGCCCGTGTACGTTTCTATCTGGCTCGACAAGAAATTCGGGCTTTCCGGCTCTGATGATGACACCGGGGGAAAGGATGCATGAACTGTATGTCACGGCTAAAAAAACGCTCGTTACTGTCCTTGTGCTGCTTTGCGTTCTGCTTCTGTGCATGGGCATCGGATTCTGGCGCGGTTGTGCTTACCAGCGAGCAAAGGACGATGATTCGGCAAGAGCTGAGCGGCATGAGGAGCGAATTGAATCTGCTCAGAACACAGTCGATGCTGTTGCAGACGGACTCGCTGGAGTGGCAGAACAAGTGCAGTCTGCTCGAACAGAAATTGACGAAAGCATCACAGGACTTGGAGAACTCGGAAAAGTCGGTGATAGAATTAGCGGAACAAGCCAGGACATTGCGCGGACTGCTGGACGAATTGAGGAGCGAATACGCCGCATTGAATCAATCTTATCTGAGGCAGAAAAAAGCGGCGCGGTTCTGGCGGGCGACTACGGGTGTTATCATCCTGATTAGCGTCATTGAGGGAGCGGTAATTTTCGTTACCAAGTGAGGTAAAAAAAATGGGTACTTTTGCATCAATCGTGAGCGTGGTGAGCGGATGCGCCACAATTCTCGGCTTTATCCTGATTTTCGTGAAATACGGTCAGGACAAGGGCGCGTCCGATGCCGAGAAAAAGGAGATGCGCAAGGACATCGACGAGAACGCGAAGGACATTGACGCGCTCGGCGCGAAAGTGAACGCGATTCAGCTGGAGAACCTGAAAGTAAGCACCGCGCTCTCGTCCGACCTTGGCTGGATAAAGTCGAACATCGCCGACATAAAGCAGGAGCTTTCACGGAAAAAGGAGTAGCTGAAAATGCCTAAGAGAAACAAGATAGAGATGCAGGGGCTTGTGGAGCGCATCTGCACGATGTACTTCAACGACAAGATGAGCCACAGGGAGATTACGGACACGCTCAAAGCCGAAGGCTACGACATCTCGAAAAGCGGCGTTGGTCGCACGCTCGTTGACCAGGCGGCGCAGATGAAGGCCTACAAGGACAGCGCGAAGAAAGCCGTCGCAATCGTGAGCGAGCTTGACAAGACACCAGGCTTGAACATCGCGGAGGCGAGCGTTCAGATGGTTCAGGCGAAATTGCTTGAAGAGGTGAACAAGTTCGAGAACTTCTCCACGCTCACCCCCGAAGAGCTGCTGAAAGCCATTGCAAGAAATTCTGATGCGCAGACGAAAATCGCGCGGGTCAAACTGGAGTACGAGCGCGGCTACAAGAAAGGCCTGTTCGAGGCGGCCAAGACCGTTGAGAGCGAGGGAAAGAAAGCGGGCTGGAGCGATGAGCGCGTCGAGTTCGTCAAGGCAAAGATTCTCGGTCTGAAGGTGACTTATGAAGACGGCGAGCAATAGCGGCAATTCGCTCGAACTCCTGCTTCCGTACCAGAGGGAATGGCTTGAAGACCAAAGCCCGCTCAAAATCATCGAGAAAAACAGGCGGTGCGGCATCTCCTGGGTAGACTCTGCGGACTCGGTTCTTAATGCTGCTCCGGCTCATGGCTGGAGCAACACCTATTACATGAGCTTCAACAAGGACAACTGCCGCCAGTACATCGAGGACGCGGGCGAATGGGCGAAAAAACTCGGCTACGCGGTGAGCGAGGTGATTGAGGAGAACGAAGCCCTGCTTGACGACCCGGACAAGAGCATCACGACCTACAGAATCGTGTTTGCTTCCGGCGCTGAAATCATGGGGCTTCCGGGCGTGTCGCGCTCGCTCCGTTCCAAGCAGGGAACGTCATCGACGAGGCGGCGTTCTTTGACGACTTGGAGGGCGTGTTGCAGGCGGCAAAAGCCCTTGTTATGTGGGGCGGTCGCATACGGGTGATCTCGACCCACAACGGCGAGGACAACCCGTTCAACCATCTAATCAAGGCGATTCGGGGCGGAAAGGAGACAGAGTGGTCTCTGCACAGAATCACTTTCCGCGAGGCGGTGGCGCAGGGCTTGTACAAGCGAATCTGCCTGAAACAGGGGCGGAAATGGACTCCCGAAGCCGACAAAGAATTTATCGAAAAGATGTACCGCATCTACAGCGACAACCCCGACGAGGAGCTTGATGTAATCCCCCGCGCCTCTGGCAGCCGTTATTTCGGGCGCGGGCTTCTTGACCACGCCACGGCGAGCGAAGGGAACTGCGACATCCGCCGGCTTGAATGCTCGGACAGTTTCCTTCACAAGGACGACGACTACAAAAACCGCGAGGTGCGGAAGTTCTTCAATCAGGAAGTGCGCCCGCTGCTCGGAGTGTTCGAGAGCCGTCTTTATGTCGGGAACGACTTCGGGCGGTCGGGCGACCTCACGACCTACTGGGTGGCTGAGGAAATCGAAAAGACTTCACTTTCTGTGCGGCTCATCGTGGAGCTGAAAAACGCGCCGTTCGAGCAGCAGCAATACTTCAATGATTTGCTCACGGATTTTCTTGACGGGCGAGGGAAGCTCGGCGGAATCGCGATAGACTCGCGCGGAAACGGCCAGCAGATAAGCGAGCACGCGATGCTACGGCATCCAGGCGCGGCGATTCAGGTGATGGAGACAAACGCATGGTACGCAAAGTACGGCACGGACTTGCACGGACTTATGGAGAGCGCTGACTTCACCGTGCCGGACGACGAGACAATCAAGGCTGACTTTTCCATCGTCGTCCTGAAGAACGGAATACCCACTATTCCCGCCGTGCGGACGAGCGACCGCGACATGAAGGGAAAGCGGCACGGCGACGCTGCGAGCGCGGCGATGCTCTGCGTGTGCGCGTGGCGCGAGTGCGCGGAGGATGTGCCGCCCAGCTTTACGGCTGCGGAGAAGAAAGAGCGGCGGTTCCTTTGGTGGTGATTCTGGAAAAGCCTGAAAACAAATCGCGTGTGATACCGTGATAGCATGGTTTACGCATATCTTCGAGTATCGACCGGAAAACAAGACGGTCAGAATCAGCGGGTCGGAGTTGAGGCACTTGCAACCGCTCGCGGTCTCAAAATCGACGAGTACATCGACGATGAGGGTGTCTCAGGGACGAAAGAGCCAGAAAAAAGAGAACTTGGCAGACTTCTTGAAAAATTAAAGCCCGGCGATGTCCTTCTTGCGGGGGAAATATCAAGGCTCGGACGCTCTTTGTTTATGGTGTTCAGAATCTTGGAACATTGCCTAAACAATAATGTGACCGTGATGACGGCAAAAGACGGCTACACGCTCGGAAACGACATTCAGTCAAAGGTACTTGCGTTCGCATTCGGAATAAGCGCGGAAATCGAGCGGGAAATGATAAGCCGAAGGACAAAAGAAGCACTCCAAAGAAAGCGGGCGGACGGTGTTGTACTCGGCAGACCGAAAGGCAGAAAGACATCCCCCGAATGTCACAAATTGTACGGCAAGGACGAGGAAATCAAACGCTATCTTGTGGACGAAGGGCTTGCGCAAAGAAAAGTGTGTAAAATGATGGGCGTAGACAGAAACACGCTCGCGCGTTTCATCGACAACTCAGAGGTGCTTTCAAGGGCAAAGCCTTTGTTCCGGCATCAGCCACACGGCGGCGCGGGGAGGCATTGATATGGATGTCCTTTCGCTTGGTGTACAATATCAAAGGTTCTTCGGATATGAATATCGCCCGAAACTTGACAATGCCATGACCTTCATAATGGGTCGCCCCGTGCTTGACATGTACGAACTTGACAGGGTGCTCCACGCAAAGTACGGAGCGTATGAGGAGCGCGGATTGTCAATGGAAACTTTAATCTTGCAAGAATACGGGGCAGAATGCCTTTCGTTCTGCAAAGAGGCTCTTGCAGTATGACAATTCTTGAAGCGTATTCACTGGCTGTTGCATTTTCTGAAAACGCTCTCAGAAAAATTGTTCATACTTACAAAGTGCAGACCTATCTTGAACTTGACAGTATTCCTATGTCCGTTGCCGAAGATTTGATTTTTTTGCAGCACGAAAAGAAAATAGATTTGGATAAAAACTTCATCGCCCGGTTCTGCAAGTATCATACACTTCACCTTGCCACTTGCGACCGCAAGCATCGCTCAAAAGCATTTAATCCTGATTTTGATACGGCGGAAAGAACGGTCTATAAGACGGGATTTTTCAAACCTATACTTTCTTTGCAAAAAATGGAACTTGTAAAATCCCTAACATTGCAAGGCAAAAAAAATGACGAAATTATGGAATTAACAGGCTTCTCGCGCTCAACGGTCTGTTATCTGCAAAAAGAAAGCGGTGTCAAATGCGTCAATTCACGGATTCAATATACACAAGAACAAGTCGAGGAAATCCGCAGTCTTGCGATACAGTGCACGGCGAAAGAAGTAGGTCGGAAAATGAATCTTACAGAACAAAGAGTCAGAACAATAGCATCAAAAAATGGTATTCATTTCTACCACATCGGTGGCGCACCAAAGCGGGAAAAAGTATTAAGGGAAGATGAAATAATTGCCCTGCTGAATCAAGGAGTCTCAGGTTTGCAGGTTGCAAAGAGACTCGGTGTGAATCAAAAAACAGTGTACAAGGTTGCTTCCAAGATTGCCGTAAAATGAATTCCAGATGCTACCTTATAGGCGGAGTAACATATGGCACGGACAAAATCGGTAACGGTACAGCAAATCAATCTCACGGGCTTCCGCTCAATCGCGGGGTACATGGCAGACATGTCGGAGTGGCTTTCCGAAGTCGGCGAACGGGAGACGGTCTTTGACGAGATGCGCGACGACGGGCGCGTGGAGTCGCTCGTGCAGAACAGGAAGAAGAAAGTCCTGCAGATGACCGGCTCGTTCACCGAGACCAGGAACAAGACAGTGAACGAGGCGTGCGAGAATGTGCTTACCTTCAATGTGTTCTACGCGCTGAACAACATCATGCTGAACGCCGTGCCCTACGGAATCGCCGCGTGCGAGGTGCTGTGGAAGTTCTCGCAGGGCTGGTATGTGCCCGCGGGCTTCGTACCGATTCCGCGCACCGCCTTGAGCTTCCCGCAGCATTCGGAGCACGGCTTCTACACGCCCGTCATCACACAGCAGAACCTCGTGCTTGACGACGAGCGCAAATTCCTGATTCACCGAAACGATGACGGCGAGCTGAGCCAGTGGGGGCGACCCGTTCTGCGGAGTGCGTATGTGTTCTGGAAGTTCAAGCAGCTGGGCGTGGAGTTCTGGGCGAAGGCGGCGCAGATTGTGGGCGTTCCGTCAATCCTTGCGCTGTTCGAGGCAAAGAACGAGAGCGAGGCGAAAACCCGCGCGAAGAACCTGACCGACATCCTTTCCGAGTGGCAGAGCGGGTCAAGCGGCGCGTTCGGGAATGTGAAGGACATCAAGGTGGTCAGCTCGCAGATTAACGACTTCGACACGCTGATTAAGACCTGCAACACCGAAATCGCCTACGCGCTCACGGGGCAGTCGCTCGCCACCAACGAAGGGCAGTACGGAACGCGGGCGCAGGGCGATGTTCACAGCGAGGTCTACGACGAGACCATCAAGGGCGACGCATACCTTCTGCAAAAGACAGACCAGAAGTTCGTCAATGCGTTCGTCGAGCTGAACTTCCCCGGCGAGGTCGCCCCGCAATACGACATCGACTCAACGGACTTCGCGAGCTGGGAGATTGTCCGCGACGCCATAGACCGCGGAATCCCCGTGAGCCTGAAAGCACTCTACAACAAGGTGCATCTTCCCCAGCCTGTCGACGAAAAAGACTCGTTCGTGAAGGCGCAGCCGTCGTTCGGCTTTGCCGACACGGGGAGCGCGGGGAAAAACGATTTTTTTCAGAACAGGCAGTAGACCCGCGCTTCCGCGAGGAGAGGAGCCGGGCTAGACGGCTTGACCGCATCTCTACTGCCGCATGGCTTACAATCTCCGACAGCTACGCGGAGCGAATAAAGGCGTACATCAAGGAAGTCGCGCGGAATCCCGACTTGCTGAACACGCAGAAAGTGCTCCCGCCGGACTGGACGGCGATGGGCGAGGCGGCGAAGCTCTTCACAAGAAGCGCGATGCTCGGCTTGGACGCTTCCGTGCGACGGGCGGAGTTCGCCGAGCCTACGGCAGAGGACATCGAGAACATGCCCTACGCCGAGGCGGTGGAGTACCTTAAAAAGCGCGATGTTCTAAAAAAAGTTGACTATGAAAAGCTCTCCGACAAGCTGCGCTTCCGCGCGTTCACCGCCTCAAGAATCAACGACGGGAAACTGCTCGAAAAGCTGAACGCGGAAATGCTCGCCAATGTGCGCAACGGCAAGGGCTTGCGCGACTTTCTTTCTCTCACGAAAACCGACATCCTTGACAAAATCGGCATGGGTCCGAATCAGGGCTGGTACTGGGAGACGGTGTACCGTACCAATGTGCAGACCGTCTACAATGTGGGGCGGGCGATGGGCTTTGCAGAGGACAAGCCGCTCGCGTTGGAACTCGTGATTATTGACGATGCCCGCACAAGCGACATCTGCCGCCAATATGCGGGGAAGCGTTTCATCCTTCCCTATGACCATCCGTTCTGGCAAACGCACTGGCCGCCGTTCCACTTCAACTGCCGCACCACAATCCGCGCGATTTACGACGAGAGCGAGTTGCCGGAGAACTGGAGTAACCCGAAAGACATAGAGGACGCAAACAACGGATTCGGTGCATACCCGCTCGCAACTGATGACTGGTGGAGCGAGCTTGCATCGCAGACACGGCAAGCAAAGCTGTACGGCGTGCAGGGCGAGATTGAGGCGGCGAAGGTCGCGCTGGGGCTAGCCGAGATAGAAAAGGATTGGAAAGCAGGTCGCTCTGTCGGTGCGATGGCGAAGAGATTTCATGTCGAAGTCGGAAAATCGGTTAGAGTTTCCAATGAAGAATCAAACTGGATTATAGAAGAAGGGTCGGATGTAACGGGTGTAAAAGTCATTGCACATGGAGCGGAAATTAGAGACCGAAAACGACTTGTCCAACAATATCCACTTCCGAACGGAGAATTGACATCTGAAAAAGATTGGTATAAAGTCAGAGGTACGGCGACTCTTTTCAATACGGAAACGAAAAAGAAAATGAAAGCTGAAGTTCATTGGTATCAGTGCAAGAACATTGGTAAGGTCGAATTTAAGTTCAAGAGGGAAATTAAATGACTGTAAAATGTATAAAAAAAGGGTATGACTTGACTGTTGGCAAACAATACGAGGTAATTGCAGTTGAATGTGACGGACAGTTTTACCGCATTATCGATGATTCCGATGAAGATTATCTACATGAGATAAAATCTTTTGAAGTTGTAAAAAACACATGATTTTTGCCCCGTAATTTTCGGGGCTTTTTCTTTTTTCCGCACCTTCCCCGATTCCACGCAAAAATCGCACCTCAAAACCGCTCTCCGCTCAAAAAAGGCGGTGAATATCGGTGAATAATTTTTAAATGCAAACTTATTCATTTTTCCCATTCTAAGCCCCTCTGCGGGCTTTTTTTTTAAATTCCCGCCTCTCCCCCAGAATAGCCGAAAACCGCAGCTTCCGTGATTTAATTCCCACAGCAAAAAAACACAAGGAGGAAACACAATGCTTGCAGGAACGATGGACGGCAAAAGCTAGGGATTCTATTTTGACGACGCGAAGGACAAACTCAAAAAAATACATTGAGATTACGCGCGAGGAGCACACGGCTCTGATGGAAGGTCAGGCGCATGGAAAGGTCATCACATTCCACGAGGACAAAAAGCCCACGCTCGAAGACCCGCCGCCTCCCACTGAGGCGGAAATCGCGGAGCGGAAAATCAGCGAGCTGGAGGCGGTCGTCCAGAATAGCCGTGAGAGCAATTACACGGAGTAGGATTTGCTTATGAAAAAGGTTCGTACTTGGCAGCTCTGCCGCACGGGAACATTCGGGCAGGACGGAGCGAAAATCACGGAAAAGGACTTGCGTGAAATCGTGGAGACATTCACGCCCACGCGCCCAATCACTATCGGGCACGATGCGGCTCACGGCGACAACTTCCCGAAGTTCGGTGATGTGCTCGTGATTGACGGAATCTATGACGACGCAAGGCACAAGGGCGAGAAGGTTCTTGTCGGGCAGGTCGTGCTTCACCCGGAGCTGGAGAAACAGTTCAGCGACAAGGATGACGGCGACGGATGCTATAAAGGCTGGAGCGTGACAATCCCCAAGCGAGGGAGCGACGGAAAGCGTTACCTTCACTCGCTGGCAATCTGCGGCGCGACACCGCCGAAAATCCCGGGGCTTGAGCAGCTTATGACCAAGAGCTGCTATTCGGACGGAGACAGCGTTGAGGTGTTCGACTTCAGCGACTCAATAAATTACCAGGAGGAAATCCCCATGACCGATGAGGAAAAGAAAAAGATGGAG
>DFDV01000160.1:7757-12225 GCA_002369025.1 Treponema sp. UBA3819 | reverse complement strand
CGGATGCTGTTTATAAAGGACAACATTCTGAATTCTTCAAATTCAAAATGAGAAATGGGGCAGCGTGGCTTGTCAGTCTCAAGAGTGCATTTTCCTACAAGAAATTTCTGCGACTTCAACTTGCGCTGGAAGAAAATTGCATTGTGTAAATCAGTTTTTAATGAATCGGCTATCCCTTGTACTTCACAGATTTTATTGAATTCTTCTTCGTAATGTTCTTTTCGTGATGTATAACGACCGCGAACTTTTTCGCCAGACTGCTTCAACTCATAAAAATATTGTCCCAGCGTTCTTCCACCCTTTGCCTTTGAAAGTTCAGAAATTCCTTCGCTCACCTTTCCGTCTACGGCTTCTGTGGATTCCTTGCGATTACTCAAAAATCCCCTTCGCTGGGCAATATGATACAGGGCACGACCAATTTCAAATTTTTCACATTTTTGTTCCACGCATTTTTTACGCAGGAAATATGGCTCCCAATTTTTCTCTTCGTCAGTTCTGTACCAGTCGATAAAAGCCTTTGAAGTAGGATATTCTTTTTCCTTGTGCCATTTTTCCAATTCTTCAAACGAAAGTGGGCACATTCCATTTTTTATAAGAACTTTAAGGGTTTCGTACTTGCGGAGTTTTCTGCGGAATTTTAATCTTCGTGCTGAACGGAATCCTGTTCTTTCCGATGCTTTGGAACTTTCATTTCCCTTCTCACGCTTTATGCCCTCAGGGAAAATATAGACGCCACATTTTTCTATTTTTCCGGCTGATTCATCAACAATTCCCCAGCCAATAGAGTTTGTTCCAATGTCAAGTCCCAAAGTTTTCATCAAAATTGCTTCTTCTTACTTGTCGCAAAATAAAAATCATGCTAGTATAAATTCAGAAATCAAATCACAATAAGGCTATATGCCGAAGTCATTTGACTGTTGCCCCGCCTCTGGTGGGGTTTTTTATTATATCACAGATTTTCTTAAAACAGTAAATTAATTCTGTTCCCCCCGCTTCACCCCGATAAAATTTTCCCGCGAATTTTCTCCCCTATTCCTGTAATTCATGCTATACTATGTACAAAGTATGCCTGCATGCTTTTTTACGGGGGTTTTTATGGGTTGTGGCAGAGTGCTTTTGTGCATTATTTTTCCACCGCTGGCTGTATTGGACAAGGGATGCGGGTCAATTACGATTGTTACACTGCTCACCTTGTGCGGCTGGGTGCCGGGTGCGATTGCGGCAATTATTATGTGCAATGATAACAAAAATGGGGGTGTCTAAATGGATTCATTTTCGATGTTCGTGATGAACAACCTGCCCTGGTTCTGGCTTGCGGTAACGGTTGTCTGCATCATAATTGAAGGAATTTCGATGGGTACGCTCACGTCCATTTGGTTTGGCTGCGGCGCCTTTGTGATGATTTTTCTTTCCTTTCTGCCCATTCCTTTCCGCTGGCAGCTTCTGATTTTTGCCCTGCTTTCACTTGCACTCCTCATTTTTACCCGTCCCTTTGCAGTGAAAAAACTCAAAGTCAAAAAGACTCCCACAAACAGTGACAGTCTGATTGGTAAAAAAGTTCTGGTAACGGAAAAAATCACCGAACTGGAAAAAGGCGCTGTAAAAGTGAACGGCGTCATCTGGACTGCCCGCAGCGAAGACAATTCAGAGATCGCAAAAGGCGCAGAATGCACTATAACAGAAATCGAAGGCGTTACGCTTGTCGTTAAAAAAATATAAAATGCCGAAAGGCAAAAATTCAGGAGAAAAAAAATGCACATGTATGTTATTATCGCTCTGATTTTTATCGCAATCCTGCTGATTATCACCAATATCCGCATCGTTCCACAGTCCCATGCCTTTATCATTGAAAGACTTGGGACCTATGTTTCAACCTGGCAGACTGGTCTGCATGTAAAACTGCCCTTCCTGGACAGAATTGCAAACCATGTCTCCCTTAAGGAAAAGGTACTGGACTTTCCTCCCCAGCCGGTCATCACAAAAGACAATGTCACGATGAAAATAGATACGGTTGTCTACATGCAGATTACAGACCCCAAGCTCTACACCTATGGAGTTGAAAACCCCATGACTGCAATTGAGACGCTCACGGCAACCACGCTCCGAAACATCATCGGCGAACTTGAACTGGATGCCACCCTCACCAGCCGCGATGTAATCAACACAAAGATGCGCTCCATTCTGGATGAAGCCACTGACCCCTGGGGCATTAAAGTGAACCGTGTAGAAGTAAAGAACATCATGCCGCCTGAGGCAATCCGGGAAGCAATGGAAAAGCAGATGCGTGCAGAACGCGAACGCCGCGAAAAGATTCTGGTGGCAGAAGGTCAGAAACAGTCTGAAATTCTTGTTGCAGAAGGTCAGAAACAGGCAAAGATTCTTGAAGCCGAGGCACAGAAGCAGGCGGCAATTCTTCAGGCTGAAGCAGAAAAAGAAGCAAAAATCCGCAAGGCAGAAGGTGAAGCCCAGGCAATCATGGAAGTGCAGAAAGCAACTGCAGACGGTCTGAGAATGATTAAGGAAGCCGGTGCAGATGAAAGTGTAATAAAACTGCGCAGTCTTGAAGCACTGGAAAAAGCCGCTGACGGTCACGCAACAAAAATCATCGTTCCGGCGGATTTTCAGAATCTTGCGGGAGTAGTAGCATCTCTTTCAGAAATCGCAAAGTCTGACAAGGCACAAAAGTAAATGACTGTCCTTCAGCAACTCGCACTCATCTTTTGCATCTGTCTGGCGGGAGAGGCAATTTCTGCCTTGCTCCCCATTGTTTTTCCAGGCAGTATATGCGCCATGCTCATTCTGCTTGCCCTTTTGTGCACAAAGAAAATCAAGACAGAAGAACTTGCACCCGCGGGCACCTGGTTTCAGCACAACATGGCCTTTTTCTTTCTCCCGGCAAATATTTCCATTATGGAAGAATTCGGACTCATCTCAAAACTCTGGATGCAGCTGATTTTTATCGGAGTTGCAAGCGCAGTAGTTACCTTTGCGGCAGCGGCAGGAGCGGCAACTCTTGCCATTGAAATTCAGGCTGCCATCCGCAGGAAAAAAATGCCGGCAGAAAGAGTACCGGAAGGAGAGGCAGAATGAACGAAGTTCTCGACAAATTATACAGTTCCTGCATCGACACACCCTTTTTCGGCATTGCACTTTCAATCATTGCCTACAAAATCGGAGTAGTCGTAAGGGAAAAGACAAAACTGATTCTCATGAATCCCCTTCTGGTCGCCACCATTCTCATCATCCTGCTGCTCAAGGTGACGGGCATTCCCTACCCCGCCTACAAAAAGGGCGGCGACATCCTGATGGCTTTTCTGGCACCGGTTACGGCTGTTCTTGCAATCGCCATGTACAACCAGCGCAAAGTTCTTCTGGAAAACCTCATTCCCGTTATTGCGGGAACCTGTGCAGGTGCCGTGGCTTCAGTTGTGACAGTCTACGTTCTGGGAAAATTGCTCAGGATAGACATGCAGGTTGTGAATTCCATGCTGCCTAAATCCGTTACCACTCCTATCGCCCTCAGCCTGAGCCGGGACTTTGGCGGTATTCTGCCAATCACCATGATAAGCGTCATCTGCTCTGGTTTTACAGGCGGAATCTTTGCCCCCAAGCTCATCAAGATTTTTCACATAAAGCATCCGGAGGCCGCAGGTATCGCAATCGGCACTTCAAGCCATGCAATCGGTACGGCAACTGCCCTGGAAATTGGTGAAGTCTATGGTGCCATGAGTTCTGTGGCCATCGGCTGTATGGGACTTGCCACCACACTTGTCTTTATGGTCCTGGACAAAATTATTGTTCGGTAACGGGCAAAATAACTTCGTTTTTTTACAATATTTTTCTTTCAAATCATATTGCTCAAAAACGCTATTACTAGTATTATACAGATACGTTAGACACTACATCTAGCGTATTTTTTTTCTTTAGGGTAACGGGATATGAAGATTATTAAACGTAATGGCGAAGAAGCAATTTTTGATCGTGAGAAAATCATCACGGCTATTCTGAACGCAAATCACAACGATGAAGTTCCTCGTTCAGGCAGACTGGATATTTTAAAAATCCGCGAAATTGCAGAACGCATCGAAGGCGAATGTACAAAAAGCAACCATGAAATGAATGTAGAAATGATTCAGGACATGGTAGAAAAAGAGCTGATGAAAGCAGGTGCATTTGACCTCGCAAAAATCTACATTACATACCGTTACCAGCACCAGCTCATGCGCAAGGCAAATTCTACTGACAAGCAGATTATGAGCCTTCTTGAATGCAACAATGAGGAAGTCAAACAGGAAAACTCCAACAAAAACCCCATCGTTGTTTCCGTTCAGCGCGACTACATGGCAGGCGAAGTTTCCAAGGACATCACCAAACGCTTCCTGCTGGATGAAGATATTGTAAAGGCTCACGACGAAGGTTTGATTCACTTTCATGATGCAGACTACTTTGCCCAGCACATGCACAACTG
>DFDV01000160.1:283-7708 GCA_002369025.1 Treponema sp. UBA3819 | reverse complement strand
CAGCACATGCACAACTGCGATCTGGTGAACCTGGAAGACATGCTGCAGAACGGCACAGTTATCAGCGAAACAAAGATTGACCGCCCCCACTCCTTTTCAACGGCCTGTAACATCGCAACACAGATTATTGCACAGGTCGCTTCAAGTCAGTACGGCGGTCAGAGCGTCTCTCTGGCACACCTTGCTCCCTTTGTAGATGTAAGCCGCCAGAAATTTATCCGCGAAATCAAAGAAGTAGAAGACCGCACCGGCGTAAAATACACTGAAGAACAGGCAAAAGCCATCGTGGACATGCGTCTGCATGATGAAATCACCCGCGGCGTACAGACCATTCAGTATCAGGTAGTTACACTTATGACCACAAACGGTCAGGCTCCCTTTGTAACCGTATTCATGTACCTGAACGAAGCAAAGAATGAGCAGGAAAAAGCTGATCTGGCCATGATTATTGAAGAAGTGCTCAAGCAGCGTCATAAGGGCGTCCGCAACGAAAAAGGCTACTGGGTTTCTCCCGCCTTCCCCAAGCTGATTTATGTACTTGAACCGGACAACATCGAAAAAGACTCAAAATACTACTATCTCACAGAACTTGCGGCAAAATGTACCGCCCGTCGTCTCGTTCCCGACTACATCTCAGAAAAGATGATGATGGAACTCAAAGTAGACAAAACAGGAACTGGACGCTGCTACCCCTGTATGGGCTGCCGTTCATTCCTTACACCATATATAGACGAAAACGGAAAACCCAAATACTACGGCCGCTTTAATCAGGGCGTTGTTACAATCAACCTGGTAGATGTGGCATGTTCTTCCGGCGGAGACAAGGAAGCCTTCTGGGAAATCATGGACCAGCGCCTCGACCTCTGCTACCGCGCACTGATGGCCCGCCACAACCGCCTCATGGGAACGCTCTCAGATGTAGCCCCCATTCTCTGGCAGAACGGAGCCATCGCCCGCCTTAAGAAAGGTGAAAAAATTGATAAACTGCTCTTTGGCGGCTACTCAACAATTTCTCTGGGCTATGCAGGTTTGTGCGAATGCGTGCGCTACATGACGGGAAAGCCCCATACTGACCCCGAAGCTACACCTTTTGCCCTGGAAATCATGAACAGGCTTAACGCAGCATGCAAAGTCTGGAAGGAAAAGGAAAATATTGACTTCTCCCTCTACGGAACTCCGCTTGAAAGCACTACCTACAAATTTGCAAAGTGCCTCAAAAGCCGTTTTGGAGAAATTCCGGGCGTAACAGACAAAAACTACATCACAAACAGCTACCACGTGCATGTCACTGAAAATATCGATGCTTTCAGCAAGCTCACCTTTGAATCTCAGTTCCAGAAACTGTCTCCGGGTGGAGCCGTAAGCTATGTAGAAGTTCCCAATATGGAAAACAACATTCCTGCGGTCATGGCTCTGCTCAAGCACATCTACGAAAACATCATGTACGCAGAACTGAATACAAAGTCTGACTGCTGCCAGAAATGCGGCTACACTGGAGAAATCCAGATTGTTACCGACAGCGACAACAAACTGGTATGGGAATGCCCTTCCTGCGGAAACCGTGACCAGAGTACACTGAATGTTGCACGCCGTACCTGCGGTTACATCGGCACTCAGTTCTGGAATCAGGGCCGCACCCAGGAAATCAAAGAGCGCGTCTTGCACTTGTAAAAATTACAGGAGATAATTTTTAATGCATTACGGCGCAATCAAGAAATTTGACATTGCGGACGGTCTTGGCGTCCGCGTTTCTCTATTTGTCTCTGGCTGCAGAAACCACTGCAAGGGCTGTCAGAACCCGGAAACATGGGACTTCAATTTTGGAAAACAGTTTACGCCGGAAACAGAAAAAGAAATTCTTGATGCCCTTGCCCCCGAATACATTGAAGGTCTGACCATTCTGGGCGGGGAACCCTTTGAAGAAGAAAATCAGCGCGTACTCACACCCTTTCTGGAAAAAGTTCGTGCCACCTACCCGGAAAAAGACATCTGGTGCTACACAGGCTACATTTACGAAAAAGATTTGCAGTCATCAGACGGGAAAAAACGCTGCGAAGTAACAGGAAGAATGCTGGCCTGCATTGATGTTCTGGTGGACGGTCCCTTTATAGAAGACCTCCTCGACCTGACGCTTGACTTCCGTGGCTCATCAAATCAACGGATCCTGAAACTTAAGAAAAACTGAAATATTTTTGCAATTCTGCCATACTATGCTATAATATAAGGCATGGACGCAAATAACTACGATTTTCTGACAGATTTGCCTACCATGACCTGCTTTTTTGAATATGCAACGGCAAAAAAAGAGAGCGCCTCAAAAAATAACACCCCTTCTCTCCTTATGTTCATCTCACTGAGCGGGCTGACTTCATACAACCGCCGTTTTGGTTTTCCGGAGGGAAACAAGCTTTTAAAGTCCTTTGCCGATGTTCTGACACAGTTTTTTGAAAAAGCTTCCTGCTGCCGTCTGGGAGGCGTTCATTTTGCAGTCTATTCAGAAGACACCCATTTAGACGATACCCTGCATAATTTTCTGGAGCGCTTCCAGATTTTGTACGGTGAGGTATCGGTCTATCCCCATGTCGGAGTCTATTCCTGGCATACAGAAACCATAAGCGTCAATATAGCCTGCGATCGGGCAAAACTCGCCTGCGATGCGATTAAGGCAGAAAAGAAAGGCGGAATCAATTATTACGACCAGAGCATCAGACAGTCAGAGGAAAAATATCGCTACATTGTCGATAATTTTTCCCGGGCAATCGCAGAAAGGTGGATTACCGTCTACTATCAGCCCATTGTGCGCACCGTAAGCGGAAAAGTCTGTGATGAAGAAGCACTGGCACGCTGGATTGACCCGGTAAAAGGCTTTTTGTCTCCTGCTGATTTTATTCCCATTCTTGAAGAAGAAAAACTGATTTACAAACTTGACCTCTATGTTGTTGAGCGCACAATAGAAAAAATGAAGCGGCTTGAATCCATGGGAAATTATTCTGTTTCCCACTCAATCAATCTGTCGCGCTCAGACTTTGAATCCTGTGACATCGTAGAAGAAATCCGTTCGCGGGTAGATCTTGCAGGCATCAGCCGTAATAGAATCAACATTGAAATCACAGAAAGCATCATCGGTAGCGATTTTGATTTTATGAAGAAGCAGATTCTGCGCTTTAAAGATCTGGGCTTTTCCGTCTGGATGGACGATTTTGGCAGCGGCTATTCATCCCTTAACGTACTCAGGGACATTCCCTTTGACCTGATTAAATTTGACATGACCTTTATGCGTCAGTTTGACCAGAACAACAATGGAAAAATCATTCTGGCGGAACTGATGCGGATGGCATTTGCAATCGGCGTGGATACTGTATGCGAAGGCGTAGAAAATGAAGAACAGCTGCAGTTCCTGAGGGAAATCGGCTGTTCAAAGATACAGGGCTTCTATTACAGCAGCCCCAATCCCCTGGAAGTCATTCTGGAAAGAATCAAAAACAATACGGCAATCGGCTTTGAAAATCCTGAGGAAACAAAATATTATGAGACTATCGGACGGGTAAATCTGCATGACCTTACCGTCATCACCTACGGAAACGAAAAGGACTTTAACAATGTCTTTAATATGCTTCCCATTGCAATTATCGAACTGACAAATGATTCTGTGCGCTTTGTCAGAACAAACCAGTCATACCGCAATTTCGTCCAGCGTTACTTCAAGACAGTCATAACAGGCAAGTCTATTTCCATTGATGCTTTGATAGCGAAAACCGGGGAAGGCTTTGCAAATCTCATTCAAAGAATAGCACATGGAGATTTTAACACATTTATCGACGGAGCCCTGAGGGATAGTTCCGTAGCCAACTATTTTATCCGCAAGATTTCAGAAAACCCCGTTACAAAAACAATTGCCCTGGCGGTTGGAGTTCTTTCCATTACGGACGCATCAAATATCATTG
Source organism: Treponema sp. UBA3819 (assembly GCA_002369025.1). GTDB lineage: Bacteria > Spirochaetota > Spirochaetia > Treponematales > Treponemataceae > Treponema_D. The sequence goes on along the minus strand of DFDV01000160.1, from coordinate 3,764 downwards.
CCCAGAAAAAGCAGAAGGAAGAACTGGAAAAAGCCCAGAGAGAACAGCTTTTCTACTCCCGTATGATGGCACTATCCGGTGACTTCATCTGTATTTATGTGGTAGACCCCGAAACAGAATCCTACACAGAATACCGTGCCACCAGTGACTTTGAGGAACTTGGTATTGCAAAGCAGGGCAAACACTTCTTTGACCTGTCACATGAAAACGCAAAAAGCCTTATTGCAGAAAAAGACATGCCTCTCTTTACAGAAAAATTTACAAAAGCACATGTACTGCATGAAATTGACAAAAAAGGAGTCTTCACCCTTCGTTACAGCCTCATGCTGCATGGAGAAGCACAGCCTGTCAGTCTCAGGGCTGCCCTCGTTAAGGAAGGCGGTCAGGACAAACTGATTATCGGCATCCGACTCTAAATTTTCCCGGAGTATGATTTTGACAGAAAAAGATAAAAAAGCACTTTTAGAGCGTTTTTTACGCTACGTACAGATTTGGACCACCAGTGACGGAGAACGGGCAGATCAGGGCATTCAGCCTTCAAGTGACCGCCAGTGGGATTTTGCTCATCTATTGGAAAAGGAGCTCAAAAGCATCGGACTTGAGTCCGTTCAGATAAGCAGCCATTGTTATGTATACGGATTTTTACCGCCATCACCCGGAAAAGAAGGAGCAGAAGCTTTTTGTCTGCTTGCCCACATGGACACCGTAGATGAAGTGAGCGGCGAACATGTAAAACCTCAGCTAAAAGAAAAAGACGGAGACACCATCATCACCAGTGACGGGACAACCCTGCTGGGGGCAGACGACAAGGCAGGCGTTACGGCAATCATGAGTGCCCTTTCATTTCTGCAGGAGCACCCGGAAATTCCCCATGGAAAAATCGAAGTCATTTTTTCTCCCGACGAAGAAACAGGTCACGGTATGGATAATGTGCCGCTCAATCTGATTACTGCAAAATGTGCCTACACAGTAGACGGAGGCTCAAAAGGCGAACTGGAAACAGAATGCTTCAATGCTTTTAAAAGCGAAATCACCTTTACCGGAAAAGCGACCCACACAGGCACTGCCCGGGCAGAAGGCATGGTAAATGCCGCCGTCATGGCATCCTCTTTTGCTACAAATTTGCCCAGACATCAGGCTCCGGAAACAAGTGACGGCTACCAGGGTTTTTATGCCGTCATGGACATAAAAGGCGGAATTGAAAAGGCAAGTCTTACCCTGCTCCTCCGGGATTTTTCTACAGACGGCATGGAAGAAAGGAAAGCCTTTGTAGATGCCCTTGCAAAAACCACCGCGGCATCCTTTGGTGGCAAGGCAGAAGTTGTTCACACACAGCAGTACCTGAACATGAAAGAAGGCCTCAAAAAAGTTCCCCGCGTAACAGAAAATCTTGTTGCTGCCTACAGGGCAAGCGGAATAGAACCAGTTTTTACTCCAATCCGCGGTGGTACGGACGGTTCCCGTCTGACGGAAATGGGCATCCCTACGCCAAATATTTTTACCGGCGGACACAATTTTCACTCCCGTGATGAATGGTGCTCGCTAAATGAACTTTCCTCTGCCTGCGAAGTGCTTATAAACTTAGCGCGGATTTTTGCCGAAAATTAGAACAAGAACTAATTCACAAGGGTGGAAGGAAACATGTACGAATATAAAGTTGAAGGCGGCATTCCAATCCGGGGAACCATTGCAGCCAGCGGAAACAAGAACGCGGCACTTCCCTGTATAGCCGCCACACTCTTAACCGAAGAGCCGGTTATTCTGCGCAATATTCCAGAAATTGAAGACACTGGCGTAATGCTGCTCATCCTGCAGGCATTGGGTGCAGGCGTAGAAAAAATCGGTGAACACGCGTGGAAAGTCGATGCGGCTCACATCCGCTCAAATGATATTCCCGCTACACTGAGCAAAAAAATCCGCGCATCAATTCTTTTTGCAGGCCCTCTGGTTGCGCGCACAGGAAAAGCCATTCTGCCTCCACCGGGAGGTGATGTTATCGGACGCCGCCGTGTAGACACCCACTTTCTGGCACTGCAGGAACTGGGCGCACGCATTTCTGTTGACGGCCCCTTTACTTTCAGCGCAAATAAACTCAAAGGCGCAGATATCTTCCTTGATGAAACATCCGTTACCGCAACAGAAAACGCCGTAATGGCCGCCGTTCTTGCTGAAGGACACACCATCATCAATAATGCCGCAAGTGAACCCCATGTACAAGACTTGTGCAATATGCTGGTAGAAATGGGCGCAAAAATCACCGGCATCGGAAGCAACATCCTCTACATTGACGGCGTAAAGAAACTGCACGGCACAGATTTTGCAATCGGCCCAGACTTTATGGAAATCGGTTCCTACATCGGACTTGCCGCAGCGACAAAAGGTTCAATCACCATCACCGGAATTCGTCCCCAGGAAATGCGCCCGCTTAAAGTAGCATTCAGCAAACTGGGCATAAACTGGGCAATCAAAGGGGACCAGCTCACTGTTCCCGTCAGCCAGGAACTCAAAGTGAACACTGATTTGGGCGGTATGATTCCAAAAATCGATGACTCTCCCTGGCCTGGATTCCCGCCGGATTTGACCAGCATTATGACCGTAGTGGCAACACAAGTTGAAGGCACCGTTCTCATCTTTGAAAAAATGTTCGAAAGCCGCATGTTCTTTGTAGATAAACTAATCAGCATGGGCGCACGGATTACCCTCTGTGACCCCCACCGCGCAGTCGTATCAGGCCCCAGCCTCCTCCACGGTGACCATCTCGTTTCCCCCGACGTAAGAGCCGGCATGGCAATGGTAATCGCAGCCCTCTGTGCCCGTGGCGAAAGCAGAATCAGCAACGTCTACCAGATTGAGCGCGGCTATGAAATGCTCGTAGAAAAACTCCAGGGCCTCGGCGCCCACATCGAACGCGTAGAAATAGAATAAAAATATACACGAATGCGGTGTTTGTGACACAGATGCACGCAGATGCATATGTGCCCCTGGCACAAACGTCAATAACTTCCGCTTACGCAAACGGAGCGCAAGCGACGTATGCACGCAGATGAGACACGGATGTGGGATTTTTGACACAGATAGACACAGATGAACTCGGATGGGACACGATTTTTTTAATTTTATTATTATCTGTGCTTCATCTGTGTTTATCACTGTCCATCTGTGGTTTCTTTCTGCAACTGCCTGATTTCTTCGATGGAAAGTTGAGTGATGTCAGCAATTTGCTCAGCAGTACCCAGTTTTGCTTGCAGCATTCGTCGGGCATCTTCCAGTCGTGCGTATCGTGCACCTTGTTGTATTCCTTGTTCAATGCCACGCTGTTCGCCCTGGGTGTAGGCGTACTGTTCGCGGGAGATGCAGTCGTGGATGAAGCGCTCGTAGCCGAACTGGTTTTCCCATTCCTGCTGGTCTCGGCTCATCGTCTTTAAGAGTGCCTGTGCCATGTCCATCTCCTCCTTGCGCTCGGCCAGAGTGGTGAGCAGCT
>DFDV01000160.1:0-171 GCA_002369025.1 Treponema sp. UBA3819 | reverse complement strand
ACAACTCGTCGGCGGGCTTTCCGAGAACCTCGTCTATCTTCGGAAGTTCAATGTAGTGAATCTGAATGATGTCGCTGAGCTCGGCATGGTCTTTCCTTTCCTTGAAGACATAGCTGTGGTGAAGCCGTTTGTCCTTGACAACGGTGAAGTTCATGAACTGAATCTGGTAGA
>DFDV01000116.1 GCA_002369025.1 Treponema sp. UBA3819 | reverse complement strand
TGCCCGCTTAAAGAGTTCCTTGTAACTGCCAGCCTGTTCCGGGAAGCGTGAAATGCCGATACTGGAGGTAACATGGACGGCAACATCACCGCTCGTATACGTTTCGCGCAGAATGTTGTTCAGGACGCCTGCTTTTTCCGCAATGATTTCATCAATCTTGTCATGCCCCATTGTTTCTGGCAGCGTAAGGAAGACACAGAATTCGTCACCGCCTATGCGACCGATAAAATCACGCTCGGAAAAGACCAGGTTGATTTTATTTGCGGCATCACAGATTGCCGTATCACCCGCACTATGGCCGATTTTGTCGTTTACCTGCTTAAAGTTGTCCAGGTCAAGCATGTAAAAGGCACCTTCTGCGTTCGGAGAAGCATTTTTTATCCATTCAGTGATATGCTTTTCCATAGAGACCTTGTTGAGCAGACCAGAAAGAAGATCCGTTTCTGCCATCTCTTTCAGTTCCTGTTCATGCACAATCTGTGCGTTCACATTTGCCAGACTGCCGATAAGCTTTAGGGGAGCCCCACCCTCTTTGTCCTTGATAAGGGTACCGGACAGCCTGTACCACACATATTCACCTTCGCCTGCAAGAATACGTAATTCTGAACCGTATATTGATTCTCCGGAATCAATGAATTTTTTCAGGCGGGAACGCAAATCCCTTTCTGATTCGTGGATGCGTTCTTCAATCATATTGAACCAGTCTAAGGGCAGCTGATGAAGATTTTCTCCAAAAAGGAATTTTGTATCTCCGGTAAATTCAATAACCCTGCGGTTAAAATCATATTCGTATACAAGCGTCTGACTGCTCTGAGTTGTTACTGCATAGCGCACATTGTCTTTTTCAATCTTTTCGTTTTCTTTTAAGAGTTTTAAGATTAAATAGATAAAGGCACTAAAGACCAGCAGCACTACCAGAATAAGCATAATGCTCATCCAGACAATTCTGCGCTGCTGGGCATCCAGATAATCCGCCGTAACCGCAGAAAGGACATACCAGCCGTTCATATTAACTGGCGTATAGACCATGATACGTTCTTCACCATTGATTTCGTAACGCACGCTGTCCGTTTTGTTTGCCTTGATATCATTGCGGATTGTGTTCAGCCTCAGATTGCTCAAAGCCTGCTGGTCTGCCATAAAAGTAAGCCAGTTTTCGGAAAAGCATAATCGTTCTGCACTTGAACTGCCAACCAGAACGCGTCCGTTGCCGTCTACCAGAAAAGAGTAACCGCTTCCGCTAAAGGTATCTACCGCAAAGATGTCATCCAGAATTGAATAGGCAAAGGTGCCGGTAATAACGCCTACAACTTTTTTATTTTGAAAAATCGGTACGGCCAGAGTCAGAACCTTTTCGCCGTCTTCGTCCAGGGAGATATTTGATGAGACGGAAGCAATTCCTTGCAGGGCTTTCTTAAAGTAATCATTCATCATGATATTGCCGGATGACTTGCCGTCGTAATTGATTGTCATTCCGCTTGTGTTTGCAACCGCAATACGCTTGAATTCGCCCACGCCCTTTGTGGACATGATTGTCTGTTTGATTTTGTTGTAATCGTTCATGTCTACGTCAGCAAAATATCGCGCCTGACTTTCCAACATGAAGAGCTGGTCATTTAATTTGACTTTAAAGGTACCTGCATACAAAATAGCAGTTTCTTTGAGGAAGTTGGTAGAATTCGCATAGACCGTTGCACTTATCTGCCGTTGAAAAAACAAAAAAGAAAATACGATAATGGCAAGGAGTACAACAAATGTTCCAATTCGTCGCTTCATACATGCACCCTTATTAGTACATTTTACACGACAAATGAAAAGTATGCAAACTTTTTATCTGTCTTTATGCCTCTTTCTTTCCCAAAAGTGTAAAGTCATTTACTTCACTGCAGAAAGCAATACCGCTTCCCGGCTGGCTCAAACAGTTCAGGTCACGGATTGCTTCAAGCACGGCGGCTTTTTTCTCGCTTTCCACCACAATCAAAAGCATTTCCTTTTCAGGAACAATATGAGCACCAAAGAATTTCTCATCATCTTCGCGGGCAGTTCCCCTTGCATTGATAACCGTACCGCCGCCTGCACCAGCCTTACGCGCCGCCGCCATGGCATCATCTGCATATCCCTTGTTCAGAATTACTGAAATCAGTTCATGTGACTTTTCCATCTGCTTTTCTCCTTTGCTTTTGTCTTTGGTAACACTGCCTCTTTTCATCATTGCATTTACATCTATTGAAAAAAGAGTGCCAAAACGAGCTTTTTCGGTCTCCGTGGCTTTAACAATTTCATCAATAATGGCTTCTTTCTGGCTTTCTTCCACAACCATGTAAATCAGGTCTTTTGTGGTTTCTCCTAAGCCAAGCACGGCTGCCATATTGGACTGAGCCATGCCCCGCCCCATGAGTACGGTTCCGCCACCACAGCCTGCCTTGACAGCCGCTGCCGTAAGTTTTTCACCTTTGTCATGAGGAACAATACTTATCAGCCATGAGAACATACTCATTTTGACCTCCTCTTCGTCTGTGTATCTTTTTTCTGATTTTTCTGCATTTTCTGTTTTTCCTATTTCTTCTGTTTTTCCTGTTTCTTCTGTTTTTTCTTTCCAAAAACCAGACCCAGAATCTGAATGGCAATCAGAGGAGTCATGGCAACCAGAGCAATAACACCAAAGGCATCAACTGCCGGATTTCCACCGCTTGCCGCTGAAGCACCGATGGTAAAAGACAGGACAAATGTACTCGTCATCGTACCGCTGGCAACACCGCCTGAGTCAAAGGCAATGCCTGTAAAGAGTTTGGGGCAGAAAAATGCCAGAATCAGGGCAAGGGCATATCCCGGAATCAGTACATACCAGATGCTGAAGCCTGTCAGTACGCGTAACATGGACAATCCGATGGAAGTTGCCACACCTGCGGACAG
>DFDV01000183.1 GCA_002369025.1 Treponema sp. UBA3819 | reverse complement strand
TGCGCTCCGTTTGCGTAAGCGGAAGGTATTGACATTTGTGCCAGGGGCACATATGCATCCGTGTCAAAAAACTCACATCAGGGGTAAAAAAAACTCCCGTATGGCTACGGGAGTTGGCTAAGCAGGGATTGCTTATGCGCGCTTCAGGTGGATTGCGAAGCCGCCTACTTCTTTGTCAAGGTAAACAACCTTGAGCGGAGATACTTCAGGCTTGCCCATCCATTTTTCTGTACCTGCAACCGGCTTGAATCCGAACTGCTTCAGGTATGCCAGAGCGCGTTCTACATTGTTACATACCATAGAGATATGACCATGTGTTCCGCGTCCGTCCTGCTTCATGATTTCTACCTGGTCAGAAGCGAAGATAGATGAGTTTCCGACTTTTGCAGCAAATCCGAAGGGTGAGAATCCTTCTGCAATTGCAGATGCGTCATCGGGGTTCTTTGCGTTGATGCCCATGTGGTCAATGTGGAAGCCGTGCATTGCCTTTACAGCGTCCTTACAAATCTGAGTGATTTCGTCCCACTTGCAGCCTTCAATCAAAGGCTTTTTAACCATCCAGGTACCGCCCATACAGAGGATGTTCTTGCGCTTTGCATATTCGCCAACATTTTCTGTGGTAACGCCACCGGTAGGCATGAAACAGCACTGGGGGAAAGGACCACCAAAGTCGTCAATGATTTTGTAGCCGCCCTTGCGTTCTGCAGGGAAGAGTTTGAGGTAAGTAAGACCCTTGTTGATACAAGCGGTAATTTCTGACGGGTTAGAAATACCAGGCATTGTGGGAATCTTATTCTTGATACACCAGTCTACAACATCGGGGTTGTATCCGGGGCTAACGATGAACTTCGCACCAGCTTTTACAGCTTTTTCTGCCTGTTCAACATTCAGAACGGTACCAGCACCAACGAGCATGTCGGGTTCTGCCTTAATCATTTCTTCAATTGCTTCTGCTGCGCATGCAGTGCGGAATGTTACTTCAGAAGCCGGGAGACCGCCCTTTACCAGAGCGTGAGCCAAATCAGCCGCCTTAGAAGCGTCCTCGATTGCGACAACAGGAATGATACCGATGTCTCTGAACTGTTCGTAAACCTTATCCATTTAAATCTCCTATACATCCTGGCATGTAGCCGGGTGGATTATAACGATTTTTGTGGAACCATTATACTTTACTTTCGGAAAAATGTATAGCGATAAAATGCGAGAGTTCATCAGCAAAAGCCTTATGATCGGCAGCGGTAAAGTGGCAGCCGTCAAAATCCAGTTCGTGTACATATTTATTGGTATCGAAAAAGGCTATCTTTCTCTTTTCTGCCAGGGCTTTTACTTCCTCTGCACAGACTTTTGAATCAGCAATGGCAGGAAGACAGTCAAAATCCGGATCGTTTATAAGACCATCTTTTAGGATGACTGCCGGCGCAAGAAAAATTTTTGCTTCCGGTGCAAGAGTCTGCGTCACTTCTATAAGGGCATCCAGGTTTCTGGCAGTATCTCCGGCTTTCCAGTGATTTTGCTTTTTCAGGTCATTTGTTCCCAGCATGATAAAGACGGCATCAAGCGGAAGATTTGCGCACAAAACGGAAGGAAAAAGAGTCTGGCCGTCTGTATTAAAAAATTTAGAAGCAAATTTCGCACCGCTTTCACAACCGCAAAGTCCAAAATCAAGAATTTTATATGAGTCTCCCAGTTTTTTCTGCAGAAGGGAAGTCCAGCGGGTATTTTCATCATAACGGACAAGTGAGTTATGTCCCGGAATGTAACCCCATGTATTTGAGTCTCCAAAACAAAGCAGTCTTTTTACAGCCATTTTTTCCTCCGTATGAATAAAGTATATATTGCCTATAAAACATAGTCAATTACTAGGAAATTAAAATTGTAAAGAATTTTGTTTTTTTTCCCCCTTTCACATTTTCAAAAGCCCTTCTGACAGTCAAAAGATTAAATTTTTTTCTGATTTTCCATGCATTTCTCTTGACAAAAATACAGAATTTTCATAATATCAATATACATTTTATGGTTCCTTAGCTCAGTCGGTAGAGCAATGGACTGTTAATCCATGTGTCGCTGGTTCAAGCCCAGCAGGAGCCGAAAGACCTTGTCACTCGTGATAAGGTCTTTTTTTATGCACTTTTGCCTTATGGCGGTGTCTTTCAAATGGTGCAGGCGGAAAGATGACGCGATGGCCTGCAGGGGGAAGTGATTTGCCGGATATTTTCGAAGAGAAAAAAGCCTTACGCAAAAAAATGGCAGAAAGATTAAAGGCCTTTGCCGCTACTCACTCTCTTGCTGACTCTTCTGAAGCGGTCAGGCGGCAGCTGCTGAAAAGCGGGCTCATAGAGGCTTCCGACATAGTGCTTGGCTATCTTTTTCATGGAAATGAAGCTGACTGTTCTGCCTTGCTTTATCATGCACTGGAAAAAGGAAAAGAAACGGCACTTCCCCGGGTAATTCCGGGCACTTCCCGCATGGATTTTTATTTTTTGGATGGAAGCCTTAACTTTGGCGATCAGATAGAATGCGGTTCTTTTGGCATAAGCGAGCCTCTTTCTTCACTGGAAAAATTTGAAGTCTCTCCTCAGCTGGCAGGAAAACGAATACTGATGATTGTGCCTGGGCTTGCTTTCACAAAAGACGGCAGACGGCTGGGGCATGGAAAGGGATTTTACGACCGTTATATAGAGCGGCTAAAAAAGACAGGGGCCAGGATAACTCTTGCAGGCTTTTGTTTTCCCTGTCAGCTGGTCAGTGAATTACCCGTCGATGAGCACGATCTTCCCATGGATATGGTCTTTTGCGGCTAACGCTTTGAGTCAATGGAATAGACTCGGAAGTCCGGAATGTCGGCAAAATAAAACTTCATCAGAATAAAATAGTCTTCTGCTTTTGCCTTGTCTACGGCTGCATACTGGTCAAGATAGAGTGTGGCTTTTCCGAATGATGCACCGGTCTCTATCAGTTCAGCCGTGCCCCGGGCAGTCCCTGTCGCAGAAAGTGTATTCATCAGCCAGTTGTTTTCCATTGTGGCAAGCATGCGGTCTTTTTCCGTGTCGATAACGCCGATGTTTTCTGCATTTACCAGAGTCTGCAGGTCATCGGTAACTTCTGCAATCGTTTCAAGGTATGCGCTGTCAATTTTTGAAATCTGCTTTACATTCTGGGCGTAGAGTCTTGCAAAGGGAAAGTCATAATCAGGGATGTCGGTGCGTATCTGAATGTCTGCGCCGACTTTAGTCTGCATACGGCGGGAAATCTCGTAGAGCAGTGCGTTAAAGAGGGCAAGGTCTGTGCTGGAAAGATCAGGGGCCGGAATGCAGTAAAGTGTTGGATCGTTAAAATTCTTTGTGGGAACAAGCACTGCCGGGCGGGGGCCGGCTTTGTCTGCACTGATGTCCGTAAGGAAGAGGTGGCGCAGCTGAATGCGTTTGATACGGCGGGGCATGTTTGGTTTTGAAACGCTTGCGTCTATGGATGCCGTTTCTTTTTGAGTGAGCAGACTGCCAAAACTTTCTTCTATGGACTTTTTAAGTCCGTCAGCGTCATGTATACCGCCTGTTGCAATCAGGGAAAAACGGCTGGCATCCAGCAGAATGGGATAGGCCGCCGCGATATGGGTAAAATCTGTTTTGACAGGCTTGTCGGCGGTGTCGTCAAAGAGATTTACATAGTTTTCACCCGCGTACAGAGTGCGCATGGCGGAGCAGAGCAGCTGAAAGGTGGAAGCTCCGGATTTTATCCGCCACTGGGTGCGTTCGTCATAGGTGATGCCGTCGGCCATGGCGGGCGTTATGTCGCCGTAAATCAGGGCTTCTGAGATGGCGCGGGCACATTCTTCCGCTTCTTCTGTGGCACAGGTGATTGTGAGTACAGAACTGCAGGCGTAGGTTTTTGCCCGCACATCGCTGTCGCCTGTAAGAAGCCCGCGGGCTGTGCGGCTGTCAATGCTGCGGCGGACGTTCAGGGCAAGGGCGTCAGTCAGTACGCTGCAGAGACCTGGACTTTCTTTTGCAAAAAGGAGTTCTCCTCCACGGATGGTGAGGGCGAAAGCCATGGTTTTTGCCCCCGGACTTTTCTTCAGGGTAACAGGTATGCCGTTTTTGAGTGTAAAAGAAGAAAAATGTGCCCTGTTTTCCTGAATAAAACGGCTTGCAGCGTTTGCCATGTCGCCTGCGGCAGTATCTGAAGTCTTTTTCACTTCTGCCTGCTTTTGTCCCATCTGCTTACGGTACATTTCCTGATGATACCATGAGCCGTTTTTACGGGTTACAGTCTGGTAGCCGGCTTTCTGGAATTCTTTTGCATATTTTGCATAGGTCTTTGAACCTGTCAGTACAAAGACGGCGGGTTCCTGAGTATGCAGGTAGGAATCCAGCATTGGGGCAGAAATTGTTTCTTTCATGCGCTGGCTGCGTGAAAAAAGGGTCCCGCTGCTGTCTCCGGGAAAGAGTGCCGTCCAGCCGCTCAAAAGTTCCATGAGTGCAGAGGAATCATCGGCCCGGCGGCGGAATTCAGCAGAAATGCGGTTTAAGGCAAAATGAAGTTCTTCAGGGCTAATGAGTCCGTCATTTCTGGTGAGCTTTAAGAAATTTTCCGCCTGTGCGCAGGGAGATGTCCGGGTCTTTTCCATAAGAGACTGGACGATAAGCCGTGAAGAGCCGTGTTTCTGTGCGCTTGCCACATTAATGTACTCGGCGCCGTAAATGGCAAGAGATTTTTCTTCCAGCAGGCGTTTTTTGTAGCTGCTGAAATCGCTGTTCATCACGGCGGCGGCACAGTCTGCCTCATCTGCAGAAAGATGAGTGTATTGCAGGACAATCTGCGTCATGTCTTCTGTAAATGTCTCATCGACCAGCAGGTATTTCTGTTTTTTGGCAGCGTTTTCTTTTACAGGTTCTTCAAATGCAGTCAGGCTGACAGGATTTTCTGTGCCGAAATATTTTTTTACCAGTTCAAATGCTTCCTCTGTCGTGATGTTTCCGCTGATGTAGAGTGCGGACCTTTTTGGAGTGTAAAACTGGCTTCCGATATCGTTTAGAATTGCCCGGGCAGAAGAAAGACTTGTGGCAGAAAAAAGCGCAGGATAAACGCCGCTTTCTACTTTCCAGGGGGCAGAGGGAAAAATGCGGGAATCTATGGCCGTGTTGATAAAGCCTGCCGTACTTTCTGCATATTCAAGGACTTCTGCCTTCATCTGCTTTAGTGCGGCCCTAAGTTTTTCATCGCTCAGAGCTATGGGCTTGAGGCAGGCCGCCAGATCTGCTATGGCGTATTCGCTTTCCTGGGGGGCGACTGTTTTTACCATGCGCACTGAATCTGCGGAAATGTCTGCTCCTAAAAGCCGCGCATATAGGGGAAAAAATCCTGCAGTGCGTTCTGTTTGTGCAGAATAGCCTGCCTGAACATTCAGTTCCAGACGGACTGGCGCGGAGCTTGTGTCTGAAAGCACAAAAAGCCTCAGACCGTTTTCCAGAGTAAAAGTTTGTATGTCCTGGGGAGAAAATGCAGACAGCTTTGTCAGACTTAAGAGGCTAAGGGCAAGGAAAAGATACTTTTTCATTACACCTGATCTAATTCCATTTCCGGACTGTAGATTTCACAGCCCCGCTTGCCTTTTTCCTTTACGCGGTAGAGTGCCTTGTCAGCGCGTTTGTAGAGTTCTTCGTCAAAACCATCGTTGGAAAAAGCAATTCCTACGCTTACGGATACAGGACTGATGCCGTCCTCAATGTTTACGAGCATGTCGTTTACGTTTTCAACTTTCTTTTTGATGGTACCCGCCGCCATTGGAGGACAGTCGGGAAGAATGGCAGCAAATTCATCGCCACCGATTCGGGCAACATAGTCACCTTCGCGGAATGTTTCAGTAAGGATGCGGGCCAGTTCCTTGAGTGCCGTATCACCGCCTGCATGACCGTAGGTATCATTGATAAACTTAAAGTTGTCCATGTCGATGAGGAGCAGGGCAATTTTCTGTTTCTTTTCTTTTGACGTGGAGCAGACCTGGTCAAAGGCCCGCCTGTTCAGAATGCCTGTAAGTGCGTCATATTCTGCCTTTTTGAGCAGGGATTTTTCATTCTGAGCCTTAAGGTCGTAAATTTGGTTGTAACTTTCTGCCAGGTGCTTACATTCTGCGGAACCAATGATACTGAGTTTCTCATCATTAAGAATTGATTTCTGAAAGCGTTCCAGGGGGAAGATGACCAGAACGGCAAATGCAATAAAAAGCAGTACGTTTACAATCAGCAGGATAAGGAAGAGAAGACGCAGACGGCTGATACTTGAACCAAGTTCGTCGGCATTCATGTTCAGTTCGTCTTTAATCTGCTGCTCAATGGCAGAAATGGTCAGCCGGCAGTTTTCATTGATGCGGGTCTTGTAAATGAGATAGCCTTCTCCAAAAAGATTGTTTATTGCCGTTTCCTGAAGTTTTTCTTTGGGAATGTTCTGGTCAATATTGCGAATGGTAATCTTACGGACGTCAGCAGGAACATCATCTTCTCCCATCACCTTGTAAGCAAGACGGATGGCGTATAATTCCATATTGATAAGGCTCTGAGCCTGCTCCATGGCAATTTTTAGCCGCTGAAGGGCCAGATCTTTTTCGGAACAGACTGTTTCCAGTTTTTCCAGCGCTTTTTGCTGGCGTTTGTTTACGTTGATTTCGTCAAGATAGGCTTTTACATATTCAACTTTATGGGTAATGATAAAAAGTCTGGCCTGGTCTGTAAGGTAATTTGCGCTTTCCTTGATGAGTTCTGAACTCTGCTCACAGATGATAAATTTATCGATGGCGTTTTTAACGGCGTAGAACTTACTGTTTACTTTGTTGGAAATAACAAGAATAAAGCAGAATACAATGGCCGTCAGAGCGGTAAAAAATGCGCTGAGAAACTGAATGTTTATTCCGGACGTATTTCTTTTATTTCGCAAAGTCAGTTATCTCCTTGTAGAGTTCCGGATAGGCCTGGGAAGAGGTGGCGATAATGTCAGCACAGGCTTTCTGCCACTCTGATTTATCCACCACCTCAACAAAATGTGTGCCTTCAGATTTAAGCGTGAGACGGGATTTATTTTCTGCTTCTTCTGCAACTTTCTTGCAGTATTCACCTGCGTATTTGCCTGCTTCAATCAAAGCCTTCTGCTGATATTCTGTCAGGCTCTTCCATGCATCTGCGGAAATGACAACTTCGGTTACTCCAAGTTGATGTCCGTCAAGAATCATATAGGGAGCAATCTTATTAAAGTGATTTGAAAGATAATTGGCGATGGGCTGTTCTGCAATATCAACAATGCCCGTCTGCAAAGATGAATATAATTCGGAAAAGGAAATTGAGACGGGTTCACCATGCAGGCTCTGGATAATGCCTTTCATGATGGAGTTTCCTGCATTGCGGATTTTTTCTCCCTTAAAGTCTGCTACGCCCTTCAGTTCTGATGTGGAAAAGAAGTGACGGAATCCTTCTTCGGCAAAAAAGAGACCTTTTACACCGATGTTTTTTTCGTAGGGTTCATTCAGAATGACCTGGGCGGTATCTGAAAGGGCAAAATTCCAGAAATGAGCGCGATTTACGAAGGTATAGGGAATGTCCAGAAGCTCATGTTTGTCGCAGCCGTAAGTAACCAGTGCGGCGGGAGAAATGCGGGCAAGATGGATTTCTGGTTTTGGCTGGGTCATCACTTTCATAACAGAGGTATTGTCGCCCAGAATGCCGCCTGTGTGCAGATTGATTGTAATGGTTCCGTGGGAAAGTTCTGATGCTTTTTCTGCAAAAGCCTTGTCAATCCAGGCAGAAATGGAGTCATCGGGATTTGATTCCGCCATGACGAGGGTAACCGGCTTGTCGTTCAGCCCATTTTTTTTATCTTTGCATGCAGTAAAAGAGATAATTGTAAAAATTGCACTGATAAAGAAAATGATTTTTTTCATACGGGTACCTTGCCTCAATAATCCAGAAAATATGTGAATTAATTATAAATCTACTTCTTTCTGCTGTCAATTATAATGACAGGGTATCTCAAAAAGGGGAAAGGAACTTATTTTGCCAGGTCAAGAATCTCCTGATAGAGTTCCGGGGCGGCTTTTGCTGACTCTGCAATGATGTCTGCGCTTGCCGTCTGCCATGGCGTAAGGTCGGAAACCTCGGTAAAGACAGCGCCTTCTGCAAGAAGCTGTGCTTTTGCTGCATCTTCTGCTTCCTGTGAGACTTTGCGGCAGACTTCTCCAGCATATCTTCCGGCTTCGGTAAGAATCTGCCTCTGCTCCTTGCTCAGTTTGTCCCATGTTTCTGATGCGATGACCACCTCGGTTACACCCAGTGTGTGGCCGTCAAGAACCATGTAGGGGGCTATGTTGTGGAAATGGTTTGCGAGGTAGTTTGCAAGGGGCTGATCGGCGGCATCGGCTATACCTGTCTGCAATGCAGAATACAAGTCGGCAAAGCCAACGGAAACGGCATTTGCCTTGAGACCGCTTGCTATGCCTTTCATAATGGGGTCTGAGGTAATCCGCAGTTTTATGCCGTTAAAATCTTGGGGTGAAGAAAGTTTTTTTGTTGCAAAAAAGTTGCGGAAGCCTTCTTCTCCGTAGAAAAGTCCTTTGAGGCCCACGCCGTCTTCATATGGCTCATTCAAAATGGACTGAGCGGCTTCTGATGTGGCGAATTTCCAGAAATGGTCTTTGTTGGCAAAGGTAAAGGGAATGACCAAAAGCGAAGACTTTTCGCAACCCAGTGCGGCAACGTTAAAGGCAGAGATACGCTGCAAGTGAATGGTGTTGCCCGGCTTTCTCAGTAAGTCCATGACGCTTTCTTCATCGCCAAGTATTCCGCCAGTCTGCAAGTCAATCTTGATTTTTCCGCCAGAAAGTTCCTCAACCTTTTCCTTAAAGGCCTGATCCATTTGGGCAGAAATCGTGCCTTCCAGATTGACTTCCGCCATGACTAATGTGATTTCTTGTCCTGCAAGCCCATCCTTTTTTCCCTTGCAAGAAATGATGCCTAGAACACAGGTAAGGGCTGCACAAACGGTTAGAAGCTTCTTCATAACAAATACTCCTGCAATGTGTGAAATGTATTACAGAAGTATTATATTTTTCTTCTTTTCGTCTGTCAAATTGCTGTGGGGCTCTTAACGAAGTTTTGGGCTATTTCTCTGCGTAACTCAAAATAGTCTGGTAAAAGTCAGGATCTACGGCCGCCCCTTCTTCTATGACGGCGGCGCAGGCTTCCTGCCAGGGAGTGATGTCATCTACTTCAGTGAGTGTTGCGCCTTCTGCGAGGAGAGCTGCCTTTACCTTATCTTCCTCAGTCTGAGAAAGTTTCCGGCAGAAATCTGATGCATATTTTCCTGCCTCAAGCAGAATTTCCTGCTGCTTTTTGGTCAGGCTCTGCCAGCATTCTTCGGTGATAACGGCTTCCATGACTCCCAGCGTATGTCCGTCAAGAATCATGTAGGGGGCAACTGCGTTAAAATGGTTTGCCAGGTAGTTTGCAATGGGCTGTTCAGCGGCATCGATGGCACCTGTCTGCAGGGCGACGTAGAGGTCTGCATAGTTTACGGGAATGCTTGTTGCCTTTACGCCTGCAATGAGTCCCTGCATGGCCTTGTCATTGGTTCCACGAACTTTGAGTCCCTTAAAGTCTTCTACCTTTTCTATTTTTTTTGTGGAGAAAAAGTGTCTGAATCCCTCTTCTCCAAAGAAAAGACCCCTGAGCCCCAGTCCCTTTTCAATCGGTTCGTTCAGAATGTCATCTGCATCTTCGGATTCTGCCAGACGCCAGAAATGTTCTTTGCTGGAGAAAGTGAAGGGAATGGAAAGAAGTGCAGATTTTTTACAGCCGTACATGGCCATATTGACCGCTGACATACGGTGAATATGAATGGTGCTGTGCGGCTTGAGCATCAAATCCATGACGGAATCAACATCACCCAGAATGCCGGAACACTGCAGGTCAATTTTGATTTTTCCTTCGGACAGTTCTTCTACCTTCTCTTTAAAAGCCTGATCCATCTGTCCTGCAATGGTTTCTGCCGGATTGACTTCTGCCATTACAAGCGTAATTGACTTTTCTTCTCCGCCTGTTTTTTTTGTGCAGCTGACTGCTGTAAGGCACAATGCAGCGCAAGACAGGGTGACAAAGGTGCTGAATTTTCGCATAAAATGTTTACCTCTCTTTTAAGATGCGTCTTTATTGCAAAACTATTTGTTTGCGTAACTGAGAATTTCGTTGTAGAGTTCCATGTCGCTGGCAGCCGTTTCCTTTATGTAGCCGTCAAGGGCTTTTTGCCATGGACTGATGTCAGCGACTGGAACAACAGAAACGCCGGCATCCTTGATTTTCTGCAGAATGAGGTCTTCTTCTTCCTGAGAAATTTTGCGGCAGTATTCGCTTGCATATTTTCCTGCCTCGCGTATGATTTTCTGCTGCTTTTCTGAAAGAGAATCCCATGCTTCCGTAGTGATGAAAGTTTCCATAATACCAAGCTGATGACCGTCAAGGATGATGTTCTTTGCCACTTCGTCAAAATGGTTTGCCAGATAGTTTGCCAGCGGCTGGTCGGCTACGTCAACTTTGCCCGTCTGCATGGCACCGTACAGGTCAGAAAAATCCACGTGCACGGCTTCCATGTTCAGGCTTTTGGCGATTGCCTGCAAGGCTTTGTCGTTGGTGACCCGCATGGTAAGGCCTGCAAGATCTTCTATTTTGGCCGCAGGTTTTGTTAAAAAAAGGTGACGGAATCCTTCTTCTCCATAATAGAGACCGATAATATTGAGACCTTTTTCCTTTGGCTCATTCAGCAGTTTTTCTGCCGTTTCTGACTGAGCGAATGCCCAGAAATGATCGCGGTTTGAAAAAGTAAATGGAATGGAAAGCAGGGAGTAGGATGAACAGCCCAGTGCTGCAAATCCGGCAGTGGACTGACGGGCAATCTGAATGGTGCTGCCCGGCTGGGTTATGAGTTTCCTGACTGTGGAATTGTCACCGAGAATACCGGAATACTGCAGGTCAATCTTGATTTTTCCACCGGACAGTTCTTCAACTTTTTCCTTAAAAGCCTGGTCGGTACGGCCCGCAATGGTCTCTGGCGGATTAACCTCTGCCATAACAAGCATGATTTCTTTTTCTTCCGATTTTTTTGTGCATGAAAACAGGGCGATACCGGCAATCATGCAAGAGAATATAAACAGTGCCTTCTTCATAACAAAATCTCCATGGAATAATATAATAATCATTTTACGATGGCTCTTTTTGATTGTCAAATTTTCTCTTGCCTTTGGTGCGCTAAAAAGGTATATTTTATTTTATGAAAGCACACATGAACGCAAAAAAGTACCAGCCCATTCCGGCTATCCCCATTACAGATCGTAAATGGCCGGCAAACACAATTACTCATGCTCCTGTCTGGTGTTCCGTAGACCTTCGTGACGGAAATCAGGCTCTTATTGACCCTATGGGAATTGAGACAAAACTGGCCTTTTTTGACCTGCTTGTTAAAATCG
>DFDV01000021.1:11293-11418 GCA_002369025.1 Treponema sp. UBA3819 | reverse complement strand
GCCATTTTTTCAGAAACAGTTTATCATTGCGGAGCCCCGAGGCATGTCTTGAACCAGTTCCCCTTGTTCCTGCAAAGCCAACAAATTGCCTTCATCTACAAAGCAGGGTTCTTAGGGGCAGTCGC
>DFDV01000021.1:9714-11152 GCA_002369025.1 Treponema sp. UBA3819 | reverse complement strand
CTAAATCAAGGGGGTACACAGGGGCTCTCCCCTGTGATTGTTTTTGCCGGGAATTCTTTTCGGTGGGGATACACAGGGGCCCACCCCTGTGATTGTATTCATTTACGTAATTGACCGAAAGGCGTAATTTGCTCTATACTATTCTAATTTTAATAGGACAAAATAAAGAGGAAAGCACTATGGCATTTTATTTTTCTGAACCGTCACACACATTCGGCGAGTATCTGTTGGTTCCGGGCTACACATCTGCGGACTGCACCCCGGACAGAGTTTCTTTGCGCACGCCGCTGGTGCGTTACAACAAAAAAGCGGGAGAAGAAAGCCCCCTTTCAATGAACATTCCTATGGTTTCTGCCGTCATGCAGGCAGTTTCTGATGACAAGCTGGCAATCGCCCTTGCAAAAGAAGGCGGAGTCAGTTTTATCTACGGAAGCCAGTCCATCGAAGACCAGGCTGCCATGGTTGCCAGAGTAAAATCCTACAAGGCTGGATTTGTTACTTCTGACTCTAACATCCGCCCTGACGCAACTCTGGAAGAAGTCGTTGCTCTTGCAGAAAAAACAGGACATTCAACTGTTGCCGTTACAGAAGACGGTACTGCTCACGGAAAACTGGCAGGAATCATCACCAGCCGCGACTTCCGCATTACTCATGTAGACCCCAAATCAAAAGTAAGTGACTATATGACAAAACTTGCTGACATGGTAACAGGCAAAGACGGTATCGGCCTTACAGAAGCAAATGACATCATCTGGGAAAAGAAAATCAACCAGCTGCCCATTATCGACAAAGACGGCAACCTCGTCTCCATCGTATTCCGCAAGGACTACAGCATGCACGAAGAACACCCGCTCGAACTGCTGGATGAAAACCACCGCTACATCGTCGGTGCCGGCATCAATACCCGTGACTACGCAGAACGCGTTCCGGCCCTGCTCAAGGCTGGTGCAGATGTATTCGTTCTGGACAGTTCAGAAGGCTATTCAGAATGGCAGGCCCGCGCCCTTAAATATATTCACGAAAATTTCGGCAAGAACGTCCGCGTAGGAGCCGGAAACGTTGTAGATGCAGAAGGCTTTAACTTCCTGGCAGAAGCAGGCGCAGACTTTGTAAAAATTGGTATCGGTGGCGGTTCAATCTGTATTACCCGCGAACAGAAGGGTATCGGCCGCGGACAGGCAACGGCAACAATTGAAGTTGCAAAAGCCCGCGACGAATACTACAAGAAGACAGGCATCTACATTCCTATCTGTTCTGACGGCGGCATCGTACACGACTACCATGTAACCCTCGCTCTGGCTATGGGTGCAGACTTTGTCATGCTCGGCCGCTACTTTGCCCGCTTTGACGAATCTCCGTCAAACAAACTGGTAGTAAACGGTCAGTATGTTAAGGAATACTGGGGTGAAGGTTCAAACCGCGCCCGCAACTGGCAGCG
>DFDV01000021.1:0-9667 GCA_002369025.1 Treponema sp. UBA3819 | reverse complement strand
GCAACTGGCAGCGCTATGACCTGGGTGGTAAAAAAGGCATGAGCTTTGAAGAAGGTGTAGACAGCTACGTTCCCTATGCAGGTCATCTGCACGACGGTGTAAACATGACTATGAGCAAGGTTATCCACACCATGTGTAACTGTGGTGCCCTCTCCATTCCTGAACTGCAGGAAAAAGCAAAACTTACCCTTGTTTCTTCCGTCTCCATTACAGAAGGCGGTGCCCATGATGTTATCGTGCGCAATACATCAGTTCAGTCATAAAGATTAAAGGCAAACGATATAAAACACATAAAAAACCTGCTTCTGGTATTTTCCAGCAAGCAGGTTTTTCTTTTTTTGCAGTTTTTTTGACACAGATGAACACAGATAGACACAGATAGACACAGATAGACACAGATGCTTTTTTTATCTGTGACTCATCCGTGTTAATCACCGTTCATCTGTGGTTCCCTGATCCTCATCCGTGTTAATCTGAGCTTATCTGTGGTTTCTTCACACGGATGAGACTGCCACAAACCGGGCTTTACTTCAAAACCGGAGTAAAGCCGAGGATTTTCTCAGGAGAAGAATAAACAGAAAGATATTCTGAATCCGTCAGCTGCATGCGTGTAATGGAAGCACCTGCTCCCGTACACTTATATTCGCGGAAGAAGCATTTTGCCGCAGTATTGGTGTTGTCCCAGTTAGCCCATGCTTCCTTGCTGATGATATTCTGCATTTCACAGCGGATATAAACAGTCTTTCCTGTCTCAGACCCTGATGTTGCTGAACCGCCTGTCCAGGTACCGCGGCCCAAAGTAACTTTCTTGTCCTGAGTTTCAAAACTCTTGTGTCCGGTAATCTTACAGTCCATGAACACAAAACCGTTTGCATATTTCATCGTCGAACTGTAGCCGGTATCAGCAGCAGCGGCCGCTACGATAATGCCTCCGTTCAGATACTGAATTGTGTGAATCTTACACTTGTCAAACAAAACGGTTGCACCGCCACAGATATAGTCTGCGTCACCTTCAATATAACAGTTTTCTGCATAGACACGGCCGCTTCTAAAATACATGGTATCCTGCTGTCCCAGGAAGATACAGTTTTTCAGATAGGCATGGTCAACACCCTTAAGGGCAAGGGCAATTGAGCGGCGTTCTGCTCCACCCCATTCGTGGTTCCATTCAGCACCCTTATTGTAGAAGGTAATGTTTGCCGCATTGAAGTAGGCATTGGGATCCGGCTTATCCGGAATGCGTGATACTTCACCCGGAACCGTATTCGTACCCTTGGGCAGCAGGTTTACTTCCACCAGCAGGTTACCGTCAATATTGCCCGTATTTGCCTCATATCCGTAGATAATTGTCGTAGCAGGATCAGTACCAATTAGTGAAATACCGAGTTTGGTAATCAGAAGTTTTTCGTAATAGAGACCGGGAAGCACTTTGATTGTAGCACCTTCTGCAACCGCTTCAATCGCTTCGCCAATCGTCTTGTAAGTACCGGCAGAACCTTTTGGATCTACAGTAGCCGCATAAATCAGATTGGGAATTACCGGAGTTGAAGTAACCACTTCGCTGTCTGCACGGCTAAGGGGCATTTTCTTCAGGTTGATTTTGTTGTTTTTAATCGTAGCCGGATCGTAATAAACGGGGTCTTCTGAATTAACCTCCGGACCGGTCATGTTGATTCCTTCAGGCTTGCTTGCCGGACGACGGCTTACAGGACCCTTATCATCAGTGCGGGGATTAGAAACCAGATCTGCCTTAACGCGCTTACCCAGGTCTTCCAGTGAGAGTCCGCTTACATCTTCGTCCAAAACCAGAAGGAAGTAGGCATAAAGACCGTAAGCATTTGAACTTCCGTCGTTGTCACCAAATTCAATGTAGTTGCCTTTTCCCGTCATGTAGGGAACATCCAGTACAGCCGGATCAAAATTCAGATCAATCGTATATTCCGGACGGGGCTTATTGGTATCTTCATGCATAAGCACGCCGTCAATATAGGTCTTTGCAGTCATGTTTCTGCCACTACCGTCTTTTGATTCAAAAACCAGACGGAAATCATGCCAGTCGCTTACGATATCAAGGGGAGCTCCCTGCAGGCTTCCGCCCTCACGCAGGCGGGACATATTGTTTGAACCCTTCAACTGATTAGATGAGTTGTGGCGCAGAACAGCCTGGTCATTTCCTTTCTGCCAGTATGCATAGAAAATACTGAGGGGTGTAGTGATATTATCCGGGTCTGTAGCACCGCGAGCCTTAAAAATCAATGTCACGCGCTTTTCATTGCCGGACAGGGGGAATGCAATTGCTTCCTGATGACTGTCATTCGTATCAAATTTAAGCAGTTTGCCCTTATTTACATCACTGTCAATCAGTGAAAAATGATCCGTTACCGTATTGCCGCTCAGCCAGCCCTGCTTTTCCAGATCCTTTACAACATTTTTTTTATTCGCCTTTCCCGGAATGTAGAGATTCCAGTTTGATTTAGGCGGATTCATCTTGCGGGGAGCAGCCACCGCAGGAAAAAGACACGCAGCCGCCAGTACGACCGCCAACATCTTTGCCATTTTTAACACGCCTCCTTTTTGTGCTAATTACTTCTATTATAAACCCATTCAGGTCAAACTTCAAGTTTCTTCTTCATCCCGCCTTCATCAGATTTTATCAGCTTTTTTACAGAAGTCCTAAAATCTGCTGTAGGCCTTTTTCCACTTGCCGCTTGCATAGCCGATAAAAGACACGGTGAAGTTTGCCAGCCAGCCCAGGGGAACAACCATCCAGATAAGCTGAATGCCATACTTTGGGGCAAGGGTAACGGAGAGAGTCACTCGGAGCCCCAGATTGACAAGATTTGCAAGGGTAAACATAAAAGTATCCCCCGCTCCCCGCAAAAGCCCGTCCGTCGCCATCTTCAGGCCGATTATTCCAAAGAACCAGCCTATGTAGCGGATATAGTCATCTCCCGTGTTAAAGGCGACGGCAGACGGATTTGCATCACTCATAAAAAGCCTTACCAGACTCGCATGAAAAATCTCCATCCATGCAGCATCCACAATGGCAAAAAATGCTACCAGAATGATTGCGGCACGATAGCCCTGACGCACACGGTCAAGTTTTCCGGCCCCGATATTCTGAGCAGTATACGAAGACAGTGCCGTTCCAATTGAATTCATAGGCACAACGGCAATCTGTTCCAGACGCAGGGTTGCAGAATAGCCCGCCAGCGCATCGGCACCAAAACTGTTCACCACCCCCTGCACAAAAAGCATGCCTATACTCACCGTGGACTGCTGAAAAATAGAAGGAATTGCAAGATGAACCATATCCTTCAGTTCTTTTGTGTCATAAAGTGAAAAAGACTCTGAGGTCAGGTCACGAATCTGGCGGAGATAAACGATAAAGGAAAGAACGGCAGAAAGCCCCTGGGCAATCAAAGTGGCCCATGCAACGCCGGCTACCCCCCATCCGAACTTCGTCACAAAAAGAATGTCCAGAGCCATGTTCAGAACAGAAGAAAAAATCAGAAAATAGAGGGGAATCTTAGACTTTCCCATGGCATTGAAGAGACAGGAAAAGACATTGTACATAAAAAGAAAAGGCAGCCCCATAAAATAGATATTCAGGTAAACCAGTGCCGTTTCCAGAGATTCTGCCGGCGTATTAAAAAAGAGCATGAGTCTGCGGCTGAAAAAAAGTCCCAGAAGCCCCATCATAATGCTCACGCCAAGAAAAGTAAAAATTGCCGTAAAGGCGGCGGTCTTCATGCGTCCGTATGCCTTTGCACCAAAATAGCGGCTTACAATAACCGAAGCGCCAATGCCACCGCCGTTTGCCACCATGATGAATACCGTAGTCAGGGCATAAGACGCACCGATTGCCGCCAGAGCTGCCGCACCAACAAAGCGGCCGACCACCGCACTGTCCACGATTGTATACAGCTGCTGAAAGAGATTTCCCAGCACGATGGGGATGAGAAAGATGAGCATGGCACTCATGGGCTTTTTTTGCGTAAGGTAATCTTTTGCCAGTGACATGCCGTCAGTATAGAACGAATTGCAAGAATAATCCACCGACTGCGTTATTTTGTGCGAGCCGGTTATTGTATGCAAGCCACACTTTGTCCAGACCCGTGAATAAAAACTTGCTTTCCGCTGAAAATAAGATATACTGAATATATCCCATTTGTCTTTTTAAGGAGGCATGTATATATGAAAAAGATTTTAATGGTCGCTGCGGTTGCTGCTATGACCGCGTCACTCTTTACAGGCTGTAAGAAAAAGGCCGCAACAGAAAGCGTTTCGGCAGACTGGAAGCCAAACGGCACGGTTACAATGATTGTAGCCTACAAGGCTGGCTCAGGTACGGACAACACGGCACGCGTCCTTACATCTTATGCAGAAAAATATGTCGGCCAGACCCTGGTTATTGACAACAAGGAAGGCGGCTCAGGCTCTATCGGCTGGACGGCACTTGCAAAAGCTAAACCCGACGGACTCACTCTAGGCTTTATCAATCTGCCTACATTCTGCTCAAACATCATCGACCATCTTGGCTCCTACACAGTGGAATCTATCGAACCAATCGCAAACCATGTTGTTGAAACATCTGTAGTTCTCGTTTCCGCAAAGAGCAAGTTCAACACCCTGCAGGAACTGGTTGATTACGCCCGTGCAAATCCCGGTACCCTCAAGGCATCTACCAACGGCAACAAGGCATCAAACCACATCGGCGCACAGTTGCTCGCACATTCTGCAAACTTTGAATACACTGCAATTCCCTACGGCGGCACTGCTGACCAGCTTCTTGCCCTCCGCCAGGACGAAGTTGACTTCTCTGTAGCAAAAGTTGCAGATTTTACCGCTTTTGCTTCTGAAGTTAAAGTTCTGGGTACCTATGACTCAAAACGCCTTGCAGAATATCCTGACGCACCGACACTGGGTGAACTTGGTTTCTATCCCTACTGGTATGGTTCAGCCCGCTGTATCGTGGCTCCCGCAGGCACTCCCAAACCCATCATTGACTTCTATGCAAACGCATTCAAGCAGGCAATGGAAGATCCTGAATACATCGCCGCAAGCGAAAAGGCTCACATGACCACTGAATACAAGTCTCCTGAAGACACAGGCGACCTGATTAACCAGCAGTACAATTTCTGTACCAACACCCTTACGGAAATCTTCAACTAAAAGATTTTTAACTGGAAGAATCCCGCGTTCATGCATCTGCTGTCCGCGGGATTTCTTTTATAAAGACACCAATAGACGAGGTCGTAAATGAAAAAAACTGACATCGGCGTAGTTGCGTTTATGTACGGCGTTTGCATCTGTTTTTTAATGATGAACAGAAGCCTGCCCGCGGACGCACAAATCTATCCAAAATTCATCATCGCCATTCTTGGCGGTCTCACTACCCTCTATCTGATACGAATGATTATCGCTGCAAAAAAAGAAGGCATTACCAACGGATTTCCGGAACTCTTCAAGGGCTTTTTACCCCGACAGTTTTTTCCTATCCTCGGTATGGCAATCGGCTACCTTGCAGCCCTTTACCTCATCGGATTTTATCCCGCAAGCATCATCTTTATGATTCTGATGCTCTGGTTTATGAATATCAGGCCGCTTACCATTGCCATTACCACGGTGGCAATCATGCTGCTGGTTTTCATTACATTCAATGTGGTGCTCAAAGTAAGTCTCTTAAAGGGTCTTGCCTTTGAACTGCTTTTCTAGGAGCTGCATATGCTGGATACCTTATCATTAATGGGCGCAGGCTTTATTAACGCCCTCTCCCCCTTAAATCTTCTGGCGATGGCATTGAGCACCGCCCTTGGCATTGTCATCGGCTGTCTTCCGGGACTGTCTGCGGCAATGGGTGTAGCCCTTCTTCTGCCCATGACTTTCAGCATGCCCGCCTCCACCGGACTTATTGTTCTGGGCGGCATTTACTGCGGTGCTATCTTTGGCGGATCCATTTCTGCCATTTTGATTCACACGCCGGGCACCCCTGCATCCGCCGCAACCGCTCTGGACGGCTATGAACTTACCAAACAGGGTAAAGCAGGAAAGGCTCTTGCCGTATCATGTTTTTCTTCCTTCTGCGGCGGCTTACTCAGTTGTATTTCACTCTATTTCTTTGCGCCCATTCTGGCTCAGCTTGCCATGAAGTTCAAGCAGCCTGAATATTTCTGGCTTTCCCTTTTCGGCCTGACCATTATTGCCGGCGTCTCAACAAAGAGTATGCTCAAGGGGCTTATGAGCGGTGCCCTGGGACTTTTGATTTCCACAATCGGCATGGACCCCATTAACGGCGTTCCCCGCTTTATGTTCGGACAGGATTCGCTTTACGAAGGCATAAACGTAACCTGTGCCCTCATCGGCCTCTTCTCCATGTCGCAGGCCCTCATTCTGGCAGAAAAGGCGATAGTCAAGCGTCAGGAAGCGACCAAGGTAAAAGACAAAATGGTCCTCTCCGGTGGCGAAATCAAGCGAATTACCCCTACAATCCTCCGCGGCTGGATTACCGGAAACATCATCGGCATTCTGCCGGGTGCCGGTGCCTCCATTGCCTGCTTTATGAGCTACAACACAAACAAACAGCTTTCCAAGCACCCGGAAGAATTCGGCAAGGGGTCAATTGAAGGCGTTGCGGCAAGCGAGTCGGCGAACAATGCGGTTACAGGCGGTTCACTTATTCCCATGCTCACTCTGGGCATTCCCGGTGAATCCGTTACGGCAATCCTCATGGGCGGACTTATCATTCAAGGTCTGCAGCCGGGTGCGGACCTCTTTACAAAGTACGCTCCCATGACCTACACCTTCTTCGCAGGCTTTGTACTGGTTCAGTTCTTTATGCTGGGCATCGGTCTCTTAGGCTGCAAGGGCTTTGCAAAAATCGCAAAACTGTCAGATGCAATCCTGATTCCCTGTATCATCGTCCTCTGTATCGTCGGTTCTTTTGCCATCCGCAAAATCTATGTTGATGTAGTGATTATGATGATTTTCGGTATACTCGGTTATCTTGTCCGCAAGTTTGAACTGAATAATGCCGCAATCGTTCTGGCACTCATTCTGGGACCACTGGGAGAAAAAGGTCTGCGCCGCTCCCTGCTGCTTTCCGGCGGAAATCCGGCAATTTTCTTCTCTTCTCCAGTCTGCTGGGTACTGATTGTCCTCTGTATATTCGGCATTCTCAGCCCCTTCCTTATGAACAGGCTTGAAAGAAAGATGAGCGGCGGAAGTATCGCAGAACATTCTGATTAAGGAATGAAATTCAGACAAAAAAAAGACTGTCCTTTGTGAAGTTCATTCAGGGCTTCCGGGACAGTCTTTTTTTGCGTCAGTACAATTTACTTCAGGTAGGTTTTCATCCAGTCAATGGACATCTGCTGCCATTTAGCTGCGGTACCGTAGGCATTCAGTACGCCAAAGCCGTGTCCGCTTTCGGGGAAGATGTGCAGTTCTGCCTTTACACCGTTGTCAGCCATGGCTTTCCAATATGCAATGGCATTGGCATAGGGATTTACGCTCTTGTCATCTATGGCGCAGAGGATAAAGGCCGGAGACTCACCGCCCTTCACCAGTTTTTCGCAGGAAGCGGCATCCTTTTCTTTCTGGCTCGGTTTTTCTCCCAGCAGGGCCTTACGGCTTCCCGCATGAGTTCCGTTATCCTGCATGGTGATGACCGGATAGACCAGAATCTGAAAAGCGGGACGGGCACTTACCCATTCGCCTTTTGCATCCTTGTCAATTGAATCCAGAGCCTTATAAGTTTCTTCCTTGTACCTTGTCATCAGACTTGCCGCCACGTGACCGCCTGCAGAACTTCCCATAACGCCAACGCCAAAAGCGGCAACGCCAAATTTGTCTGCATTGGCCCGGATTACGCGCATGGCACGCTGGGCATCCTGCAGGGGAACCAGATCTGCATGCTTATGTCCGTCATTGGGCGTGCGGTATGTAAGGACAAAAACAGTGTATCCCGCATCAGTATAGCCTTTTACATAGTCATAACCTTCCGTATCAATAACAACCCGGGCATAGGCTCCGCCGGGAATGACCAGAATTGACTTCTTTGTATTTGCCACATCCTGGGCTGGCTTAAAGACTTCAATGTAAGGCTCGGTTACTCCGCTCACAATACGATTCTGATGGTTGGGAATCTTACTGCGCTCAGTAATCTCCTGTGTAACCTTCACCTTTTCTGAACCCGGTCCTTTTTTGTCCGGCCACAAATAGACTTTTTCCTGTGCAAAAAGTGCACCCGACATCATACAGACAGCCATAGCCGCTGCAAGTAATTTTTTCATACAAAACTCCGTTTTAAATAAAGATACTTCAATTATAAATCTGCTTTTTGATTCGGTCAAATTTGTAGCACAAAAAGAATGTTTTCTATATAATATGAAAGAAAAAAAAGCATTACATACCCACAGGAGATATATATGGCAGACACAATGCACGCATTGGAAAAAAATCCCAATTGGAAAGGTCGGCGCGGTCCTGTAGTCCTCGTGATTATGGACGGTGTTGGATATGGCAAATATGAAGACGGAGACGCAGTAAAGGCCGCCAGAATGAAGTATCTGGACTGGTTTACGGCAAACTGCCCCCACACAAAACTCAAGGCTCACGGTACAGCAGTAGGTCTTCCCAGCGACGACGACATGGGTAACAGCGAAGTCGGTCACAACGCAATGGGTTGTGGCCGCGTATTCGCACAGGGAGCCAAACTGGTAGGCGAATCAATTGCAAACGGCTCAATGTTTGCCGCTGAAACATGGAAAAAACTCGTTAAGAATGTAAACGACAAAAACGCAACCCTGCACTTTATCGGTCTGGTTTCTGACGGAAACGTTCACTCTCACATTGACCACTTAAAGGCAATGGTCAGTCAGGCAGCAAAAGACGGCGTAAAAAAACTCCGTGTTCATGCCCTTCTTGACGGCCGCGACGTAGACCCCACATCAGCACTCAACTACATCACACCTCTGGAAGAATTTCTGGCAGGCTTTGCCGGCTGTGACTATCAGATTGCTTCCGGCGGCGGACGCATGTACATGACCATGGACCGCTACAATGCAGACTGGAGCATGGTAGAGCGCGGCTGGAAAGCACATGTTCTGGGCGAAGGACGCAAATTTGAATCTGCAACAAAAGCAATCGAAACATACCGTCAGGAAGTTCCCGGACTTCTTGACCAGGATATGCACGAATTTGTCATCGCAAAAGACGGAAAAGCCGTCGGCACCATCGAAGACGGAGACTCAGTCATCTACTTTAACTTCCGCGGTGACCGTGCCCTGGAAATCACCCGTGCCTTTGAAACTCCAAAGGGTGGCGACCTGCCCTTTGACCGCGTCCGCGTTCCTGCCGTTGAATATGCAGGCATGATGGAATACGACGGCGACGCTCATGTTCCCGCACAGTATCTGGTAAATCCTCCCAGCATCGACCGCACAATGGGCGAATACCTTACAAAAACAGGCGTAAAACTCCTTGCAATTTCCGAAACACAGAAGTACGGTCATGTTACCTACTTCTTCAACGGAAACAAACAGGGTAAGTTTGACGAAAAACTGGAAGACTACATCGAAGTTCCGTCAGACGTAGTTCCCTTTGAGCAGCGCCCCTGGATGAAATGTGCAGAAATCACGGACAAAGTTATTGAAGCCATCAAGTC
>DFDV01000172.1 GCA_002369025.1 Treponema sp. UBA3819 | reverse complement strand
CACGTTTTAAAGCACCTTCCTTTTTATTGCGGTCGATTTCATCCCGTTTTCTGATTGCTTCCTTGATTTCTTCCAGAGTCATATTGGAAACACCCTGGTCAAAGCGGCGCTGAGCCTGAACGTCAATTGAAGCATCAAGGTAAAACTTGTATTCGGCATTGGGGAACACCACAGTCGTCATGTCCCTGCCCTCACAGATGATGGACAGGCTGCGGGTAATTTCGCGCATGCGGTCGTTCACCAGATGACGGATTGGCACAATGGCAGAAACCGGAGCAACACGCTTACTAACCGCATCTTCATGCAGACGGTCTTCCACATCAACTCCGTTCAGTACAAGGCGGCTGTTTACATACTCAAGTTTCTGTTTCTGACAGAAGGCAAGGACTTTATCCTCATCCGCCAGATCGATATCAGTATCGTTAAGGGCAAGCGTAAGAGCCCGGTAAAAACTGCCGCTGTTCAGATAGGTAACACCCAGTTTTTTTGCAATAATTGAAGCGATTGTTGATTTTCCTGTTCCTGCAGGTCCGTCTATTGCGATAATCATGTTTTTTATGTCTCCTTAGTTGTCTTTTTTCGCTGTATTTTTACACAGGGCCAGAAGTCCCTTTACATCATTTTGACTGAGTTCCCTGAATTCACCGGCACGAAGGCCGTCCAGATTGATATTTCCAATACGGACACGTTCCAGACTGCGGATTGCGGCACCGGCATTTTCAAAGACCTTACGGATTTCACGGTTTTTTCCTTCAATGAGGACGACACGCATACGGTGGCTGTTCATCTTTTCAGCACGCAGGGCTTTGTAAAAAATGCCGTCCACCCTCACGCCCTTTACGAACTGCTGGTCCAGGCCTTCCGGCAGGGGATAAGATGTTTCTACAATATATTCTTTTTCGATTTCCGCACTGGGATGGGAAAGACGGGCTGCAAAATCTCCGTCATTTGTAAAGATAATGGCTCCACGACTGAACATGTCCAGACGGCCAACATTGTAAAGGCGTTCAGAATAGGTACTTTTGAGCAAATCTACTGCAATCTGCCTGCCCTTTTCGTCAGACTGACTGCAGACATAGCCCGCAGGCTTATTCAAAAGCACATAGCGTTTTGCTTCTTCAGGGGAAACTGGATTTCCATCCACACAGACTTTGTCTTTTTCAGATACTTTTGTACCCAATTCGGTAACAAGAAGACCGTTTACCGTAACACGTCCGTCCGTAATGATTTTTTCACTGGCACGCCGGCTGGCAATGCCACAGTGAGCAAGATAAGCCTGCAGACGGATTGTCTCGTTTGTATTTGACATCTTCTATAGTATAGTAGAATGCCGTCAAAAGAGCAATATCAGCGGGCCAATTCGAATCTTTCGTTTTCGGTGTCTTCCAGCTGAGGCAGTTCCGAAATGGAGTTCAGGCGGAAGAATTTGAGGAATTCTTTGGTTGTACCGAACAAGGTCGGACGGCCGGGGGCATCTTTTTTGCCGACTTCCTTTACCAGCTGACGGTCAATCAGAAGGCGAATCATGTTATCGGGAGAGACACCGCGGAGCGCTTCAATTTCTGCACGGGTGATAGGCTGCTTGTAGGCAATAATTGAAAGAACTTCCATTGCAGAGCGGGAAAGACGCCCCTCATTTTTATTTCCGTAGCGTTCCTTAAGTTCTTCCCAGAATTCTTTTTTTGGAACCAGAGTCCAGCCGCCCGTAATCATGGCAAGTTCCAGACCGGAATTTTCTGCAGTGTATTTTTCTTTTAAGGCTTCAAGACATTTTTCTACAATGTCTTTTGCAAGCTGAGAGATTGCCGCAATATTTTCAACAGTAACCGGCTCACTTTCCAAAAAGAGAACCGTTTCCACCAGAGCCGTTTCTTTTTCAAGATTCAAATCCATCGTATTTCCTTACGCCGCCTGATATTTACAGATTTTTATATCACCGAACATGCGGTTTTGCAAGATAGTCGCCAGTTTGAACTTGACGGCTTCAAGAATTGCCATAAAGGCACAGATAACATCAAGTTCATTACCCTTGCGGACAATCAAATCAGTAAACATGCACTCGCCTTTTGTGTCAAGATATTCGTTCATCAGCGTTATTTTTTCGTTCACACTCACTTCTTCGTACATATCCAGAATTTTTGCATCGGAATATGCACTTATCATGGTCTTAAAGATTTTCTGCATCTGCTGCAGCAAATCCCAGGTATCAACACGCTCCCACAAATCTTCTTCTTCAAAGGGAAGTATGCGCTGAATTTTTTTGCGTTCAAAAGACCATTCATTTTCGTCTTCTTTTTCTTCCATGAGGGCGGAAAGTTTCTTAAACTTCTGATATTCAATGAGTTTTTCAACCAGTTCTTCACGGGGATCGTCAAAATCAAGATTTTCAGCAACCTCAACAGGCAGCATCATATTGCTTTTAATTCTCAAAAGCTGAGCCGCCATCTTATAGAATTCAGACAAATCGCCCAGATCAATACTTGCAGCATAATCCAGATATTCCAGAAACTGCTCGGTGATTTCTGCAATGGGAATGTCATAGATGTTGATTTTATTGTCACGGATAAGTGCAAGCAGCAAATCAAGCGGACCTTCAAATTCTCCCGCCGTATACCGGTGCCTTACATTCTGATTTTCTTCATCTTCCGCAACTGCTGTCTGAACTGTCAGGCCTTCTTCTTCCATAGCCGTTCCCCTTGGATTTTATACCGATTTTTCAAATGCTTCAGCGTCCAGAATTTTTACTACTCCGTCACTGCCTGTCACCTTCAGCATCTGCATAAATTCTTCTTTATGAGCATACAAGGTGCTGTCTACATTATCGGCAGATTTATTCAAAATCTCCAGTAAGGGAATCAAAACAAAGGGACGTTCATTGATGCGGGGATGGGGAATTTCCAGAGCTTTCAGGGGATTTTGGGAATCAGAAAAGCGGATTTTTTTATTTCCAAAAAACTCAATGTCAATGTCGATTGACCGGGGACCGTTTCTGATTTCACGACTGCGGTCACGGCCCAGAGAGGCTTCAATTTTGTGAATCTGATCAAGCAGGTCATGGGGGCTGAGAGAATCTTCTGCCCTGCCCGCCACAACCATATTGCAAAAGGCAGCCTGATCAGTCACATACATGGGTGCACTTTCATACACCGATGAAAATCTGATGTCGTGCAGAAGGGCTTTAAGCGCACGGACAGCCTTAACAAGCAGTTCAATGCTGCTATACTGTTGCCAGGGCTTATTTGAGCCCAAACCAAGCACGACAGTCATATCAGAAAAGTGCGTCCTTAGCAGAAACGCTTGCAGTCTGAGACGCAGACTGCTCTGCCTTAACCGCATCTGCACCGGCGGGGGTTACCGTTACGGCTGCCTCTGCAGAAGGCTTACCCTCTTTGGCGGCTTTTGCGGCTGCCTTAGCAGCTTTTTCCTGTTCCGGATACACGGCAACACCTTCTTTTGTCTTGAGAACCTGTCCGGGGAACAGTTCATTACGCAGCTGCACTTCCAGGGCATGCATGTAGTCCGGGTTTTGTGCCAGGAATGCCAGCGCATTTTCCTTACCCTGACCGATTTTTTCTTCACCGCGGGTATACCAGGCGCCGCGCTTGTCGATAATGCCATGCTTTACGGCTGAATCCAGCAGAGAGG
>DFDV01000111.1 GCA_002369025.1 Treponema sp. UBA3819 | reverse complement strand
TGGAAATGGAATATTTCTGTAAGCCCGGTACCGATGATGAGATTTTTGAAAACTGGCGCAAGTACCGCTGGAACTTCTATCTGAAATACGGTATCGCTGAGAAAAATCTTGCATGGCACCATCACGACAAACTGGCTCACTATGCAAAGGATGCTTACGACATTCAGTACA
This sequence comes from Treponema sp. UBA3819, assembly GCA_002369025.1. Taxonomy (GTDB): domain Bacteria; phylum Spirochaetota; class Spirochaetia; order Treponematales; family Treponemataceae; genus Treponema_D. The sequence goes on along the minus strand of DFDV01000111.1, from coordinate 6,866 downwards.
ACTTCCCCATCGGCTTTGAAGAAATTGAAGGCGTTCACAACCGCACTGACTTCGACCTTGGTCAGCACACAAAAGTCAGCGGAAAGGATATGTCTTACATCGATCAGGATGATGGCAACAAGACTTATACACCTTATGTCATCGAAACTTCAGCCGGCCTGAACCGCAACTTCCTCGCCTTCCTCTGCGAAGCCTACGAAGAAGAAAATGTTGGAAAAGACGGAAAAGATGACTACCGCACTGTACTGCACCTGCATCCGAAGCTGGCTCCGATTACCGTTGCCGTGCTGCCTCTGATGAAAAAGGACGGTCTTGCAGAAAAGGCAAAGGAAATCCAGCATGCCCTCAAGGAAGAGTTTGTAACCGATTATGACCAGAGCGGTACAGTCGGTAAGCGCTATCGCCGCCAGGACGAAGTTGGTACACCTTTCTGCGTGACAGTAGACTACGATACTATTACCGAAAAGGCTGAGGATGGTTCTGCCAACCCCAACTACAACACGGTAACAGTCCGCTTCCGTGACAGCATGGAACAGGAACGCGTAAAACTGGATGATCTTGTTACTTTCATTCAGAATGCAATCCGCAGCTGGAAACCTGTTGAGAAAAAATAATGCAATATATAGCGCTTGGTAAATCAGGAATCCTCGTAAGCCGCACTGCTTTTGGTGCCATGGCATTGGACAAGATTTCCGATGCAGAAGACGTGGATGCCCTGATTGCCCAGGCCTATGAGGGCGGTGTCAATTTTTACGATACCGCCCGTTCTTCTCCTGAAAGTGAACGTCGTTTAGGCAAGGCAATCAAACCTTACCGCAAAGATGTTTTCATAGCCACAAAAACTTCTGCCCGTACCATTTCCGATCTTAAATCTGATTTATATGCCAGCCTGGATGCAATGAAACTGGACTACATAGATTTGTATCAAATAGAAAGAAATGACAGCCTGCCGGAAAAGGGTGGTGAGGACGGCCTTGTGGACGAACTTATTGACCTGCGCCGGGAAGGAAAAATCAATCATTTTGGCCTGGTAACGGAATCCCTTGACATAGCACAGAGACTGCTGCGTTCTCAGTCAGGCTGGGAAACATTGCAGTTCCCTTTTAACATGCTTTGTGATGAGTCTGTGGAGCAGCTGGTCATGCAATGTGCTGAAAAAGAAATCGGTTTTATTGCCATGCGCCCCCTCTGCGGCGGTATTCTGACAAATATTCCCCTTGCACTTGGCTATCTTCATCAGTTTGAACCGGTTATTTCTGTCTGGGGTGCCCGTTTCTCTGAAGAAATGCAGCAGATTCTTTACTTTACGGAAAATCCGCCTGTAATTGACGAGCAGTTTAAGGAAGAGGCAGAAAAAGTCAGGGCTTTCTTTAATTAGCCTTTTTCAGATTATTGACTTCATTCTTATTCAATACACGAATTATCTTATTCTGATTATCATCCGTTGTAATGACAGCAGCAATTCTTGCCGGATCAGAGTCTTTTATCAGCTTTACCTTCGGACATTTTGGCAGTCCGGGAGTTACATCAACAACCTGTGCTATGCTTCCGCAGGACAATTCTACATAGGCTCCGATGGGGAAGAGGGAAAGTGATTTGAGCAGAGCCTTTGTAACTGTTTCATCGTAGGCACCGCTGTGATTTTTCAGCATTTCCAGCATGGCTTCGTAGGAAGAACGCTCTTCGCGGAAGAGACGGGGAGCGGTAATTGCCTCAAAGGAGCAGGCAACAGAAATAATCTTTGCAAAAGAGGTGATTTTGTCGCCTTTAATGTGGCGGGGGTATCCGGTGCCGTTTTCACGCTCATGGTGGTCAAGAACACCCAGCTGAATGGCGAGCGGGAAGTTATGTTCCTTGAGGATGTTGTAGCCGATAATGGGGTGCTTTGACATCTGCACTTTTTCAGGTGCCGTGAGCAGACGGTCTGTCATGTAGAGCTGAGGCGGCAGACGAATCTGGCCGATTTCATGAATCAGACAGGCAACTCCAAGTCCAATCAGTTTTGGTGGCGGCAGTGCGAGGGCATAACCGATGATTATGGCAAGAACAGTGGAACGGAGGCTATGGCCTACCAGAAAGTTCTTTTCTTTTTCCAGGGCAGATGGAATTACACGCAGAATGTAGCGCTGGTTGTCCCTGATGTAAAGAAGCATTTCCTTTACTTTTTCACTTATCTGCTTATAGTCAAGTTCTTTATGAGTCGCATAGCGGGTAAATATTTCATCTACAAATTCCAGATAGGTGTCATAGGCTTCTCTGGCATTTTTCAGTCTCTGCTGTTCTACCTGGGGTGTTTCTTCTTTATAGTGCTGGGCTGCCATAGAATCGTCGTTGAGATTGAATTTATCAACTACGGATTCATCTGATTCATATACTTCGCCCGGGGTTCTTGAAATTTCCGGAACATCTGGTACCGGCGGAGCTTTTGGAACATTTACGACTGGATTGTTTTTTGAGGGAAGCCCCAGCAAATCATTTATGTCGATGGATTCAAAACTTGTGCTTTCAACAGCTGCTTTCTTTGCTTCCGGTTTTGCTGCAGTTTTTTGTGCCTGCATCTGTAGCTGGGCATTTACCTGAACCTGAGGCTGAGCCTGAGTTTGTGGAGCATGAGCTTCAGCGGCAGTACGCTGACTTCCATCAGTATAGACTACAGTAAAACTCCAGTCAGCCATAGCCTTCTTCATGGATGCAGTCAGAGGAACTGACTTATCCAGCAGCTGAAAAGAGTCATCGAGAAATACATTATCCGAAAAATAGGTATCGTTTGCGATAGCAGCTAATGGAATTGATTTCATTTCTATACTATTATCGGCAAAAAAGGGAATTTTGTACAGTATAAAAGGGATGAAAAAAGAAAAAAGCCGAAAGCCCTTACACGACTTTCGGCTTTTTAATTCATGGAGAACCGGTTATTTACAAAGTTGGGCACATTGTAACAGCTCAGTGTGTCTGGATGTCGTATCACACTAATCTGATATCCGGTGTACATATTTATTATCGGTGTCGGAAAAATAAACTTTAGAAACCTTGTGAAAATTTTGCATTATTTTTTTGCATTTCTTCACAGACTTTAGGGTCTTTCAGTAAGATCTGCAGGGCTTTTTTATAATCTGCCTGACAGGGAGTAAAAGGAATCTGCCTTGCAAAAAAGTCTTTTCTTTCTTTTTCTTTTTCCGGCAGGGAGAGAATTTTTTCTACAGGGGCTGTCTGAACGCCTTCTATTGCAAGGGATTTTTGAGAAAGTGAATAGGTATGCAGGTCTGGATATTCTTTGAGTTTGCTTTCAAACCAGCTGGCAAACATAAACATGCGGTTGTCGGTCAGAATGGGCTGACCTCTGTAATCCCGGGCGGTCATCATGTTTGCTCCAAAAAGTGCGCCCAGGCCGGTACTCTCTGCGGGCCGGGTACGGAGGGAGATGGTATGGATTTTTTCTTCAAAGGAAGAGCCTCGTATGTGGGTCTGAAAATCAGGGTAGCCCAGATCCAGCCCGGCAAGATAGATTTCTCTGGCGCCAATGTAGCGGGAAAACTCCCAGGCCGTTGTGGAAACGGAGCCACCCGACGCAAGTGAGCCTTTTTCGCCTAATTCTTTTTCCATTGAGACGCTTAAAGGAAAGAGAGATGAGCAGAGAAGAATTTCCCTGCAGGGAAAATGGAATACAGGGGGATAGGCTGCTGTCTCCGTGATGAGAAAGGCATGGGGAGCAGACAGTCCTGCAATATGGCGGGCCGCATAGTACTGGGGGTCTGTGAGGACGATAAAATCAGGTTCAGTGCCGGAGCGGAGACAGGCGTGCAGGGCTGTGTCCACGCAGATGAGCAGAGCCCGCTTTTTAATCTCTGCAAGATGAGGAAGCAGAGCCGAAAGACTAGGGCCTGCCGCGAGAATGACTGCGGGCAGATCAGGAGGACATGCTCCTTTGAAGGAATTGATGCCACCCCGGATGGCGAGCTGATGCAGATTTCTGCAGGTGTTCCGCAGCCAGAGTCCGTAAAAGCGCTTATAGGTGTTGCCGTTGATTTTAGTCTGCTCTTTTGCATGTTCTATGGCACGGGAAAGGCTGGAAAAGTATTCGCGCTTATGTTCCATCTGGCTGGGATTTGCAATGATACCGCAGGAAGAAAAACCGCCCGAATTTTCTATGAGCGTGATGACAGTCTGAACTTCTGCTCCGGTGATAATCATGCAGCGGGCTGCAGAAAATACCGGGCTCCAGTCAAAAACTTCCAGGGCGGCAAGCAAATACCGGAGTTCAGGTTCAACGATAATCAGCGTGTCCCGGGGGAATTTTTTTGCATAGAGATTGGGAGCGTAGCCCAGACCGCAGGCAAGAAATACACAGCTTTTGTTTTCATCTTTTCTGGCGGCAGTGACAGACTGTTCCGCCTCCCGCTCAGGATTGTAAGAGGAATGCAGGAGTTTTCCGTCCGCTTTGGCGATGAGACTGCCGTTTTTTGCATGTAGAATTTCAAAGGGAGAGTTTTTTGGGGCCTGCATGCCGGGAGAAATGCCGCATTGTTCTGCAAGCGCGGGAAAACGCTGGCAGAAGAGGGTGATATTCCTATTCCAGATAGAATTCAATTTCCATGTTCTCCGTGATGGCGGTTCCGGGCGGCGGATTCTGGCTGATTACCCATCCGTCACCATTGATTTTTACCTGAATGTCGGGGCGGCTGAGAAGGGGAAGAAGGTCGCGCTTGGGAGTTCCCCTCAGGTCTGGCATGACACCTTCTATGATGGCGGGCTGAATACCGGAAATATTAACATAACCCGGATGAGAAAGACTTGCCGCTCCTCCACGGCTCATGCCCAGGTGGTCAATGATTATGGAAGCCGCCTCACCGATGACAGGGGCTACGATACGGCCCGCATAGTTTTCACCCTTTGCCTTTTCAATGACAATGTAGAGGATGATTTCAGGATTTTCTATGGGGAAAATGGCGATACAGTTGGAGAGGAAGTCTGTCTTACTGTAACCGCCATGTACATGGTCAGCCATCTGGGCGGTACCTGTTTTTACACCGATTGCAACATCACGGAGATTTGCGCGCGTACCGGTACCGCTCCGGGCAACGGTTTCCATACACTGCAGCAGATAGTTCGCCGTGTATTTTTTGAAAACCGCATCCTTAAGTACGGGGGTGTGAGTAAATACTTCTGCGCCGTCGTGGCTGGTGATTTTTGAAATGAAGGTAAGCTGAACGGGAACACCGTCGTTTGCCAGAGCTGTTGCCGCCTGTACCATCTGCAGGGCGCTTACACTGATTTCCTGTCCGATGGCAATAGTCGGCTTGGAGCGCGCAGACCAGAGGCGGTCGCTTGTTTTGCGCACGGAACCTGTTGTTTCTCCGGGAAGTTCTACCCCTGTGCGTGAGCCAAAGCCCAGACTGCGGATTTTAGCCAGAAACTGCTCGGATTCAATTTTTTCGCTCATCTGGGCAAGGGCATCGTTACATGAATACTTTAAGGCATCCCGGGCAGAAATCCATCCGTGGTGGTCTAGACAGGTGATGACAATAGTTTCGCCCGCATTCGTGCGCCTTTTATAAATGCCGTCGCAGTTAAAAATATCGTTTTCGCTGATGAGCCCCGCATCAAAAAAGGTTGCCACGGAAAAAATCTTGAATACAGAACCCGGCTCGTAACTCTGGGTGGCGGGGCGGTCAATGCGGGCGTCCTGAGAGGAAGCACTGTATTCGTTCAGATTCGCTTCCGGCAGGCTGATGTAGGAAAGAATTTCACCTGTCTTTGCCTCTGCCGCTATGAGCATGAGGGATTCTGCCTGGGTGTTTTCAATGGCTTCACGGGCAATTTTTTCCAGCTTGAACTGCAGGTTTGCGTCTATGGTCAGGTAGACATTTTTTCCTTTTAGGTCTCCGGGGCTTTCCGGGGTAACGACAGGAGAAAGAGTGGACTGCATGGAGTATTCAATGCCGGAAAGTCCGTTGCCGTCATTTCCCATGTAGCCGATTAACTGAGATGCAAGGGTATTTTCCGGGTAGACACGGCCGGGAATGCGGTCAAAGCGGACTGAGCCTGAATATCCGTTTGCCAGACAGACCTTGTGGAGTTCGTCGTAGGTGTTCTGGTCAATCTTCTTCTTGACATAGACAAAGCGGGAATTAGGCGCATTGGTGATGGTAGAGACAATGTCGTTTTCTTTCATGTGGAGGGCAGGGGAGACTAAGCGGGCGAACTCTCCTATGTCCTTGATTGCGGCAGGCGTTACGCCAAAGTGATAGAAATTGGTGGAAACAGCCAGAGCCTTTCCGTTACGGTCTACAATGGAACCTCGTTCAACGATGGGAGTGGATGCAAAACCCGGCGCTTCCTTTATGAATGCAAGCCTGGCATACTTTACGACAATGATGACCGCAAAAATGCCCATGCAGCTGCAAAGAAGAATGACGCGCCATGTTTTCAGATAATGATTCATCTGCATATAACTTTTCCCAGAATATTGCGTTCGGAAACAAAACCGTATGTGCGGGAATCAACTGATTCTTCGTAATTATCGCCAATGGCAAGAATGTAACCCTGAGGAACAGAATGTATGTCCTTCAGATTCTGCCACTGTGTTTCAGTCAGAGGAATGTCTTTGTCTCCCACATGCAAAGTATACACACTATCGTCTGAATATTCTAGCGTTTCACCGCCCCCTGCGACACATCTTTTTACGACTATTTTATTATTGTATAAAAAAATAACGATATCATCATTTTTTGGTCTTGCCCATTGCAGCAGAAGTTTTTCACCGTAGGGGCGGATAAGACCGTAAGCGAGTTTGTTTACTACCAGAGTATCTCCGTTTTTAATGGCAGGCATCATGGAGGTACCGGAAACGTGCAGAACATCTACAA
>DFDV01000225.1 GCA_002369025.1 Treponema sp. UBA3819 | reverse complement strand
TCACCAGATCAAAGTACTGGGGCTTGTTTTTTTCTTCATATTTGAATTTGAGGAAGGCCAACTGCATTTTTTCTATTTCTGTGTGCTTTGCTTCTGCGGGATTCCATTTGGCGTGCAGGGAACAGTTGTTGTGATTCTGCCATTCGGCAAAGTCCTGAAAAAATCTGGACGGAGTCATTTTGAGCGGGGAAAGAACCGGCAGAAACCAGGTTACAGCCCGTCCCAGTGTATAAAAAGTCTGACAGGCAAAGGCAGATTCTTTTGTCATGCGGATATCCTGAGTGGAAAAACTTGCACTTGGCTTTGCGGGCCTGGGACAGTCTGCTTCCAGCTGGGGAAAATCAATGTGATTGGGGTAGAGGGAGATGGCAAAATCAAGCCTGTCTCGGAAAGCCCTTACGCTGTCGCCTTCTTCTGTGGCAAAGGTGAGGGAAAAGCCAAAGACCAGACCCAGTGTGTTCAGCATCTGGGCACGGCGGGCATAGAATTTTTTGTCAAAAAGATAGGCATTTCCCTTTTTGTTTCCAGTCAGGGGAATTTCCAGGGAACAGTAAAGGTTTGAAGCCGCTTTTGCAATATCCATGTCCAGAACTTCGGCATCAATGGGAAGTGTCAGAAAAATGTCTGGTGCGTGACGGGCAAAAGACTCCAGAAAATGCAGGAGCCGTCCCTTATGGGATAAAATCGTCTCGTCCTGCAGGGTGAATTCAGTAATGCCTCGTTCTGCAAGACTGGAAAGAGATGATTCTATTTCTTCTGGTGAAATATGAAGGAAATCTGCCACTAGAGCAACGCAATTCCCGCTTGAGCGCACTGTTTTTTCATGTCTTCCGGCCAGGTGCTTACCTGTGTTTCGCCGATATGGGCTTTGCGCAGGAAGAACATGCAGAGACGGCTCTGTCCGATACCGCCACCCATTGTCAGATTCAGTTTTCCATTCAGCAGCATGGAATGGAAGGTGAGTTTTGCGCGCTCCGGGCAGCCTCTTTCCTGCAACTGCGCCTTCAGGGATTCCGGCGTAACGCGAATTCCCATGGAAGAAAGTTCGTATGCGCACTGCAGAACCGGATTCCATACCAGCAGGTCGCCGTTCAGTCCGCGGTGGCCGTCTCCTGTTTCACTGATCCAGTCGTCATAGTCTGGAGCGCGGCCGTCGTGAATGGAGCCGTCGGCGAGTTTTCCGCCAATACCAATCAGGAAGACTGCACCATACTGCTGGCAAATCTTGTTTTCACGCTCTTTTGGCGTAAGATTGGGATATTTTTTCTGCAGATCGTCTGCGTAGACAAAAGTAATTTTCTGCGGCAGGAAGGGTTTGATGTTTTCGTAGTGGTCGTAGATGTAGAATTCAAGGCGTTTGAGACAGCGGTAGATTCTTTCTACGATTTCCTTTAAGTGCATTACCGTGCGGTCATTTTCGTCAATGCACATTTCCCAGTCCCACTGGTCAACATAGAGGGAGTGAGTATTGTCCAGTTCTTCATCGGGACGGATAGCGTTCATGTCTGTGTAAATGCCAAAGTCAGGCATAAGGCCCAGTTCTGTTACCTTAACGCGCTTCCACTTTGCCAGTGACTGTACGATTTCCAGATTGATACCGCCCATGTCCTTTACGTTAAAATTTACCGGAACTTCCACGCCGTTCAAATCATCATTAAGGCCTGTTCCCGCAGGCAAAAAGAGCGGGGCAGTTACACGGCGCAGGTTCAGTTCCGTTGCCAGTGCAGTCTGAAAAAAATCCTTAATCATTACGATTGCGTGTTCTGTTTCTTTGGTGTTTAAAATCGGCTGGTAATCAGCAGGAATGTACAGTTTAGACATAAAATCCTCTTTGTGACGGTTCGTAAAATATGCCGGCACAGCACATCAAGTGTATCACTCGGCGGGCTTTTCGTCTATATGGGAAAGCCCGGGTTTGACACAGATGGGCGCAGACAGGTCTACGCAGGCAAAAGACTCCTTACTGTTTGTTGCGGACTACACGGAAACCAAACTTATAGGTATTCATACTCGCGTATAAAACATCACGAGCCTGATAGTAAATTCCGTTTGATGAGAAACTGCATTCGCTTTCCGTAATACTGCTTTCTGCATATCGGTTTGCTTCGTCTGAATAATGACCTATATATGCACGTAAATATTCACATACAGGAACACTTGTGCTGCTTACAATACCTAAATCAGAACCTTGGGCAGTGTTTTTCTCAACTATATTTGCCCATTCCGTTACATTTGCAAGACGATAGCCGTTGGCTGTTTCATCGTGATAGAAAGATCCACCATCGTAGTTTACACACCAGTAATTTGCGTTTTCAGGAGCTGATCCGTCTGTAAGTTTATCCTGAGAATAGTATTTTCCGTTTGAATTGGCAACAATTCCTGCTTCGCCCCATTGTGCCGGGTTTGTTTGCTTTGTGCCGTTAATCATAAGAGCATAAACAGGGGTATAACCTTCTTGTATGCTTCGCAAGTTGCAGTAAGCGATGGCCTCAGCCCAACTGATGTTATAGACTGGCGTATTTGCCTTATCATCACTTGCATTTGGAATA
>DFDV01000002.1 GCA_002369025.1 Treponema sp. UBA3819 | reverse complement strand
AGGGACTTTGACATTTTGCGTCCGTCCTCTGCAAGAACAAGACCGTTTACGATACAGTTCTTAAAGGCAGGCTTGTCAAAGAGTTCTGCTGCCAGAATTGTAAGGGTATAAAACCAGCCGCGGGTCTGATCCAGACCTTCAGAAATGAAGTCAGCCGGGAAATGCTTTTCAAAGTGCTCTTTGTTTTCAAAAGGATAATGAAGCTGGGCATAGGGCATTGAACCGGATTCAAACCAGCAGTCAAAGACTTCCGGAATACGGTGCATGGTTCCGCCACACTTACATTTGATTGTGACTTTATCGACAAACTGCTTGTGCAGGTCTTCCAGATCTACACCGCTCTTTTCCTTAAGTTCTGCACGGCTTCCGATACAGATTTTTTCGCCGCAGTCATCACATCTCCAGATTGGGATGGGGTTACCCCAGTAGCGGTTACGGCTGATTGCCCAGTCGCGGCTTCCTGCCAGCCATTTTCCAAAACGGCCTTCCTTGATGTGGGCAGGCTGCCATTTAATCTGGCTGTTTGCCTTGAGCAGGCGGTCGTGCTGGTCTGCAACCTTTACAAACCAGGAACCGATTCCGCGGTAGATAAGGGGGGAGCCACAACGCCAGCAATGGGGATACTGGTGCATGACCGTTTCGCGCTTAACAAGCTTACCCTCTTTCTTGAGGCGGTCCATGATGTCTTTATCAGCATCCTTTACAAAGACGCCCTCATAATCTGAAACTTCCTTTGTAAAGCGGCATTCTGCATCCATGGGCTCAACAAAGGGAACACCACTTCCGGCAAAAACCTTAGAGTCGTCTTCACCAAAAGCAGGAGCAATATGAACGATACCTGTACCGTCTTCTGTTGAAACATAATCCGCATTGAACATACGGAAGGCGCCCTTCTCACATTTCTGTCCGCTCTGTTTTTCACATTCAGCAGCATCTTTAAGGGAAGCAAAATATGGGAAAAGGGGCTCGTATTCGGCGCCGACAAATTCACTGCCCTTGTGGCGCCAGATGATTTCGTAATCTTCTTCTTTCTTATAATATGCACTGAGGCGGCTTTCTGCAAAAATGTAATAATCGCCGGAAGATTTGTCCAGAATCTTTACATAGTCAATCTCCGGTCCCATACAGAGACCCAGGTTTGAGGGAAGAGTCCAGGGGGTTGTTGTCCAGGCGAGGAAATAAGTTTTGTCGTTGGTCATATCCGGGTCTGAGAAGGCTGCGGGAGCCTTTGTAACCTTAAAGCGGATTGTGATTGCGGGGTCCTGTTTTTCCTTGTAGCCCTGAGCGAGTTCGTGAGTAGAAAGAACTGTAGCACAGCGGGGGCAATACGGAAGAATGTATTTACCCTCATAAATCATGCCCTTGTCCCAGAGAGATTTTGCAACCCACCAGATTGTTTCCATAAAATCCGGATTCATTGTTTTGTAGTCGTTGTCAAAATCTACCCAGCGGCCCATGCGGGTGATTGTCTTGCGCCATTCGCCGGTGTATTTGAGAACAGAAGCACGGCATTTGTCATTAAAGTTTGCCACTCCGTATGCTTCAATTTCATGTTTTGAGTTGATGCCAAGTTCTTTTTCAATAAGATTTTCTACCGGAAGACCATGGCAGTCCCAGCCAAAGCGGCGGTCTACTTTTTTTCCCTTCATGGTCTGATAGCGGGGAATAATGTCTTTTATAGTTGAAGGAATGAAATGTCCAAAATGCGGAAGACCGGTTGCAAACGGAGGTCCGTCAAAGAAAACAAATTCTTCAGCCTTATCGCGCTGTTGAACTGATTTTTTAAATGTGTCATTCTTTTTCCAAAATTCAAGGATTTCTTCTTCCTGCTTTGGGAAATCAACCTTTGCATCAACTGACTTGTACAAAATGAGCCTCGTTTAATAAAATATTTGGAGATTATTATAGCGAAAAACGAGATAAAAGTCTATGTACCGGGGAGATGTATGGGGAGATTTAACGATTATACGATGTAAGGATTTAACGCTGACGGCGGTCGTTGCATCCCTGATAGAATCGCTGTTTGTCCTTGTACATTTCGGCATCGGCCCGATGGAAAACCGTCTTGTAGTCTTCATCACCTTCAACATAGCTGGTATAGCCGGAAGAAATGGTCAGTTCGCTTTCATACTGACGCTCATTCTGATTAAAGGCATTTATTGTGGTGCGGTATTTCATAAGAAGATGGGAGATATAATCTTCAGTGGTTTTTTCCTTAATGGCAACAAATTCGTCACCACCGATACGGAAGACACTGTCATCACCAAAAACATTTTTAAGGACGCGGGCTGCATCTGTAATCAATGCGTCTCCGATTTCATGTCCCATAGTGTCGTTTATGCGCTTGAGTCCGTTTACATCAAAAACAAAAACGGTAAAATCTGCCATTCCCTCATGGATTTTTCTGTCCAGCAGTTTGATTTTGTCCATGTAAGCGGCTTTATTTCCAACGCCTGTCATTGCATCAGTGTATGCTTGGGCATGAATGTAACTGATGTATTCATTCAATTCTTCCGCCATTCTTCTGATACTGTCCGCAAGTTTTCCGATTTCGTCATCAGACTTATGTTTAATAGGTATATTCAGTTCACCGCGGGAAATACGGGAAGAAGCATAGGTCAGTTCACCGATAGGCAGAATGATGTGATGCATGATGAGGCGCATAGTTATGACCGTAGCAATGACAACCAGAATGAAAATGATGACCATGGCAATCCGCATACGGACAAGGGGCTGATAGACTTCCTCAACAGGAGATGTAATGGCTAGAATCATACCATTCTGCATATCCGCGCCTACCAGAAAATATGGCTCACGATGCCAGAGATAACGGCCAACAGACATGCTTTTTCCGCGCTCAGCGAGAAGGTAATAGGCGGCATCACGGAGAGATGAACCGAACTGTACGGCAGAAAGCCCTTCCGGATACTCCCTGTGATAGACAAGACTGCCTTTCTGGTCCAGAAGAAAACCGAAGCCGTTTTTATAGTTGATGGCATCCACTACCCGGTGAACGGCCGACATGTACATATCCATGCCCACAACGCCAAAGAATGAATTACCGCTCCAGATGGGAACAACATAGGAAATCATCAGTACGTTGATATTCTGATTTGAGTAAGGATCCATCCACATGGGGACGCCCCGCTCCTTGGGCTCATAGTACCAGCCGACATGTTCACGATCATTGCTTGCATATTTGAGGATATCGGTGGGAGTATTGCTTACATACTGGCCGTTTTCGTTGCGGGTAATAAAGATGCCGGAAGTGGCACCGTAGACATGGGGATCCGGACGGAAATAAACAGTTTCAACATCACCGGCAACAGCGGCGGCTTCCATTGAGCGGATTGCAAGAACATCCATAAACTGCTTCATGTATGCAGAATCATGCTTCATGCGGTCTGAATCTGCGTTTTCCAGAATGTACTGGGAAATTGACCGCACTCCCCTTTCTACTGCAGCCATGTGGGCATTGAGTTCACTCGCCTTTTGTTTTGCGAGCATATTCATAGTCGCGGCATTTTCATCGTATATGATGTGCCTCATTTCTCTGGAGCCCGTAACAGCAATAACTGCATAGAGTCCAAAAACAATGCCGCACAAAAGCGAAAGCATCTTTTTACGAATAGACTTCACAGACTGCCTCCGCTAGGAACGCTTGACGCCATTGCCACCCATCTCTTTTACAAGATAGCAGCCCTGAGCCGCACGATAATAATTTTTTTTGATTGTATCAGAAAGACGCACTTCAGTTACGCCGACAGAAACCGTAACCTGCCTGTTGTTTTCTACTTCCGTTGCAAAACGGCGACACAAGTCGTAGGCATCCTGAAGAGGCTGTACCATGAGGACAGTAAACTCATCACCACCCCAGCGGAAAAGTTCATCCTGTTCGCCAAAGATACTTTTTGCACAGGATGTGACATATTTAAGAACCGCATCACCGTCAAGACGATCATTCGCTTCCTTAAAGAAGTCAATGTCGAATACTGTGATTGATTTGTAGCGGGTTGTATTGAATATGCCGCGCTCGCCGTAGATTTCTTTAAAATAATTGCGGTTGTAGAGACCTGTAAGGGGATCTGTCACAGAGACTTGCGATACATGGGAATTCTGATTCTTTTCTCCCTTCCACAAAAGGAAATAGGCAGAGAGGAAAATGATGACAAAAGCAAGAAAAACTCCTGCTCCAAAAGCTCCGTTAAAAAATGCAGTACGATATTCCGGCACGGAGTTCTGCACCACAAGATACCAGTCCAAGTCACTTATATAACTGGTTACAATAAATCCGTTTTTGCGGGGAATAAAGACATACTCTTCCGACTGCGAAAGCAGCTGTCCGCTGTGATAGGTAGTTTCGATATTTATAGTGTGGGTGTCTACCTGAACCAGGCCGTCTTTATTTACCAGATTGATTTTTATCTTATAGCGTTTTTCATATTGAACAAAAAGCTTCTGCAAGTCAGACATGATGATACCAACGCCGCAGACTCCTAAGAGTTTTCCACGCTGATTTTCCACACGGACATTGAGGAAGACAGTCCAGCGGTTATCATTCATCTGGTCGATATCAACATCCAGAACCATCTCTACATTTTTTGTTATAAAATTGGTGTACCAGCCGTCGTGATTATCAGAATAAGGCTGAATGACTTTTTCAATTCCCTGTGGCGTGTAGTAACGGTGAGTTTTTTTCCGAAACAAAGAAGGCTGAACTATAATCGCCGCTGGACTGAATGCCGGAAAGCCATATACGCATTTTTTCTGCCATGTACTCTTCTGAATACTGATTTTCGTCTTCGATGATTTCCAGCAGGACGCCGTTCTTTGCCATAGCCTTGGCAACCATGATGGGGCCGTGAATGCGGGCTTCAATATCGTCGTGAATAAGTTCCGTCAGAATGATATGAAATTCATCTTCCGTGTGATTTTCGCGTTCCGGAACGGAATAATGCAGCAAAAGGGGGATTCCCAGAGAGACAAGCTGAAGAATAAAAAAAATCAGCAAAGAATGACGAACTTTTTTCATAACCCTCTCAAAGCGTTTTTTGTGATTTTATTGATTTTAGCACATTTTTCCACACAAAGCAACCAAGACGCGGGACATACGGACATCAGGACAAGCGCATTACAATTTAGTTCCGTTGAGAAAAAAATGGCGCAATTAGTTGTGGCTCGACAAAAACAGACTTCCGGCAAGCGGGACACTGGAAATCCACGGTTGTGCGTATTTGGTATCGGACTCCCTGCGGTCGCCCGCACAAAGTGGATTTTCGTGTCCCTGGCTTGCCTCCCGTCTGTTTTTGTCCAGTTCATCTGTAGGGTACGCCATTTTTTTTCACAATTAAATCAAATATGATGCGTTTGTTCTGTTCTCCACGCGCAAAAACCACAGATAAACAGGGATTAACACAGATGAGACACAGATATTAAAAAAATATAATAAAAAATCTGTGTCCTATCTGAGTCCATCTGTGTGCATCTGTGTGCATCTGTGTCAAATCAACGGACATCAGGACAAACGAATTACAATTTTTCACAATTCCTTGTCGATTATAATAAAAACATAGTATATTATTTTTGGAACACCGTGGTATAGGGTGGCTGTCTCCTAATCTTAATGAAAGGGAGATTCGTGCAGATATGACAAAATACGAAAAAGCAATGCTTGTCATTGCATTTCTTACTTTGCTTATAGATGTACTCGCTCTCTTCAAGTATTTCTTGTAAGGGCAAAAACAAAGCCTACCCAAGTGTAGCGACTCCGAGTAGGCTTGACATAACAGCTTAAAGGAAACAGCCACACCACTGCGGTGTTCCTTTATTTATTTAAATATACTTCAGTTTTATAGTGTCGTCAAGTGATTGATTTACTCCATATCAGCAAACAGTTCATCTGTGTCAAACTGCGGACATCAGAACAAACGCATTACACTTTATTACAAATGAGAAAAAAAATGGCGACATGTAGTTGTGGCTCGACAAAAACAGACTTCCTGTACGAACCCGTCGCCGAACTCGCG
>DFDV01000045.1 GCA_002369025.1 Treponema sp. UBA3819 | reverse complement strand
TTGCCCGCCTGAGCAGCCTGCCTTTGCCGACGATGTGGTCCTGCCCGATGTACTCGTCCAGATTGCGGGGGCGCATTCGGGCGGCAAGAGGTTCCTTCTGGGGCTTTGCACTGTCAAATAAATCAGCAGACATAGTGCCAGTATATCACAAATTCAGATTTTATGCTATGAAAGCGATGCGTAGCAGAGGCATGAGCACGGGACTGGAGGGTGCCGCAGGCAGTCCGTAAGCGACCGAGGGTTACCGAGCCCGTAAGCCACGCTCAAGTTCCCGGTTGTAGCGCACAGGAGGTGCTGAAAAGCCAGACAGAAAGCGCAGTCTTTCTGTCGAGTTTCCCCAAGCCCCAAAAATTTAAAGCGCACAGGACGTGCGCTGAAAAGAGAGACAGAAAGCGAATGCTTTCTGTCGAACTTCATTCCGCCATGGATGGCGGAATGAACGTTCCCTATTCCCGGTTCCACTTATTGCGGCCAGGATAATAGCTCCAGAGACCGACATTCTTAACATTTGCGCCTGTGCTGGTTGTTGAACCGTAGATGATTGTTGTGGCATAGAGGTCACCGGCTGTTGCAGGAAGTGACGGGTCTGCCGCGATGACATTCTGAACGCGATAGTATGATGACAGGGTGGAACTTGTGTTTGCGAGGGTAACTTTTGTCGTTGGAACATCATTTTCCAGTGTAGCGTAAAGCAGTCCCTCTTTTGTTCCGGCTACGAGGTGGGTTGCGGTATAGGCGAGGGCATAAATGGTGCTCAGGGAGATGCTCTTTGTCCAGTTTGTAGCCTGAGTCGGGTCACTGTCTTTTCTGATATAGTAAACATCAGAGCCGTTTCCGTAGTACATGATGCTTGCTTCCGATGTTGAGGTTTCGTCGGTTATCATGGCAGCGTAACTTGAGAAGTAGACTTTGTCTTCGGCCCCTGTATTGAAGGATGTTTCAATCCATGCACAGCTTACACAGTTTGTTGAGGGGTAGTCCAGAACGCCTGTTGCTGAGCCGGTACCTTTCAGCTGTTTTGCCGCACCTGCTTCAAGTTTGTAAATAGTGGAATTTTCCAGACAGAGGTAGGCCCTGCGGTGAGCTTTCTGAATGGAATTGGTGCAGTAGAGCTGGGCTGCGAGTTTTGGTGCGATGACGGTTGTGTCTCTTTCTCCTTCCGAATTGTAGAAGGTGACTTCCTGCCATTCTTCAGTTTCATCGCTTGTGTGATAGTAGAGGGTCTTTTTTGTAACGACATTGTAACCCGTGTCGCTGTCTTTTTTGAGGACGCCTGTGAGGGCATAGAGGACGGTTTCATCTGCGGCAAGATGGATGACATGGGCATCGTCTGCAATGCCTTTCTTTGAAAACTCATACCATTTGCCGCCATAGGGAGCGGCGTCGGTAGGATTGTTTGTATAGGTATCGACTTCAGTTTTTGTGCCGTCGCTATTGGTTTTGGTGACTTTCTTTGTGGTCTGGGCCATGCTTTTGCGCCAGAGTCTTCCGTTGTCTGCAAAAAGATATTCAGTGCCACCCATGGTGTAGCGTACGATTGAATTGATGTCGCCGGAGACTTTTGCATCGTCCAGTTCTACTTCGCCACGGATAGTTTCAAAAATTACATCCCTGCAGGAAAAAAATGTGAGTGCAGTAAGGGCAAATGCCACTTTTGTAATGAATGCTATGCTTTTTTTCATCAGTGTCTCCTAGAAGTGGTAGCGGGCGCTTAACTTGATTGAGTCAAAAATACCATAGTCGTCATGCTTTGACTCATCGCCGGAATACCATTGGGGCATGAACATGAATTCATCGCTGATACCGAATGACCAGCTTGCGGTTGCCCGGTAAAAGACTCCGGCGGTGGCCTGCATGATGAGGCCCGGGAAATAAGTGCGGTTGAGGTAGTTTTCTATTGCGCCGCCTATACCCAGTGTAATGGGAAATTCAAAGCGCCTGAATGTGGGCTGAAAGGTTGCCTTTACAACAAGGGGAATGTAGGTAAAGATGTTGCTTCCCAGAGTAGGGTGGTAGCCAAAGCTGATGTCTGCGCCCAGTGCGAACCAGCTGGTAAGAAAGCGGTGGTAGCCAAGAGAACCTGCGCCGCCTGTGATGAGCTGTCCATTTCTGTATAAGGGCCAGCTTCCGCCAAAGTTCAGGGGGAAGGTTATCATAAGGGATATGGCAATATACTGATCTCCGGGCTGGTTGAACTGGAATGCTGATGACGGGGCTTCCTCTTCCTGGGGCTCGTTGATATCATCATTGCTTTGTGAAAAAGCCAGACTGCCTGCGAGAAAGACTGCGCAGAACAGTGCGGTAAGACGTTTCATAAAATCCTCACTTAAAAAATCATCACTATTATATTGTTTAACTGGTATTATTTCAATTATAATAACAAAGATTATAAAACTCGGTTACACAGGATAGAAAAGGAGAAAGAGAAGATGGCAGCTGTTATCATTGATGGAAAAGCAATTGCAGAGGATGTTCGCGCTGGTGTTGCGGACAAAGTAGTAGAATTAAAACTGCGCGGTATAGATCCCTGTCTTGCCGTTGTGCTTGTGGGACAGAATCCTGCCAGCGTCAGTTATGTGACCGGCAAGAGAAAGGCTCTGGCAGAAGCGGGCATGAAAGACAGAAGCGTAGATCTGCCTGAAGATACATCAGAAGAAAAACTCCTGCAGATTATTGATGAACTGAACAAGGATCCCACTGTTCATGGCATTCTGGTACAGCTCCCCCTGCCCAAGCATATCAATGAAGACAAGGTGATTATGGCCATAGATCCTTCAAAAGATGTGGACGGCTTCCATCCTGTGAATGTGGGAAATCTTGTCATCGGAAAGAAGGCTTTTCTGCCCTGTACTCCCCACGGAATTATCGTGCTTCTGGAACGCATGGGCGTAAAAATGAATGGTGCTCATGTGGTGGTAATCGGCCGCAGTAATATTGTTGGAAAACCCGTTTCCCTGCTACTGCTCCGCCGTGAATACAATGCAACGGTAACAATCTGCCATACAGGCACAAAAAATGTAAAGGAACTTGCCCGTCAGGCTGACATTCTGATTGCGGCTACAGGTCATATCAATACCGTTACGGCAGATATGGTAAAGCCTGGTGCCACAGTAATCGATGTTGGTGTAAACCGCATTCCAGACCCGACAAAAAAGAGCGGATTCCGTTTGTGCGGTGACGTAGACTTTGAGAATGTAAAGGAAATTGCCGGCTACATTACGCCTGTTCCCAAGGGTGTAGGCCCCATGACAATCGCCATGCTGATGTACAATACTCTTGAGGCTGCGGAAAACACGCTTGCTGCAAAATGATTGACGTACAGAGCACTCCTGACACCCGAGAGATTCCCCTTCAGAAAGTAGGCGTAAAGGGCTTGTCCTATCCTGTGACTGTTTTGGATAAGACTCACAAGAGGCAGTCGACTACGGCTCAGATTGATTTGTTCGTCAATCTGCCCCATGACTACAAGGGAACCCACATGTCGCGCTTTGTAGAAATCTTTCACAAGCACCATAACAGTGTGGGCATGCGGGAATTTCTTGCCATGCTGGAAGAAATCAGGACTTCCCTGAATGCCCAGAAAGCCTTTGGCAGCATGAAGTTTCCTTTTTATATGGAAAAAAAGGCTCCTGTTTCTGAAAGCGCAGGCATGATGTGCTATGAATGCACCTATGAAGGGGAAGTGAGCGGAGCGACAGACGGGACGGAGAGCGAACGCAATTTTTATGTAAGCATTTCCATTCCTGTTACTACGGTCTGTCCCTGCAGCAAGGCAATCAGTGAGCGGGGGGCTCATAATCAGCGGGGCATTGTAAAAGTGCGCCTGCAGAATAAATGTCTTTTCTGGATTGAAGATGTTATCACTGCGGTGGAAAATGCCGCTTCCTGTGGTCTCTACAGTGTCTTAAAGAGGCCGGACGAAAAATGGGTGACGGAACATGCCTATGACAATCCCCGCTTTGTGGAAGATGTCGTACGCGAAGTTTATCTGGCCCTGAAAAATTTTCCTGCGGAAAAACCATTTTCTTATTTTAGTGTGGAATGTGAAAACGCAGAGAGCATCCACAATCATAACGCCTATGCCTTTACGGAGTATAAAGCATGACTTATTTTTTTGAAACATACGGCTGCCAGATGAATATTGCAGAAAGTGCGGCGGCCGAACAGAAATTCATTGAGCGCGGATGGACTCGTGCCGAAGATGCTGAACTGACGGATCTGGTGATTATCAATACCTGTTCAGTGCGTGCAACGGCGGAAAACCGCATTTTTGGCCGTCTGGGCTGGTATGCGGGACTGAAGGCTTTGCGCGCCTGTAAACCTGATGCAAAAAATAAGTCTCTGGAAAAAGCAGCCGCCTATGTGAGTGACGGAAATCCAAAACCCATAAAAGTTGCGGTGATGGGCTGTATGGCAGAACGGCTTTTGAAAAGCCTTAAGCGGGACTATCCCGTGGTTGATTATGTTGTGGGAACATACGCAAAGCAGCATCTTGATGAACTGATAGATGACATAGAAAATGAATTCGGCGTGGCCCACAAGAGTGTGAATGTAAACAAGAGGGACGGTATTGTAACGGAAGATCCCGTCTATGCTTTTGCCCCCATTTCCGCTGAGCCGGGAGCCTTTTCTACCTATGTGCCCATTATGAACGGCTGCAATAATTTCTGTACCTACTGCATTGTACCCTATGTGCGGGGCAGGGAAGTGAGCCGGCCGGTAGATGAGATTCTTGCAGAACTGGATGAACTCAAGAAGCGTGGTGTGCGGGAAATCATGCTTTTGGGTCAGAATGTAAACAGTTATCGGGGCAAGCCCAGCGGAAAGATGTCCGCTTCTGACAGCAGTGATAAAATTGTGGGCTTCCCGGAACTTTTGCAGATTGTTTCTGACCACCTGAGGGAGACAAAATCTACTATTGAGTGGGTTCGTTTTGATTCAAGTCATCCCAAAGATTTAAGTGACGAACTGATTGCGGTCATTGCAAAGAATGACTGTATCTGCAAGGGAATCCATCTTGCCGTGCAGCACGGAAGCGACCGCATCCTGAAGGCAATGAACCGTCATTATACCAAGGCTGATTATCTTGCACTGGTAGACCGCATCCGGGCAGCCATTCCCAATGTGTCCATGACGACGGACATTATGCTGGGCTTTCCGGGGGAGACTGAAGAAGATGTGGCGGAAGTGCTGGATTTGATGGAAAAAGTGCAGTTTGAAAGCGCCTTTATGTACTATTTTAATCCGCGTGAAGGAACTCCGGCTGCAAGCATGAAAAATCAGGTTCCCCTTGAAGAGAAAAAAAGGCGCCTGCAGAAAATCATCGACACTCAGCTTGAAATCACCCAGAAGGAAATGGCAAGACATGTCGGCGCAACAGAAAAAGTACTGGTTGAACGCCAGAGCCGGGACAATGCTGACGAAGTGCTTGCAAAAACTGACCGGGACGAACGCATTGCCTTTAAGGGAGACAAGTCGCTTATCGGTCACTTTGTTACCGTGCATTTTGATTCGTTGAACGGAAATACATTCCGCGGAAGCCTTGTCTGACAGAGAAAGACTCCCGGTGGACAGAATATGCGATAGTCTGCCCCCGGGTCTTCTGCCTCTGGTATGTTGTCAAATTCTGAATTGTGCGTTATACTCTTAGAATGGCTACGAGATGTTTTACAATGTGTAAGCCGGGTGTCCTGAACCGCAGACTGGTGGGTCAGGTTATTACGCGCCTGGAAAATAAAGGTCTTAAACTGGTGGGCCTCAAACTCATGCAGATTTCTCCGGAACTTGCGGCAAAGCATTATGCCGAGCACAAGGGAAAGGATTTTTATGATTCGCTGGTTTCTTATATTACCAGTGGTCCTGTGGTTGCTATGGTATGGCAGGGTGATGACTGCGTAACGCTGGTGCGCAAAGTGGTTGGTGCTACAAAGCCCAGTGAAGCAGCTCCCGGAACTATCCGCGGAGATTTCTGTTCACATACAAATCATAATATCATCCACGCTTCTGACAGTGATGAGAGCGCAGAGCGTGAAATCAATTTATTTTTTAAACAGGAAGAGCTTATCGACTGGAAGGACGAAAGTTCCCTCTGGTATTAATTCGTTAGGGGTAGGGATAACGATGCATGTTAAGAATGTTGGTGTAATTGGCGCAGGAGCATGGGGTTCAGGTCTGGCACAGGCACTGGCTCGCGGTGGTCACAAGGTAGAAGTGTGGGCTCGTGAACAGGATGTTGTGGACGCAATCAATAATGAACACGAAAACAAACGCTATCTGCCGGGATTTCCTCTTTCAGAAAATCTTACGGCTTCTACAGATATCCGCCATGTTGCTTCTGACAAGGAATTTTTGATTCTTGCCAGTCCCTCTCTCTATCTGGTAAGCACTGTACAGCAGTTTATTGATGTGCCGAGTATTCAGGACGGCTCTACTACAATTGGTGTCCTTACAAAAGGATTTGTCGCTTCTCCGGACGGCCCAAAACTGATTCTGGAAACACTGGAAACTGCCCTGCCCGAAAGCTACAAGGGCTCTCTCGTATACATTTCAGGTCCCAGCCATGCAGAAGAAGTTGCCATGGGTAAACTTACCGGTCTGATTGCGGCAAGCGAAAACCCGAAAAATTCAATTCGTTTCCGTGAACTGCTGCGTGTACCGGGCCTGATGGCATATTCCAGCCTGGATGTAGTAGGCGTGCAGATTTGTGCGGCCGCAAAGAATGTTATCGCTGTTGTCTACGGTTCTCTGGACGCAGTTGCCGAACATTCAGACATCTTTGGCGACAACGCAGAGTCTCTTCTGCTTGCGGCTGGCTTAAATGAAATTCAGGCACTGGGATTTGCAATGGGGGCTACTCATGCAGAAACCTTTACATCAATTGCGGGCGTAGGCGACCTTGACGTAACCTGCCGCTCAAAATACGGACGCAACCGCCGCTTCGGTCAGGATATAATCAAAACTGATTTGCTTTCCCGTTTTAAGAACCTGGACGACCTGATTAACCGCATTTCGGAAGTTGGATATCTTTCAGAAGGTGCGGTCGCCTGTAAATTCGTCCATCAGATTGCAGAAAAACACGGACTGCATCTGCTGATTTGCGAAGGCCTTTACCGCATCCTGAACAAGGAAATTGCGCCCATGGACTTCCTGCACGAACTGCTGCCCCAGGGAAGCAACTAAACTGATAAAAAAAGGAAATACACATGCTTGAAAAACTGACCAACACATTCAGTGACATTGTCCGCACTGTCAGCGGAAAATCTACGATTACTGAAAAAAATATTGAGGAAACCGTAGAGCAGATAAAAATGGCCCTGCTTGAAGCGGACGTGAACCTGCGCGTTGTGCGCCGCTTTGTAAATGCCACGGTAGAAGAGGCTAAGGGCGAAAAAGTTCTGCGCGCCGTAGATCCCGGTCAGCAATTCGTAAAAATCATCTATGACCGTATCGTAAAACTTTTGGGCGATGAAAAGGTCGATTTACAGCTCAAAAATCCGGACGTTCAGTCTGTGGTGCTTTTGCTGGGTCTGCAGGGTGCCGGTAAAACGACAGCCGCCCACAAACTGGCCGCAAGACTGGTAAAAAATGGTCGTCGTCCCCTTCTGGTTGCCTGCGATCTGGTCCGTCCTGCCGCAGTTGAGCAGTTAAAGCAGTTAGGTGCAAAAATCAATGTTCCCGTCTACTCGGAGGACGGAGCAAAGGATGCCGTAAAGGTTTCAAAAAATGCTCTGGATTATGCCCGCAAAAATGGTCTGGATACAATTATCGTAGATACGGCTGGTCGTCTGCAGATTGATGAAGCCATGATGGCGGAACTGGTTGACGTAAAGAAAGCCCTTGATCCTGTAGAGACCATTCTGGTTGCCGATGCAATGACCGGTCAGAATGCCGTTGATATTGCAAAGTCTTTTGATGAGCAGCTGGGCCTGACTGGCGTTATCCTTACAAAATTTGACTCTGATGCCCGTGGTGGTGCGGCTCTCTCCCTTAAGACGATTACCCAGAAGCCTATTCTCTTTATTGGTACTGGTGAAAAAACTGAGGATTTTGAGCCCTTCCATCCGGACCGCATCGCAAGCCGCATCTTGGGCATGGGCGATATCGTCTCCCTCGTAGAAAAAGCGCAGGAAACCGTTGAAATTGAAGAAGCGCAGCGTCTTGAAAAAAAGATGGCGCGCAATGAGTTCACCTTGGACGACATGCTTGAGCAGTTCCAGCGCGTCAAAAAGATGGGCAGTATGCAGTCAATTATGGAAATGATTCCTGGATTGTCAGGTCAGATTGACGAGAGCAAAGTTGATTTGGACGGCATGAAACATCAGGAAGCGATTATTCTTTCCATGACCAAAAAAGAGCGCGCCAATCACTTGATTATCGGTCCCAGCCGCCGCAAGAGAATTGCAAAAGGCAGCGGAACGAGTGTCGCCGAAGTGAACAAATTGATTAAACAGTTTGAAAAGACCAAGCTCACAATGAAAAAACTTGCCCGCAACAAAGGAATGCAGGCAAAGATGATGCAGCAGTTTGGCGCACTCAGATAGGGGCGTGTGACAAACTGGGCGGAGTGTGTTACACTATACAGTATGAAACACATGCGTTTTTGTTCTGCTTTTACAGTTTTATCTATACGAATGTTTAGGGGGGGGGTACTTTTTAAGTGTCTCCTTTTAGCATGTTTTTTTGCGCTGGTTGCAGTCGCACCTTCCTTTGCGCGGCAATCCCTTGATGAATCGCTTTTAACGGCAAGTACCGATATAGTTAGCCGATGCGTTCATCGTGAGATTATCGCAATCCTCGATTTTTCTAGTGAAGAAAAAGAAATGGGGCGGTACATACAGGAATGCCTCCTAGAGCATATCTCCCAGAATTCCGATGTGCGCATTGTGACGCGCAAACACATGGACAAAGTTAATGCCGAATTGGACTACCAGATGTCCGGGGCAGTGAGCGATGAGACGGCACTTTCCATCTGCGAGCGGCTTGGTGCACAGAAAATCGTCTTCGGCTCATTTTCCGAACTGGAGAACGCCTATGTCCTTCAGGTGCGGGTGCTGGAAGTGGAGACGGGTGCGTATGCGCTCCTTAAAAAATACGATGTGTCCCGCTCCGCAAAAACTGAGCAGCTTCTTCATCGTGCCTCGAAAATCTACAAATCTTCAATCGGTTTTATGCTGGAAGCAAACAAACATTCCATTTCCCACATTGCGCCCGCAGTTGGCATTTCTTTTGACTACAGTCTGTCGCGTCGTGTTTCTTTGGGCGTAAAATCCATGGCTAGTTACGATGTGGTTGAAAAAGAGAACACGGTTTTTGCCATAGAGCCGCTTGCTTTTTTACGCTGGTATGCAGTATCGCCTTCGGGTGAGCCGGGTGCAGGTTTGTTTGTAGAAGGCCAGGGCGGCGGCGATTTTCTTTTAGTGAATTCTGCGCTTCGGGTAGTCCCAAGTGCGGGCGGAGTGGTCGGATTCCGTTTTGTGCATGGAAGCCTTTGTGTTGAACCGTATGTGCGTGGCGGCTATCCATACATTTTTGGTGCGGGAGTGACTGCCGGATTCAGATTCTAGGTTAAGGGGGATAGTATGAAGCGATATTTTGTTTTAGTTTCTTTTGCGTTGGCGTTTCTTTTTGTTTCCTGTGACAATACGCTTTTTATTGAGGCGACAAAATTGTACAAGGTCAGTTTTGAGACGAACGGCGGAACTGCTGTTGATTCGTATCATGCTGACTGCATAGAAAAATTCCCTGTGACGGAAAAGGCGGGCTATACTTTTGATGGCTGGTATTGTGATGCCCTTCTGACGGTGAAAGTACTGTCATTTCCGTTCAAAATAGATGGAAACACCACCTTGTATGCAAAATGGAAGCGGAATTATCGCGTGACTTTTGAGACGAACGGCGGAACTGCGGTGAACGGAACAAACAGCGTAGAAACCTGTCTTTTGGAAAGCCCGCCGATAACGATGCGTGACGGATTTGAGGTGTCAGGCTGGTACACGAATGCAGGATTTAGCGGAAGCCCAGTTAGTTTTCCATATCAGGTGACTTCGCCTGTGACGCTGTATGCAAAATGGATTCCTGTTTTTGCCGTCACATTCGTCACAAACGGCGGAACTGTAATCTTTCCAAAAAAGACGACCGCACTGAAAGTCTCCCCTGTTTCGGAGCGGGCGGGTTTTACGCTTGTCGCCTGGTATTCTGATGAGGAACTGACCGAAATCGTCTCGTTTCCGCTTGAGCTGAGCCAGAGCATGACTTTGTATGCACGATGGGAAAGAAATTACACAGTGACTTTTGAATCGAATGGCGGTACGGGCTTTGAAACCTTGCATACCTGGTGCATCGAGCGTCGCCCCGAGCCTATAAAGACGGGCTTAAGTTTTGGCGGCTGGTATACAAGCCCTGATTTTGCGCCATCAACAAAAGTAAGTTTCCCGTTTTATCCGAGCAAAAACACGACTCTTTACGCAAGATGGAATCACTACGACTATATTGTGACCTATGAACTGAACGGTGGCTACAATCATTCAGAAAATCCAGATGGGTTTGACAAGGGAAACAACGCGATTCAATTGCACGAACCAGGCAGAACCGGATGTCAATTTCTGGGCTGGTACGACAATGCAAACTTCTCTGGAAATGCGGTTGCTGAAATTCCTGAAAATGCAAATGAGGACAAGACTTATTACGCAAAATGGAAGCTGATTGTCTATTCGATTGAGTATGTGCTGAACGGCGGAACGAATGACGCAAGAAATTCCACGAGTTACACGGTAGAGACAGAATCGTTTCAGCTCAATTCGCCGGCAAAGACAGGCTATACCTTTGGCGGTTGGTATGAGAAAGCGGATTTTTCCGGGCGAAACTGTACGGAAATAGAAAAGGGTTCGGTCGGAAACAAAAAACTGCACGCCAAATGGACTCCGACAGAATATGCGATTTCCTACAATCTGAACGGCGGCAAAAACAACGGTGCAAATCCTACTGCTTATACGATAGAGACTGCAACTTGTACGCTCTCGGATGCTTCCCGCAACGGATATTCGTTTGGCGGCTGGTATGAGAATGCGGCTTGCACTGGCGAGCGGGTTACGCAGATTGCAAAAGGCTCATATGGGGCGAAGGCTTTGTATGCGAAGTGGGAGCTGATTACTTATTCAATTGACTATGTGCTGAACGGTGGAACGCTTGAAAAGGCAAATCCAACTTCGTATACCGTGGAGACGGAGACTTTTGAATTAATTCCGCCTGTATTTGAAGATAATAATTATGGAGAATGGCATGAAAATGCAAATTTTTCTGATGAACCTGTAACAAGAATTAAGAAAGGTTCTTACGGCAATAAAGTTTTGTATGCGCTAAAGCAAAGCAGAAATGCAGAATTGTCATCGTTGTTCTTTTATGGAAACAGCGTAACAGTTTATGATAATGTAAATGATAGAAATGAAATAACTGCGAATGTGAATACGCACGAGTATTATATCGAGTATCAGGCTATCGGGGCTTCTGCTAATGTCGATGCATCGTTTACAATTATTGCAATTCCTAAAAGCGCCAAAGCAAAAGTTACTTTGAGCAATAATAGTTCGAATCTCCAGATAAAAGCATTCGACAGTACGCAGCAGGATATTACATTGTCAGTAACGGCTGAAGATGGAAAAACGGTAAATACATATCTGCTTCATACGGTGCGAGTGTTCACTTATGCGGATGCATGTAAAGCGCTTACGGGTAGAAGCGGAGAAATGCTCGTGAAGGTTGTAGATGTTCCGGAAAATGTAAAACTTACAAGGACTTATAAAAAAGTAACAGAGTATCAGGGAAATAACCTGCTGGAATATGTTGTATTAACTGATACTGAATTAAGTTCGGCAATTAAATCAAAAGAATCTCTGGTAAGCCTTGATTTTTCGAGTGTTGGACTTGCTCATCTTGGCAGTTATGCATTTTATACATGTACTTTTCTTGCTTCTGTGATATTGCCGAAAAGTTTGGAATATATTGATGAATACGCATTTCAAGGGACAACTGTTACGTCTTTATGTATTCCAGACGGGGTAACAAGAATAGGAAAGTATGCTATTGCAAGTACGAATCTAAATTCTATCGTTTTACCAAGTTCTGTAACACAAATTGATGACTATGCATTTAATGGCAATCAATTTAGCAACATAGTCTTACCTTCTTCTCTGGAAAGTATAGGAAAAGGTGCGTTTCAGTATTGCAAAAGACTTGCAACTTTGAAAATTCCGGCTTCCTTGGTAAGGATGGAACCTGATGTTTTTAAAGGTTGTGAGAATTTAAAGACCGTTGTTTTTGAAGATTCAAGTTCAAAGTGGTTTTGTTCTGCTTATGGCTATTATTCTCCAAATTTTTCTACTTATGTCGGTGATAGCATGAAAAATGCAGAATTATTAGTAAAGGAAAAGAATAACTGGTATTGGTATAAAGATGGGTACTCTACACGTTGAATAACAAAATACACATATAACTAATTCTACCCAGAAAAGAACATGACATGCATGGAGGCAAAAAGATGCAAGACTTAAAAGAGCAATTTTGCATGTATTTATCACAAAAGAAGGGGTACTCGGAAAATACAGCACGCAGTTACAAATCATTCGTGAAAAGAATTGCTGAACGCGAGAATCTGAATGATTTGCAATTCGTCAACTCGATTGATGAACTTATCCGTAAGTACGACACAGGTGGCGCAGAGGAAGAATATGGCAATGGAGGCAAACGCACTGGAATAAACTCTTTGTGCAGATTCAAGGAATTTGTAGAAGAGGAACATATCGGCGGTCAAATTGAAACAGAAACAAAAAAATTCTTCGCTGAAAATAATATCGAGTATCGGAAAGAAAACGGGCGGACAGCACAATCGCCTGAATCAGTTTATGAACAAAAACGTAAACAAATGATGGAAAAAAGAGAATACTTTGCTTCGATAAGCGGGCATTATTGGGCGTATGTTACGCTGTGTTTTACTTCGTTTTTTACCGTATTCAGCA
Source organism: Treponema sp. UBA3819 (assembly GCA_002369025.1). GTDB lineage: Bacteria > Spirochaetota > Spirochaetia > Treponematales > Treponemataceae > Treponema_D. The sequence goes on along the minus strand of DFDV01000045.1, from coordinate 16,226 downwards.
TTGCGGGAAATATCCCGGAGATTTTGAAGAATATTTTGGCTGTGGTCATTCTCCTTCTCGGAATTGTGTTTGCGGTTGTCTGGATTTGGCTGAATTCTTCATACAATAAAAATATGAAGAAACTATCGCTTGAATTGCAATTGTTGGAGTATAATCTGAACTCATCTCAAAAAAATCTTGAAAGCACAGAAGTTCGTGCCCAGAAGTGGACTTTGATAGGTGCAATTGTGTTTTTATGCCTGTTTATCACCTTGCTTGTGTACATGGTTGTATCGATTGTCACGCATGTCTAAAAAAAAGAGCAGAACTGCTTATTCCGTAAATTGATGAGACTGCCAGCGTTCGGCTATGATGTTACAGGGAATCGTATTCCCCTGCGATTGTTTCAAGAAAATTGATAATTTCATCTTCTACAAGTTTTTCGATGTTTATCATTAAAAGACCTCCAGTCTGAGCGTTTCCATTATCATCTTGTTTTTTGGAAGTTCTTCTGCATAGGCCTGGATATCCTGAATATTTAAAGTATGAATGATTTGTCTGTAGTTGTTAAGAATTTCTTTGTAATAATCAAATGGAAAACTGTTTTTATTTCTGATTAGCTCTAAAAGCATTCTCTCTTTTCGGTAAGATTGTGATAATAAAAAGCACTGTTAAGTGTGAATACGGCATCTGGATATTTTACAGAAATGACGGCTATTTCCGGTTCATGAGGAACTGTTGAATATATGCCTTTTTCCAATTTGAAAATTTCAGCGTCGTTTATCGCCTTTGTGATTCCATATTGAGACCCGTATTTTTTTTACAATCCTGATATGTTAAAAGCATGTTTTTGGTAAACCTAGGTAATTTTATAATTATTACCTAGGTTTAGTAAAATTTTAAAAAGTTTTTTACTGTTGTCAAGTTTTCCGCTCTGTTTCTTTTGTGCTATGCGGGCGCGATGCGGTAGCGCTGGGAGGGGCGGCGTAGCCGTACGTAAGCAACCGGGGGTTGTCGTATGGAGCGAAAGCGGAAGGGCGGACATAGCGACCCCACGTCAGTGGGGAAGTGCCCCTATCTTACCTCAATGCGGGATGCAATCCGGCCGTCTTCGGTGTAGCCTTTGGAAGGATTGGTTTCGTCAATAAAACTGGTGATTCCTGAATAATAGTTGTAGTAGTAGACGCCGGCGGGCAGGGGAATGTCAAGCTGATACTTTCCCCGCTGAACTTCTACCATTTCGTAAATCCATGAGTCCCAGTTGGTAAAGGTGCCTCCGATACGGATTTTTTTTCCGCTGGGTGCAAAACAGACAAAGCGGGTGCAGCCTTCCGGAATTATATCCGTATTTTTGACTTCAACACGGGGAAGATTTACATGGGAAACCCAGAGATTTGAGTTTGTGTCGTAAAGTTTGTTGTTGTTTGTGGGGTCCGTTGTCCAGAGTCCGTCGATAACGATGCGGTATGAAAGAGATTCCAGTCCCTTTGGCTTTTCCAGAACATAAAAGAACCATGAGTCGGTAAGTTCGCCTTCAAAGTCATAGGAATTGTGCAGCTTGTAGGGGTGAATCTCCCGGTAGCCTTCAAAATCGAAGGCAATGCCTACATAGCGGGATGTGTGGGGAGCGGTAAAGACAAGGTAATTTCCCTCCACATAGGGGGCACGAACGCCCTGCATTTTTGAGACAAGATTGTTGAACTCGAATAAATCGGGTTCCGGCGCCGCTTCTTTTGCAAAGGCAGCGAATGCAATGAGAAAAGTCAAAAGTGCAAGAAAAAATCGTTTCATACTATGCAGATTATCGGAATAAGACAGGGTAAGATAAAGAGAAAAATTCTATTCTAAAGCCCACCTGATTTTTTTCCGAAATTGAAATGAATGGGTGGAAATCTTTTTGCACTTGTATCAACTTTTAATGTGGAGTAAAATGAAAGGCGATGCCAGGGCTTAGTCAGTTACGACAATTCAGCGAAGATATAAAGAATCTCGGCGATGAAGTGCAGATCCGGAGAATGAGGGGGGAGAAGCCTGTCTTTTTGCCCGTTCCCGATGTGCCGGATGTAAATGATTCAAATGACTTTATGCTCGGCATGCCCGATCCCAATGCAAAAGAGGAAGATAATGCTCTTGCGGCTCCCGGCGTGGACATGTCAAACACAGAGGACATTGACCTTGCAAGTCTTGGCATTCCCGGCTTAGGCGGAGATCCGGCACCAGCTGCTTCTTCTGAAAATATTGAGATTCCCCCGGAACTTGCTTCAATTCTTGGCACTCCCGCCGGTGGCGCTTCTTCTGCTGACGACGTGGAAATGCCGGACCTCTCAGATTTCCTTGATGAGCCTGTAGCTCCTGCTTCACAAAGTGCGCCTGCTGTGCCGGACTCTGCTGACACCGGCGCAAATGCAGTACCGGATGTACCAGATTTTTCTTCTGACGCTGGTGCTGCTGCTATTCCTGATGTGCCTGATTTTTCTGCTGATACTTCAATTCCGGGTCTCACTGATTTTTCTACAGATGCGGGTGCAAATGCTGTGCCTGATGTGCCGGACCTTTCTGATGCGTCATCAGCCGGCAGCATGGATAATCTGGATGATTTTGGTGACTTGAGCAGTCTTATAACACCGCCCGATGCCGAAGCCTCTGCGGAAGGACTGGGGGGAGAGGAAGAAGCTGACGTAAGTCCCGATTCCCTTGATATTCCCGATGATATGTCACTGCCTTCGGACTTTGGCGCAGATGAAAATCTTGAAGTTCCTGAGGGCATTCCTACAATGGATGAACTCCTGCCTGAGGAAGACGAAGAAAATCCCGTTGCCCTGGATCAGGCTTCTCTGGACGCCCTCTTTAAGACATCAGACGCTGCAGGTGAAGGCCAGTCAAATGAGGGAGAACAAGAAAGCAGTGAAGCGGACTCAGCAGAAGTTACGGCTGATTCCGCAGATACGACAGATTTCTCACTTGATAGCGCAGATGCAGGCGGAGTGCCTGATTTTTCAGATACAGGAGATTTTGAACAAGCAGGTGAGCCTTCTGCGGCTTCAGATTTTGCAGATAATACAGATATAAGTGAACCTGCAGAAAGCGCAGTCCTTTCAGATACAGCAGAACCTTCCGCTGATGCAGATTTTGCAGAAATAAGTGAGCCTGCAGCCTCCGCAGATACGACAGAAAGTGCCCCTGCCGGAGATTTTGATGCAAGCGCATTCTCCCTGCCCGATGACTTTGGTTTTTCTGGCGATGAAATTGACATGGGCTCAGAAAGTGCCGGAGATGTGTCCGGGGAACTGCCCGCAGTTGAGGCAGAAGGGGCAGAGGGGGGTGCTTCTCCCGCCGCAGACGCATCGGCTCCTGCCGCAGATTTCTCTATGGATGATTTTTCCATGGATTCTCTGCCTCCGCTCGATGATTTTGGAAGCACTGCAGGAGAAAGCCCGGCGGCTCCTGCGACCGATCCTACTGTAGATTTTCCAACAGAAGGTCTTGATGCCGCCCAGCCCGATACAGGCAGTGCCCCTGCTTCTGATGATTTTGCCAGCATGTTTGATACATCCGGTCTGGATTTTCCTGCGGGTATGGACTCTGCGTCAGATGAAACTCCCGACGCTTCCATGTCAGTTCCCGGCGATATGTTCGACACGTCGGAAATGGATGGCCTGGACTTTTCATCGGAAGCCGGCAGTGGAGATGCAAGCCCGGTTCTTCCCTTTGACAATGATTTCCCCGTTACCGGAGAAAATGCAGGCGACGACTTTGAACTGACGGATGATTTTGAAATTCCGGGCTTTTCTGATACAGATACTGCTCCTGATGATAAAAAAGGCGGCTTCCGTGTTGATTCTCCTGATTTTTCAAAGGCAAAGGCAGACCGTCCGCCAAACACTCTTACTGAAGAAGAATACGAAAAATTCAAGAAAAATCTTGCAGGCTATCCTCTGAACCTGCGCATTGCAGTAGAAGACTTTATCGTAAAAGATGAATTTAAGGACGATGTTATTTTTGAAGTTGTTGAAAAAGTCCTTAAAAAAGCTTCTGCAAGACAGCTGGCAGGTCATCTGGAAAAACTGCTGGATATTTCAATTGATGTTCCGCGTGATTTTGAGCGCCGTTCTGTTGCTGAATACGAAGCCTATAAGCAGTCTTTCCAGTATCAGCTGAAAAACCGCATTCTTCCTATGGCAGTGGCGGGCGTAGTGCTTGCAATCCTGGGCTTTTTCATGTTCCAGACGGGTAAGCGCTTTATCTATCAGCCGGTCATGGCAAGCAGACTTTACAATCAGGGCTACACCATGCTGGAAAACAACGAGTATCCTCAGTCAGAAGAACTCTTCCAGCAGGCAGTAAGCTATCGGCCGGTAAAAAAATGGTTCTTCCGCTATGCAAAGGGATACCGCGAGCACAAGCAGTTTGAACGCGCTGCCCAGATGTACCGCAATATTCTTGGTCTCTTCAATTATGACAAGCAGGCTGGTCTTGAATATGCCCGGATGGAACTTTATGAAAGGGCAAATTATGCCCGTGCGGAAGAAATTGTCCGCCGTTCCGTGCTTGATCACTACATAAATGACAGCGCAGGTATCCTGCTTTTGGGCGACATCTTCCTTGAGTGGGCGGAAGTCGATCCGGAAAAATATGAGCTTGCCCGTCAGGAATATTCTAACCTCATTCAGCTTTATGGTCCTACTGACCTCTATATGTCCCGCATGATGAGGTATTTTATCCGCACTGACAATCTGCCCAATGTTCTCAGTCTCAAAAACCGTTTCTACAGCAACAAAAAATCTCTTGGTGCGGATGACTGGACTGAACTGAGCGGCTATCTGCTGGACAAACTGTACGGCAACCTGAGCAAGACAGAAGAATCCCTGCGTTCCTCTATAGAAGATGTTCTGGATATGCTGGAAACTGCCGTAAAACTCAACCCGGTAAACCCTGTGGCCCGCTACAATTTGTCCCGCTACTTCCTCAAGAACAACAACGATGCTTCAGCCCGCCGCGAAATGAGCATTGCCCTAGATTTGTTTGAAAAGGCTCCTGTCCGTACGCGCAAAAACACCTACCGTGAGATTAACGGAAACCGCGTGCTTGGCGAACTCTTTGCCCGTGACCGTGAATACATCAAGGCTCAGGAATCCTACACAAAGGGCATTGATGTGTATACAGAAGAGCACGAAAAGACTGGCCTTGAAGGTGACGAAAACACCGGAAAACTCTATGCAGATATGGGAGACCTGGATTACTTTATCACAGGCGACATGGATGCGGCTCTCTCAAATTACCAGACGGCCCTTGGCATGAAAAATGATACACCCTCCCTTAATTATCGCATCGGTGCAATTCATTACAATAAAAAGAATTATGAAAAGGCATTAGGTTCGTTCATCAAGACTGCAGAGACAAAGGGTGCTGACCCAAGCTTGCTGCTTTCTCTGGGAAATACTCTTTCCCTGCGCGGAGATAATTTTGCGGCTCAGGGCTACTATTCAGATTTGATTACCCGCCTCAACAATGACCGTGCCCGCCGCGTGATTTTTAATCCTCATGTTGATGATGATGACAATGCGCTTCTGGATTTGTTCGTAAAGGCAAACAATAATCTGGGCGTTACCCTCTACAGACTTGCCCGTCAGACAGGTGACAGCGGAAAGAATGCAGAGGCTCTGGTTCGTCTTTCTGATTCAATCCGTGCCTGGGATGCCTATACACGCAATCCGGAAACGATGAAGCGTCTGGAAGGTTCAAACCTTGCCGCACAGAACTCAAAATACATTACCCATCCATATTCAGACTTTGAGCCTGCAATTTATACGGACATTCCAAAGACTCTGGATGGTGAGGCTAAACTGGAATAAACAGGAATGATAAAGGTTTTTTGTGCCCAGGCTGGCATTGATGTAAAGCGTCATCTCTACGACTTGCAGAAGGAACTCTTCCGTAAGACCATTCATATGGGGACGGCCTTTGTTCCCATTATGCTGCATTTTTTTCACACTTTTACACTTACAGCCCTTTCAGTGACAGGCCTGGCCTATATCGTTGCAGAAAAAATGCGCATGAGCGGCAGGGAAGTTCCCCTGATTTCTGACATAACGGCCGCCGCAGCCCGCCGCCGGGATGAAAATAAATTTGTTCTGGGGCCTGTTACCCTGGTTACCGGCATTATTGCGGCCGCATTGCTTTGGAATGAAAAGGCGGCGGCAGTCGGTATTCTTGCGCTTGCTTTTGGAGACGGGCTTGCCAGCCTTGTGGGAAAGGCTTTTGGAAGAATCAGGATTCCCTTTACCTTTGGAAAAACGGCCGCAGGAAGTCTCGCCTGTTTTGGAGCAATCTTCTGCACGACATTTTTGGTAAGCCAGAACTGCCTGCTTTCGCTGATAATTGCATTCTGCGGTATGGCAGTGGAAGTCCTTCCCCTCAAAGATCTGGATAATGTGCTGATACCAATTCTGCTTGGCGGAGTGGCCCAGTATTTACTTCCACATGTATAAGCGGTGCAGGTTGCGCAAAAACTGAGCTGTGCCCGCATAGAGAAATATCGTTCCCAGTCCCATAAAAAGATAATTGTCCGCAATAGTAAGGCAGAGATAGCCCGCCACGACAAAAATGTAGTAGAAAGAAAGTTTTTTCAGTTCCGGGCTGTCATGTTTTTTTGCATTGATGTAGAAGACGGCGCCAGCGATGATGAAAAGCAGAATCCGTATGATGGTGGGCATGGGAGCAAATCCTTCGATGACCATGCAGGCGGTAGTTGTCTGCGCCGTATTCATGGGGATGGCAGATGCAATGACAGCCGCCAGAGCGAGTACGATGCTGAAATTGCGCTCAACGTTTTGCCTCTGTTCCGCATCGCTGAGAGTTGCTGCGGCGAAGAAAAAGAGGGGCACCATCATTCTTCCGGTAAAGACAATTCTGCTCAGAAAAAAGAGCAGGGTAGAGTAAGACTGCCAGATACCAAAAAGGGGAATGATGGCGCGGGTCGTTTCGCAAAGACAGCCGATGAGGGCGCCGCAGAAAAAAATCACTTCTACAGACTGTGTGTTTTCAAAAACTCTGAGCAAAAGAAAAAGAGAGAGAGGCACATAGAGTGAAAGCATGGCAATTGATATGATGACGGCGATAAAATCGTAGCGGGTCAGTAAAAAGTCTGCAAGATCAAAGGTTCTGAGGCTGACGGGTGGAAGCAGAGATTTTGTAACGATTGCCGTGATAAAGGACGCGGCGCTTGCTGCAATGGCAATCAGTGAAAAAATGAAAATATACCTGGTGAGAGTGTTCCTTGTCTTTAAGGTCATGGTAAAATCATAATCTTAACTGCAAAATATGTAAAGACTTATGCAAAAAGAGCCGAAAATAATAAAGTGGAGGCATTATGAAAAAGGTATTATGCGGAATTATTGTTCTTGCAGCTTCGCTGTGCACTTTTGCCGGGGACGCAGCTGCCTTTGTTGATGTGGGGATCTCTTCTGACGGAAAGACATACATTTTTGGCGAATACGGCCGCACCGACAATGACTTTCAGGGATATGCAGAAATCTATACGGTAGATATCGCAAAGAATGACTTTGTTTCTGGCGGTGTCTTTAAGACTGAGCCTTCCGTGGCAACTTCTTCAAAAAGCGGCAAGACTGTCTATGACGAACTGCTTGAAAAAGCCGGCTGGGCAGTAAGAAAATATGAATGCAAACCAGCCCTTCCTGAAAATCTGCTTTACATTCGTGACGAGCGGGTAAATGACGGAACTGAAATTGTCTTCAAGGATTTTGAAGGTTCTTCTACCGAGCAGAGCGTTTTCTACCATTTGAAAGTGAATTCCTGCACGGAGGGAAAAGAAACAAATATCCGTTCTTCTTTCTCCATTACACTGGAAAAGAAAAACGAAAAAGGTGAACTTATCAGCCGGAACATTGTTGGAAATCCTTCGGTAAAACGGAAGGGTGTTTCTTCCTACAAAATCGACCGGGTTTTTTCTGACAAGTCAGGCAGAAACCTTGTTTTCATCATAGAAAAACAGGTAAAAGATAAAAACGGAACATCAATCCGCTACATGGTTGAGACAATCCGCCTGTAATGAAGGTCCCGCAGAGAGCTGCGGGATTTTTTTTTACTTTTTTCAATTTTTTTTCTAAAAAAATGTAGTTTTTTGCATTTTAAAGCCTATATATATTGTGGAGGTTTTAAGATGAAAAAACGGGATTTATTTCAATCAATTGTATTTGTGCTTCGCTACCTGACCGCATGCGGAGGAATCTGTGCGGCTGTTCTTTTTATGGCGGCCCCTGTCTCATGCAAGCTTACGGAAGAAGGCCTTGAAATCGTGACGGTGGATAAAATTGTTCCCCAGATTTTATCCTTTGACTTTAAACAGCGTAACACTCTGGAGATTGCCTGTTCAGAGCCCATGCAGCTCAGGGATGTAGTGTTTAAGCGGGCAGATGAGGAAAATGCTGCTGCCAGTGAAGTATTTGTTTCCTACAACGAAAAAATGACTACGGCGGAACTTACCCTGACCGAACCGACAGAAATCGGTGTCCGCTATCATCTGACTGGAATTGTGGAAGATTTGAACGGCAACACCCTTACATTCAGTCTTCCCTTTACCGGCTTTAATGACAGCGTTCCTGTTATGATTTTCAGTGAAATCCGCAGCGAGGGAACGGGGAAGACGCCTGAATTTGTGGAACTCTATGTGCTTGAAGGCGGCAACACAGCCGGACTGGAAGTGACTGGCGGCTATGACGGCAGGGAGAAAAAGTACATGTTCCCAAAGATGGAAGTAAAGACAGGAGAATACATTACTATCCACTTCCGCCACGATACGGACACCCCAGACTTTTGCATTGATGAAAGAGGAAAGGATTTGACAGCCGCCACCAGCGCCGTAAATAACAATAACTGCGATACGGCCCGGGACTTATGGGCTGAAAACGAAGATGATTCTGCCCGCCTGCAGAAAACGGATGTGCTTGCCCTGACTTCAGACGGGGGGAACACCATTCTGGATGCGGTTCTTTACAGCGACGGAAGTAAAAGTGACTGGCAGAAGCCCCTGTCCAAGGAACTGGCGGCTAAAGCGGTTGCTAAAGGAATCTGGGCAGGCGGAGATATTACGGCTGCCGCAAGCAATGCTGGCGCAACGACAACCCGCACCCTCTGCCGGAAAAATGTTGAAGCCCTTGCGGCAAAAAGCTGGGAGAGGGGAAGTGTAGTGCCTGTAAGCGCCTCTGACTGGTTTGTCGTAAACACTTCCTGTGCAAGTCCGGGACTGCCCAACAGTCAGGAAGCCTGGCAGCCATAGATTCCTGTGCTAGGCAGAGGGCCGGCTTCTGTGCTATACTGCTTGAATGGCAGAATTATTAGCACCCGCCGGAAATCCGGAAGCCCTGGACGCCGCAATTGGTGAAGGCGCAGACGCAGTTTATCTCGGTCTCAAAAGTTTTAACGCAAGACTCCGTTCATCAAACTTTGCATGGAATCAGTTTGAAGGCGCAGTGAATGCCCTGCACCGCCAAGGAAAAAAAATCTATGTGACGGTAAATACCGTAAGCGAAGAGCGTGAGACAGAAAGACTCTACCGTTTTCTTTCATATTTGAATAAAATTGGTCCGGACGGTCTTATCGTACAGGATTTTGGCGTAGTGCGCATGTGCCAGGAATTTTTCCCTGACCTTGAACTGCACGGCTCAACGCAGATGAATGTGGAAAGTGCGGCAGGTGTTAATCTTCTTGCAAAAGAAGGCCTGCAGCGGGTAGTTGTGGCCCGTGAACTTGGTCTGGAAGAAATCAAAAAAATAAAGGCAGAGACAAAAACGGAACTGGAAATCTTTGTTCACGGTGCTCTCTGTGTAAGTGAAAGCGGTCTGTGCCTTTTTTCCAGCTTTTTGGGCGGAAAGAGTGCGAACCGTGGTATGTGTACCCAGGCCTGCCGCCGTTTTTACACAGCGGAAATGGGAGAGGGAACTGAACAGGGCTACTATTTTTCTCCGTCAGACTTACAGCTGATTGACCACATTCCTGACCTGATGCAGATTGGTGTGGAATCATTTAAGATTGAAGGCCGCATGAAGAGCGCTGAGTATGTCGGTTCAGTTGTTGCCGCCTACCGCTATCTGATGGACCACTGGCAGGAAGACAAGAAGGGTGCTGTTGCGGCCGCAAAGCGCATGCTGGCTACTGATTTTGCCCGCTCAAAAACAACTTACTGGTACAATTTTAAGACAAATGAAGAAGGCGTTGAGAAAGCCGGAGATGCAATCCTGAACCCGAAACAGGCGGGTGGAACCGGCATTTATCTTGGTGTGATTGACAGACTGCAGATGGCAGATGAGGAAACCCGCCGCCGTGCACAGGAAAATGCGGCCCCTGATGCAGAGCCTTCTTCCTGGCAGGTACAGATGGCCTGCCTTAAGGGCGGCTCCTACGACCCTGACCCCGGCGACTCAATCCGTCTGCATAAAAAAGATGACACGGGCCGCGTAAGCCACAAAGTGCGTACTGTTCAGACTGATGAAAAGGGCAACCGCTGGATTGACATTCCCGTCGGCTTTAGCCGGGGAGATGCAGTCTATCTGCTTCAGACAAAATCTATGTCAAAGCGCTACAACCGGGTTCTCCCCAATGATATCGGCCGCTTCCGTCAGCAGCCCGGGGCTGAAAAACTTCCCGTGCTTGACCTGACGCCCATTGCAAAAAATGAACTCTCATATTTCCCGGAAGGACTCTACATGCAGGTGTCTACCATCAGCGATATGTTTGCCGTGCAGTCACAGCATCCCGTACGCGTCATTCTGGAATTGAATTTTGAAACTAAGGCAGATTTGCTTGCCCATAAGACAACCCTGCCTTTCTCAAAAAAGCAGATTATTATTTCTCTTGATCCCTATTGTCCTGCGGCAACTGAAGATGAACTTTCTGCAAATCTGGACCGCTTTATTGCGGACGGCTTTACAACTTTTGTGGCAAATAATGTGGCCCACATCGCCATGCTCCGTGAGAAAAAAGCCAATATCATTGCAGGTCCCTATCTCTACACCTTTAACCGCTGGGCAGTGAGCTGGCTTGAAAATCAGAATGTCGGTGCATTTATCACGCCGGTTGAAAATTCCTATGCCAACCTGCAGGACACTTTTGAAAAGAATGTTCGTGACCGAGTAATGGTCACTGCCTATGCCTATCCGGCTCTCTTCCGCATGCGTTTTAAGCTGCCTGCATCCTATGATTTTACCTACTTCACTGACAAAGAAGGCATGGAATTCAAGGTAAATGCTACGCCGGACGGTTCATTTGTCATGCCGGAGGCACCTTTCTCCATTGTGGATAAAACGGAAGCCCTTGACCATGACGGATTCCACCGCATTCTGATCGACTTTTCAAAGATAAAGGTCAGCAAAGGCGAACTGAAAATGATTAAGAATGCCATGCTCAAAAAACTTCCTGTGCCAGATACATCCCGCTTTAACTGGAAGGACGGTTTTTACAGTCCGGAGCGCATGGAAGAATACAAGGCTTCCAATGAACGCGCCGCCGAAGCCCGTAAAGCCCAGCAGTATGGTCGTGCCGGCGGTAAAAACCGCGCCCCCCAGCGCAGGACTGGTAAACCCCGTCCCACCCGCAAGTCACGCTAGTCTGCCTGTCGGTCGATAGACCGGCCTGCCGGCAGAAGGTGACCTGCATCAGGATGATTTAAAAGACTGTTTCGCCTGCCTCCTGTTCAGCACGAATTCCCGCTGCGGCTTCTGCAAGATTTTCGTAGTCTTCGCTGCATTCTGAGCCTTCGTCTACGGGAACCTGTTCTGCCGGTGAAGAATCTTCTTCATTCTCATTTTTTTTGCGGAATGAGGGCTTAAAATCCACATGTTCTGCAATGACAACAATCTTTGCCATGGATTTTCCGTCTGTGGTCTTCCAGCGGTTCTGTTTGAGTCTTCCCACAACGCGTACGCCGCGCCCCTTAAAGCCACATTTTTCGATAACATTGGCAAGTTTTTCTCCCCATGCCTCTATATCGTAGTAGCTCACTTCATCAACATCCTTGCCTTCCTTGTCCTTGTAGATGCGGTTTACTGCAATGGGCAGGGTACAGAGGCGGGTTCCGCGCGGCGTGTCTTTTGCCACGGGTACACGAACGATGTTGCCTTCCAAAATCACTTGATTCATTCCATTCATATGCTTTTCTCCATCTCGTTCCGGCCAGAACAAAAAAATAAGTGCAAGTCATTTTTGACTTACACTTATATATAGGCTTTAAAAAGCAAAAATGTACAAAAAATTCAGAAAAAAAATGAAAAAAAATCGATTTTTTTACGAAAAATGCTGAAAATCACATGGGAACATTCTTAATCAGCTTGATAAGGTAGAGCTGAATGTACATGTTCAGTGCGTCTGATTCCTTGATTCTCTGCATGCCCGGAGCCTTTACCAGCGTTTCTGCTATGCTTCTGATTCTGTCCACTGTAAGGGAAGTGGTCTTGAATGTGCGCATGCATTTGCGGAGGTAGTCACGTATGAGAGAATTGACGTCTTCAGTCAGGTTCTGGCTTTCTATTTTACCCAGAAGATGGTTCCACTGGCGGCGGTAAGATTCCAGTTCACGGTCAAGGGTGGAAGTCTGGGGAACAAGTTCCTGTTCTGCAAGGCGGGCAGATTCCCTGAGGGCAACTTTTTTGTTGATGCTGGGATTTTTTGCGATTTCCGCTTCCATGCTTTCTTCGCGCCGCTTTTCTGCTTCTGCCTCCCGGTAGAGTTCCGCAGAATTTTTCTGTTTTACGTTTCTCTTGTTCTTGCTGGGGCGGAAGAGAAGTTTTGCAATCCATGAAACGACAGGGAATGTATACCAGAAGGGCAGGATTATGCGGGCATCGGTAAAGAGTTCGCTGCGGTTCATAAGCAGAATGTCGCTGTAGGGAATGAGGACTCCGTTGTAGAAGAAAGGAACGTGGCCCTCGGTGGTTTCTGTAGTTTCTGTATCTACGACAGGAAGGAAACTTGCGTTCAGCAGGGCATGAAGTATGGGCTCCTGTGTTTTGACTTCCTGTTCCAGACGGGCTTCAAAGGCTGCCTGGTCTTTCATTTCCGGCAGGGTGTCGTACTGCATAAGTACCTGGTTCCAGTGCTTTGTGATTGTCTCGCGGACAACCGTTCTCGCATCAGAGGCAAGACGGACTACCAGATTCATTACTTTTTCCTTGAAGATAAAATAACGCTGGTCGCTTCCCTGTGCCTTAAAGATAAGCAGTTCCGGCAGGGCGGTTCCTGAGCTTTCTGTTGATTTTGCGTGCAGAAAGTTTTTTAGTTCTTCTTCACTGTACTGACCGAGCAGCAGTTCGCCTTTCTGATCCTTGAATTTTGTGATTCCGTCAAGGGTGTAATAGTAAGGCGGCTTCTTTAACTGGTCTTCCAGCTGCTGGAGGGCGGACTGCTTCTGCTGGTTAGCCTGGGCTCTGTTTTTGTAATAATTGGCGGCAATTTCTATGATGTGTACTGCCTGAAGACGGGATACATCCTCAATGGTGTATTCCTTGATTTTTTCATAGTCCTGGCGGATGAAGTAGCAGAGCTGGGTCCACAGGTAAAAGGTGTCGCCTGCATTTTTGAGCATTTCCATGCCCGCTTCCGCTTTGTCTGCAAAATTGTTGAAGAAGTTTTTTGCAGAAACTTCACGTCCCGGATTTGAAATGGTCATTTTTTTGCGGAAGTAGTCATGATGGTCTCCCTTGGAAAGAAGGAGACGGAGTTTTGCAAGGCTTACGGCAACCAGTGTTTCAGCGGGAACCTGTGACGGAAGGATAACGGTGGGCATGTCATTTGCCATGGAAAGACCGTAGAGAATCTTTTCGCCGCTTTCGGGCTTGTCTAAGAGACGGGAAAGAAGGTCTGCGGCATTCTGGCGGACAAGAATATCCGTGGGAATTGTTTTTGGCAGATCAAGTTCAGAAGGATAGGGCTGGGCAGGGTTTGCAAGCAGATCCTTGTAGCGTTCAGTAAAAAGGTCAGTAAAGAAAGGAATGACGATGATGGCCTGCTTGGTGGGTGTCGTATTGACGATAAAAATCTGCCTGAGTTCCTGCAGTTTGTCCAGTTCACGCTGCAGGGGAGGAACCGGGTCTGAAAGGTATTCTATCAAAGCGGGCTGTTCTGAAACATGATGCTCTGCATACTTTTTGAGGTATGAGGAAAAGGATGTATAGTCAATAACCGCATTTCCCTGCTTGCTTGCAAAGAATTTGAGCAGTACGAGAATGTTTGCACTTGTTGCCATAAATCCATTTTACCAAGAAGTAAAAAGACTAACAAGTAGATTATTTCCCTTCTCCACGCTATACTGTAAGCATGAAGCGAATCATCCCCGCGATATTTATTGCAGTTGCCGCTCTGCTGGCCTGTTTTCTTTTGGTGCGCCGTTTTTTTGAGCATAATACCGTAATACAGCGTTCACGCCTTGTAACGCCCCTGGTGGATACGGGAGACGTGTCATCTGCAAAAAATACTTCTGAATATGACGACGACTATGCGGAAACTTCTTTCATTACTCTTGCCCAGGATGAGACTCTTCTTTCTACCGTTACCATGGATATTGACGGTGACGGCTATGATGACCAGATCAATGTAATAAAAACTTCTTCAAGCCAGTTTATCGTGCTGGTGGTCGCCCTTTATGATGCCGCAAGCGCAAAATATGAACGGGTTGCTTCCCTTGCAACTGTCGTGACCCAGGTGCGCACCTTTGCCTGTACTTCCCTTGATGTAATCGGAAATCATCATAATGCTCTGGTCTATCAGGGAATTGCACCCGACGGACATTCTGTTCTGCGTATGTATCTTGGTTCCCGCGACAAGCGCAAGCGTTTTCAGATTGAATGCATCGGTGATTTTGACACTGACGGAACAGTTTTCATTCAGCAGCTTGACCGGGACGAATTCTATGCCCTCTCACAGGCAAAGGGAATAAGTTTTCCTGTCTGGGTTTACAGTTCAGAGACTCAGTCTGGAAGTGCCCGTACCGACCAGTTGCAGACGGAATATAACTGGAACGAAAAAGAAAGAAAATATGTACAGGTTCATCAGTCCAGAGTGCCCGGAAGCAGTATTGCGGCAAAGGAACTGGCCCGCATTCAGGACGGCACGGTGGAAACATTTTCCCGCTTTCTGGACGGCCTGTGGTACAAGACGGAAAATGCCTCAAGGACAATCCGCTATATTTTCTTTGATTCTACCGCCCATGAAATCATCTTTGAAAACGGCGACAGTGAGGAAGTCTATTCCTGGCTCAACAGCAACATGAGACGGGGCGGAATGTATTTTACTGCGGTAAATACCTCCATTGAAAACCTGCAGCGACGGGTAGATATTTCCCTGACAGGCATTGATGAAATCCGCATCCGTCTGCAGGATGACGTCCGCATGATTATCAATGAAAGTACCCAGTGGGACGGCAGTTACAAGAAAATGGCTATTCAGAACACAAGTGCCGCATCAGGTAAAGACACGGATGTTTTTTCTGCGCTGACTTCCGGCCAGTGGAAAACGGGAGACGGCATGGAAGTGGCTTTTGAAGATGATACCTATAGGGTAAAAGGTTCTGGAGTCAGTGACCAGGGACGCTTTATGAAGCTTTCAATTTCCGGGGATGATGTCCTGCAGTTCCGGTCTGATACGGCCCATTCCTACTTCCGGGATACTTATACCTTTGATTTCCAGAAGGTTGAAAAGGAAGTGCAGTCAGGCCGGCGCACAGTAAAAAAGATTGTCGATGATCTGAATACGGTGATTTTTCATCATGTGATTGTTCGCCCGGACGGATATTATGTCACTGAAGAAAAACCGCTGGTGCTGACCAGAATTCCTGAAGAAAACGAAAAAAGTCAATAAAAAAAACGGGAGATTATAGATTATATGATAGCAAACCGAATGAAAAATCTGCATCCTTATGTTCCGGGTGAGCAGCCCAAGGACAGGGATTATATTAAGCTGAATGCAAATGAAAATCCATATCCGCCTTCACCTCTGGTAAGCAAGGCGGTTGTTCGTGCCGCAAAAAAGTCCGCCTCAAAAATGGCACTTTATCCTGACCCCGACTCAAATGAACTGAAAGCGGCAATTGCAGATATGCTGAACAAAACTGGCGGCGTTCTCTGCCGTACGGAATTGAAAGGCGGAAAGAAAAATGGAAGCGGTGCAGAGTGCAGGCCTTCTGACGGCGACCGCATTCCCTTTACCATTACGCCTGACATGATTTACTGCGGTAACGGCAG